>NZ_KV793021.1:6805-253613 GCF_001808325.1 Klebsiella sp. HMSC16C06
GTAAGCGTAAGCGCCACCGGGGATGGTTCCCGGATCGCGGTGCTACGCACCTTATCCGGGTTACAAATACCACTGCGCCAGCCGGGTTACCGCTTATCGCCCATCTGCAAAACCGCGGCGACGTTACGCGCCGTCATCCGCAGGTTGGCGGCGGCATTGGCCAGCGCTTCATCCAGGGTACAGATGGTATATAACACGCTGAATACCGCATCCAGTCCGTGCTGATGCACCACCCCGACATCGGCGGTAAGGCTGCCGGCAATCCCAATCACCGGAACGTTAAAACGCTTCGCCACCTTCGCTACCCCCACCGGCACCTTGCCGTGGATCGTCTGGCTATCGATACGCCCTTCGCCGGTGATCACTAAATCGGCATCCGCCACCCGCGTCGCCAGCTGCAGCGCATCGGTGACGATCTCAATGCCCGGGCGCAGCGTTGCGCCACAAAACGCATACAGCGCCGCCCCCATGCCGCCCGCCGCGCCACCGCCTTCCAGGCTCAGCACATCGATATCTAAATCACGGGCGATTATCCGGGCATAGTGCAGCAGGCCGCTGTCGAGGCGGTCGATCATCTGCGTCGTCGCCCCTTTTTGCGGGCCAAACACCGCGCTGGCCCCCTGCGGGCCGGTTAGCGGGTTGGTGACGTCGCAGGCAACCTCAATCCGGCAATCTGCCAGCCGCGGATCGAGTTCGCTAAGGTCGATACGCGCCAGCGTCTCCAGCGCGCCGCCCCCGGAGGCGATTTGCTGGCCGTCGGCGGTCAACAGTTTCGCCCCCAGCGCCTGCGCCATCCCGGCGCCGCCGTCATTGGTCGCACTGCCGCCAATGCCAATAATGATCTGTCGCACGCCGGCGTCCAGCGCGTGTCGGATCAGCTCCCCGGTTCCCCAGGAAGTGGTCAGCAGCGGATTACGCTGCGCCGGCGGGACGCTCTCCAGCCCGCTGGCTGCCGCCATTTCGATAAAGGCGCACTGGCGATCGCCGGACAGCCCATAAAATGCCTCAACCGGTTCACCCAGCGGCCCGGTGACCGTCAGCGGAACCTGATGCCCGCCGGTCGCCGCCACCATGGCTTCCACCGTCCCTTCACCACCGTCGGCAACCGGCAGCTTGACGTACTCCGCGTCAGGATAAATCTCGCGAAAGCCTTGCTCTATCGCCGTGGCCACTTCCAGCGCGCTCAGACTCTCCTTCCAGGAATCCGGTGCGATCACTATTTTCATGTGCTGTCCTTACTCTGAGCCAACCCCTGGCGCTGTCGCGCAATGCCGGCCCCCGCAGAGGCCGGCGGCCTTTTAGCGCACCATGCATGGACGCTTGTTGTCAAAGGTCCAGCCCGGGATCAGATACTGCATCGCCATCGCATCGTCGCGGGCGCCAAGACCATGTTTCTTATATAGCTCATTTGCCTGCATCACGCGGTCCATATCCAGCTCAACCCCCAGGCCCGGGGTACTCGGTACCTGCACCATACCGCCTTTGATTTCAAAAGGTTGTTTGGTCAGACGCTGGTTGCCCTCCTGCCAAATCCAGTGGGTATCAATCGCGGTGATTTTACCCGGCGCCGCTGCCGCGACATGGGTGAACATCGCCAGCGACACGTCGAAGTGGTTATTGGAGTGCGATCCCCAGGTCAGGCCGAACTCATGGCACATCTGCGCCACACGCACCGACCCCTGCATGGTCCAGAAGTGCGGGTCCGCCAGCGGGATATCCACCGACTGCAGGGACAAGGTATGGCCCATCTGTCGCCAGTCGGTGGCGATCATATTGGTCGCGGTCGGCAGGCCCGTCGCGCGGCGGAACTCGGCCATCACTTCGCGGCCAGAGAAACCTTGTTCGGCGCCGCATGGGTCTTCCGCATAGGCCAGCACGCCCTTCAGCTGTTTACCAATCTGGATGGCTTCCTCCAGCAGCCAGGCGCCGTTCGGGTCGAGAGTGACGCGGGCATTCGGGAAGCGTTTCGCCAGGGCGCTGATCGCCTCAGCTTCTTCAAAACCGGCCAGCACGCCGCCCTTCAGCTTAAAGTCGTTGAAGCCATATTTTTCATACGCCGCTTCCGCCAGGCGGACCACCGCATCCGGCGTCATCGCCTCTTCATGGCGCAGGCGATACCATTCGCACTGCTCATCCGGCTGGCTCTGATAGGCCAGCGGCGTGGCGTGGCGGTTGCCGACAAAAAACAGATAGCCCAGCATTTCGACTTCGCTGCGCTGCTGGCCATCGCCAAGCAGAGAAGCGACATTGACGCCAAGGTGCTGGCCCAGCAGGTCCAGCAGCGCCGCTTCAATCCCGGTTACCACGTGAATGGTAGTACGCAGGTCGAAGGTCTGCAGGCCGCGGCCCCCGGCGTCGCGGTCGGCAAACTGATTGCGCACCGCGCCCAGCACATTCTTGTACTCGCCCAGCGTTTTGCCCACCACCAGCGGCGCGGCATCTTCCAGGGTCTGGCGGATTTTTTCGCCGCCGGGGATTTCGCCGACGCCGGTATGCCCGGCGTTATCTTTGATAATCACAATATTGCGGGTGAAGTACGGGGCGTGCGCGCCGCTCAGGTTCATCAGCATGCTGTCATGGCCGGCAACCGGGATCACCTGCATGGTCGTAACAACGGGCGTTGAAGTGAAAGTCGTCATAGCATCATCCTTTTTAATTAGTGGCGGCCGAAAACGGGACGTTTGCGGTCGAATGTCCAGCCGGGGATCAGGTACTGCATCGGGCCTGCGTCGTTGCGCGCGCCGCCCGGCAGCGCTTTATAGGCCTCATGGGCTTTGCGCACCTGCTCCCAGTCAAGTTCCACGCCGAGTCCCGGCGCGTCTGGCACGGCAATCTTGCCGTGAATAATCTGCAGCGGATTTTTGGTCAGGCGCGCGTCGCCCTCCTGCCAGATCCAGTGGGTGTCAATGGCGGTGGGGTTGCCCGGCGCGGCGGCGCCGACGTGGGTAAACATCGCCAGGGAAATATCAAAGTGGTTGTTGGAATGGCAGCCCCAGGTGAGCCCCCAGTCGTCACACAGTTGCGCCACCCGTACCGCGCCGGAGAGCGTCCAGAAATGCGGGTCCGCCAGCGGGATGTCGACGGCATTGAGCATCACCGCATGGCCCATTTCACGCCAGTTGGTGGCGATCATATTGGTGGCGACCGGCAGCCCGGTGGCACGACGGAACTCGGCCATCACCTCCCGGCCGGAGAAACCTTGCTCGGCACCGCACGGATCTTCGGCATAAGTCAGGACATCCTGCAGCCCTTTGCACAGCGCGATGGCCTCATCCAGCAGCCAGGCGCCGTTCGGGTCGACGGTGATGCGCGCCTCCGGAAAACGCTTTTTCAGCGCCCGCGCGGTGTCGATCTCCTGCTCGCCGGACAGCACGCCGCCCTTCAGCTTAAAGTCTTTGAAACCGTAGCGATCCTGGGCGGCTTCCGCCAGACGCACTACCGCCTCGCTGCTCAACGCCTGCTGATGGCGCAGGCGGTACCATTCATGATCGCCCGGCGTATGGTCCAGATAGCCAAGGTCGGTTTTCTGCCGATCGCCAATATAGAACAGGTAGCCCAGCACGGTGACGGCATCACGCTGCTTACCCGGCCCCAGCAGCTCGCAGACCGGCACCTTCAGCACCTGGCCGAGCAGGTCGAGCAGCGCCGCTTCCAGCGCCGCCACCGCGTTAACCTTCAGTTCGAAGGTCCACGCCCCTTTGCCGAAGGTATCGAAATCCGCCGCCTGATTGCCTTTGTGCACCTGCTGCACTACGCGATTGAGTCGGGCGACCTCCTGGCCCACCACCTGCGGGATCGCCGCCAGCAGCGTCTGGTAGATGACCTCCCCGCCGGGCGCTTCGCCAACGCCGGTGTGGCCGGCGTTATCGGTCAATACCACGATATTGCGGGTAAACCAGGCGTTGTGCGCCCCGCCGATGTTCAGCAGCATGCTGTCGTGCCCGGCCACCGGAATGACCTTCATCTCAGTGATAATCGGGCTGGATTGGGTAGTCATGATGAGCGCCCCACCACAGGTTTCAGTTCGATGCGTTTGATATCGCCCACCAACACCAGGTAACTCAGCACCGCCACCAGGGCATGGATGCCGACGTAGATCAGCGCGCCGTTGAACGAGCCGGTGGTGCCAACGATATAGCCGATGGCGATGGGAGTGACGATACCGGAGATATTGCCGAACATGTTGAACAGGCCGCCGGAGAGACCGCTAATTTCTTTCGGCGCGGTATCCGCCATCACCGCCCAGCCGAGCGCCCCGATCCCTTTGCCGAAGAAGGCCATTGCCATAAAACCGATCACCATCCACTCCACGTTGACATAGTTACACATCAGCATGGTCATGGAGAGCAGCATCCCCAGCACGATCGGCGTTTTGCGCGCGATGTTCAGCGAGCCGGTGCGGCGCATTAACCAGTCGGAAATCACCCCGCCCAGCACCCCGCCGACAAAGCCGCACACCGCCGGAACGGAGGCGACAAAGCCGGCTTTGAGGATCGACATGCCGCGCGCCTGCACCAGATAAACCGGGAACCAGGTGATAAAGAAGTAGGTTAAGGCGTTGATGCAATACTGACCGATATAGATGCCGATCATCATCCGCGATCCGATCAGCTGTCTGATCTGTCCCATTTTGACGCTAAACGGCACTTTCTGCGCGCTACTCTTCTGATCCATGTTGATCAGCGCCCCGCCTTCGGCGATATAGTCCAGCTCTTTCTGGTTCACGCCCGGATGGTTGTTCGGATCGTGGATCACTTTCAACCACACAAAGCTGATCACAATCCCCAGGCCGCCCATAAAGAAGAACACGTGCGACCAACCCACCTCATGCGTCAGCCAGCCCATGATCGGCGCGAAGATAACGGTGGCAAAGTACTGGGCGGAGTTAAAAATCGATACCGCCGTCCCCCTCTCCTGCGCCGGGAACCAGGCGGCGACGATACGGCTGTTGCCGGGGAATGACGGCGACTCGGCAAGGCCGACGAGGAAACGCAGAGTGAACAGCGCGATGATAATGCCAAAGCCGCTGAAGATATCGACGAAGCCCTGCAGCAGGGTAAACATCGACCAGATGAAGATCGACCAGAAATAGACGCGCTTCGAACCGAAGCGGTCAAGCAGCCAGCCGCCCGGGATCTGGCCGATGACATACGCCCATGAGAACGCGGAGAACACATACCCCATGCCAACAGGATCGAGGCCGATATCTTTGGCCATTTCTGAACCGGCGATCGACAGCGTCGCCCGGTCACCATAGTTAAAAGAAGTGACGATAAACAGCATCACCACTATCCAGTAGCGGGCGTTGGTGCGCTTTTCAGCCGCCGTCGCCGCCTGACTTAATGAACTCATTGTTGTACTCCTGAATCATAGCGTTTAGCTACGTTCATTCTGAACAGCACAACCTGTAGGGTAATCAGAATGACGTGGTCGTGTTTTGATAGTTGTCGTTATATCTGGCACTGCATTTATCACTGGCTGGAGCAGTATATGAAGAGGCACACCGCGGCTCACCGTGCATCTACACAGCTTTTACGCCGCTATTGCAGGTGGTTTGTGGCGAATGCCTGAAAGAATGGGGGGAAGTTCACGGAAATGAAAAACCAGCGCCGCTGGAGCCGCAAAGCACAGCAAAAAGGGCCGGAGTGTGAAATACCTCACTTGACCCGGTGAAACTGGCTGGCTTAAGCCATGATATTGCTAAGGATATTGTGGCGTTTGCCTAAAGGCGTGGCGCCAGGAACGCGCTACCATTTTGACGTCCGCGTATCTGGCTGCGACGTATTGAAAGAGCGCCCTCTGCGTAGGGAGAGGGCAGCGCTTTTATTCGAGCAGGGTGGCCCACTGCTCAACCCACGGATTGGAGACGCTCTCCGGCTCCGGGTCTTCGCTGGCGTCAATCTTCAGCATCTCGCCGATGCGCTTCGCGCCCTGCTCCTGCAGTAGCTGGTCGAACTTCAGCCCGCCGCCGCAAAAGTTAGCATAGGTGCTGTCGCCGAGCGCGATAATGCCGTAGCGCAGATGGGGCTGATACATATCTTTCATCCCCTCATACAGCGGAACAATGCTGTCCGGCAGATCGCCCTGCCCGGTGGTGGAGGTGACCACCAGCACATATTTACCCGTATAGGATTCCCAGTCGTTGACCTGCGGATCCTCGTACACGGTTGCCTTGTGTCCCAGTCCGCTGAGGATCGCTTCCGCTTCTTCCGCGACCAGCAGCGAGTTGCCGTACATGGTGCCGACAAAAATTCCGACTTCCGCCATGCTATTATCTCCCTGGATTGACCTTATTCCCTTCATCCTGACCGCAGTCATCGGCAAACTCAACCCTTTCATTTAGCGGGAGAAGCCCTCGCCAGCCAAACTGCGACAGGGCGCGCATCCAGACCTCGTCAAAACCAGCGCGCAGGGTCAGCGGCTCGCCGGTAAAAGGATGGGTCAACGACAGCTCGCTGGCGTGCAGCATCAGGCGGTGACAGCCGAAATGTTCTGCGGCGCTGCGGTTTTGCCGCAGATCGCCGTGCTTGCTGTCGCCAAGGATCGGATGACGCAGATGAGCAAGATGGCGGCGCAGCTGGTGCTTGCGGCCGGTTTTCGGCTCCAGTTCCACCAGCCCGTAGCGCGTGGTGGGATAACGCCCGGTTGCCACCGGCATCTCCACTGTCGCCAGACCGCGGTAGTGGGTTACCGCTGGCTGCGGCCCTTTATCTTCGCGGGCGAACTTATCGGCGATTCTATCCAGCTCCTCCACCAGCGGGTAATCCAGCAGCGCCTCTTCCATCAGCCAGCCGCGGACGATCGCATGGTAGCGCTTCCGGATCTGGTGCTGCTCGAACTGTTGCGCCAGCAGCCGGCCCGCCTCGCTCGACAATCCCATCAGCAGCACGCCGGAGGTGGGCCGGTCGAGACGATGAGCGGTAAAAACGTGCTGACCGATCTGGTCGCGCACGGTCTGCATCACCACCACTTTCTCGTCGCGATCGAGCCAGCTGCGATGCACCAGCCAGCCCGAGGGTTTGTTGACCGCCACCAGCCAGTCGTCCTGGTAGATAATCTCCAGCATCAGGCCTGCTCACCGGCAAACAGCGCGTCTAACAGCAGAAGTTCCGCCAGCATGGATTCGCGGACCGGGTGGGCCTGATCCAGAGCCATTTCGTAATAAGGCGCAACGGCAAAATTTTGCGGCAGCGGCTGGCCGCTCTCCAGCAGCTGGTGCATACGCGGGATCAGGACCCACTGCAGCCACTCCAGCGGCTCCAGGGTATCCAGGCAAAACGGCTTATCGCTGGCGAAGGCGCTGCTGTCAGGCGCCGTCTCCTGCCAGTGCTCCGTTTCGCGCAGCAGGGCTTCAATGGCGCGCAGGCGATCGCGCACGCTATCGTGAAGAGTCATGGGGAAACCTCGATGAGTTAAAAACCGGGCGCAGGATAGCAAATCCGCAGGAGAAATAAAAAAAGGGAGCACTGTATAAACAGTGCTCCCGGTTCGTTTTGCAGCAGTCCCGCTACATTGGTGCTCCCTGCTCGTCCTTGAAAACTTTTCCTGAGGTCTCCTGACCATGTTCATCCATAAACACGTGCATCCTGCTTTCACACCACCCCGATGCGAAATGACTTATCCATAAGTTTGTCCCGATCTTCCTGATCCACCGTTCATCCTGAGCGGCTCTCGTTCTCCATCCTGGAGGTGTCCATTACGCGTTCCTGCGTTATCCTTGCTTCATCCTGAAGCCTGTCCTTGCAACGCCATCCTGGCGGGTCCTGCAGAAGCGCCATCATCCTGATGTTCGCTTCATTTCGCGACTTCCTGTCGACAGACATAGGATCACTGATTCTGCCTCGTCTTACAACCCTTCTTGAGACAATCTCTTAAGATTAGTCCCCACTCAAAAGGACGAAAAAATTAAGATCTGATTTTATACCAATGACTTATAAAAAAAAGAAGGGATTAAATTTGCCTTAAATGATGACGATCTCTTACAGGTTTTGTAAGAGATCTCTCACAAACGACCAGGTAGACTGGATTACAGAACCGGCTCAAGGTGGCTGAGGAAACTCGCAAGCGAGGGGGAAAGCGTGATGCGTTTGGCGGTGCCGAGGGTCTCTTTGATCACCTCGCCGCTGAGATTACAGACGGAAATCACATCCCGTTCACTCTCGAGGGTGGCGATAAACAGCGTCGGCGCCAGCTTCAAGCGCTTCTGTACCACCAGGTGCCCGATTAAGTTTTCCTGCACCCGCTGGAAATCCTCTTCACTCCAGGTCTGCAGCAGCGTCAGCGTTTCGTCGGCAAACCGGCCGGTCATGTCGCCGGCAAACTGAGTGGTATAATAAGAATGAAGCGGCTGTTGTACCACAATATCCAGGGCGCGTTCAACCGCGCTGATATTTTGCGCCAGCGAAAACGGCTGCGGCTGCCAGAATACGGCCTCGCCCTGGGTATCAACGACGCAAGGCGACGGAACGCCGTAAAGCTCTTCACTGCGCGGCAGGCTGTTGCGCTGTTGCTGCCAGGCGGCGCAGTATCGTTGGGTAAAAGCGCGCAGCGCTTCTGCGGTCTGATGGTCCACCGGTTTCTCTCTTCACGTTAGACAGGATACACTGGAGAGATAGTGTACCCGCTTTACTATGGTGAAACATGTCTTCTTACGATAATCATCAGGCGCTGGCCGGCCTGACGCTCGGTAAATCAACCGATTACCGCGATACTTATGACGCCTCGCTGCTGCAGGGCGTCCCGCGCAGCCTTAACCGCGATCCGCTGGGCCTGCATGCCGATAACCTGCCGTTCCACGGCGCCGATATCTGGACGCTGTACGAACTCTCCTGGCTGAACGGCAAAGGCCTGCCGCAGGTCGCTGTCGGCCACGTCGAGCTCCCCGACACCAGCGTCAATCTGGTGGAGTCAAAAAGCTTTAAGCTCTATCTCAACAGCTTTAACCAGACGCGTTTCGCCAGCTGGCAGGACGTTGCAGAGACGCTGACCCGCGATCTGAGCGCCTGCGCGCAGGGCGAGGTCAAGGTGGCGCTGTATCGGCTGGATGAACTGGAAGGCCAGCCGATTGCCCACCTGCACGGCGCCTGCATCGACGATCAGGATATCGAGATCGATAACTATCAGTTCAGCGCCGACTATCTGCAGGGCGCCGCCAGCGGCAAAATAGTGGAAGAGACGCTGGTCAGCCATCTGCTGAAATCCAACTGCCTGATCACCCACCAGCCGGACTGGGGCTCGGTACAGATCCAGTATCGGGGGGCGAAAATCGACCGCGAGCAGCTCCTGCGCTATCTGGTCTCATTCCGCCATCATAACGAATTCCATGAGCAGTGCGTCGAGCGCATCTTTAACGATATTCTCCGTTTCTGCCAGCCGGAATCGCTTTCCGTTTACGCCCGCTATACGCGACGCGGCGGTCTGGATATCAACCCCTGGCGCAGCAACGGCGACTTTTCCCCCGCCACTGGCCGCCTCGCCCGACAATAATAAATAATTTCACAATATGCGTGCGTTTAGGCGCGCGCAAGGTTGTGGAAACGCCGCTCGCAGGGCTATTGTAATCACAGGAAGACCATAAGCGTCCTGTAAGGAGTTCACTTGATTACACATGTTAGCCCGCTTGGTTCAATGGATATGCTGTCGCAGCTGGAAGTGGATATGCTTAAGCGCACCGCCAGCAGTGACCTGTATCAACTCTTTCGCAACTGCTCGCTTGCTGTGCTTAACTCGGGGAGCCTGACCGATAACAGCAAGGAGCTGCTCTCCCGTTTTGAAAACTTCGAGATTAACGTGCTGCGTCGCGAACGTGGCGTGAAGCTGGAACTGATCAACCCGCCGGAAGAAGCTTTCGTTGACGGGCGTATTATCCGTTCCCTGCAGGCCAACCTGTTCGCCGTGCTGCGCGATATCCTGTTCGTTTACGGCCAGATCCACAATACCGTTCGCTTCCCGAATCTCGATCTGGAAAGTTCGGTCCATATCACCAACCTGGTGTTTTCGATCCTGCGCAACGCCCGCGCGCTGCACGTCGGCGAAGCACCGAACATGATCGTCTGCTGGGGCGGTCACTCCATTAATGAAAACGAATATCTCTACGCCCGCCGCGTCGGTACGCAGTTGGGACTGCGCGAACTGAACATCTGCACCGGCTGCGGGCCTGGCGCGATGGAGGCCCCGATGAAAGGCGCCGCCGTCGGCCACGCGCAGCAGCGCTACAAAGACAGCCGCTTTATCGGCATGACCGAACCGTCCATCATTGCCGCAGAACCGCCGAACCCGCTGGTCAACGAACTGATCATCATGCCGGATATCGAAAAGCGTCTGGAAGCCTTCGTGCGCATCGCCCACGGGATTATTATCTTCCCGGGCGGCGTCGGCACTGCCGAAGAGCTGCTCTATCTGCTGGGTATTCTGATGCATCCGGAGAACAAAGCGCAGGTGCTGCCGCTGATCCTCACCGGACCGAAAGAGAGCGCCGACTACTTCCGCGTGCTGGACGAGTTTATCACCCATACTCTGGGCGAGTCCGCCCGTCGTCACTATCGGATCATCATCGACGATCCGGCGGAAGTGGCGCGGCAGATGAAAAAAGCGATGCCGCTGGTGAAAGAGAGCCGTCGCGAGACCGATGACGCCTACAGCTTCAACTGGTCGATTCGCATCTCGCCGGACCTGCAGATGCCGTTTGATCCGACCCATGAAAATATGGCCAATCTCAAGCTCTCCCCGGACCAACCGGTGGAAGTGCTGGCCGCCGACCTGCGTCGCGCCTTCTCCGGGATTGTCGCGGGTAACGTCAAAGAGGTGGGCATCCAGGCCATTGAGCAGTACGGTCCTTACAAGCTGCATGGCGATCCGGAGATGATGCGCCGCATGGACGATCTGCTGCAGGGCTTCGTCGCCCAGCATCGTATGAAACTGCCGGGCGGCACCGCCTATATTCCTTGCTACGAAATCATCGCCTGATTTCTCACTCTCCCGCCGGGGTATCTTCTACAGCCTGCCCCCGGCGGGCTCTCTTCCTCTGACTTCCAGAACACGCTAAAAACCTTTCTGTTATTATTCAGTCACCTGAATCATTTCTACATAGCCAATCGTTTGCGTTGGTAAAAACTGCGACAATTATCACTGCAAAAAATGGTTTTAAGCGCAAAAACGTCGACTACATCTCTTTTTTACAGTAAATCCCTCGTTATTACGCCGCTCCGCTTTTATCTCATATGCTGCAAATGGTAGCCTGCGCGCCACAAATCGCTGGCTGATCACCAGAAACAGGCTGTTGGACTAAAAATACGCACATTGAAAGTGGATTATTGCATTTGAGATCGCGATCACTGATGCATAAACCATATAAATGTATCTTTCCGGCCCAATTATTACGGAGAAAATTTCTAAAAAAACCGTAATTAAACGAATTTCATGTTACGCAATTGTATTTGTTCATTAGATTTTGTTGATTCCTCCAGGAGATACAGATGGAAACCACTCAAACCAGCACCATCGTTTCGGGCGAAACCCGCAGCGGATGGCGTAAAACCGACACCATGTGGATGCTGGGCCTGTACGGTACAGCGATCGGCGCGGGCGTCTTGTTCCTGCCGATCAACGCCGGCGTCGGCGGCATGATCCCCCTGATTATCATGGCGATTCTGGCCTTCCCGATGACCTTCTTCGCTCACCGCGGTATGACTCGCTTCGTCCTCTCCGGGAAAAACCCGGGCGAAGACATCACCGAAGTGGTGGAAGAACACTTCGGCGTAGGCGCAGGGAAGCTGATTACCCTGCTCTACTTCTTCGCTATCTACCCGATCCTGCTGGTGTACAGCGTGGCGATCACTAACACCGTCGAAACCTTCATGTCGCACCAGCTGCACATGACGCCGCCGCCGCGCGCCATTCTGTCGCTGATCCTGATCGTCGGCATGATGACCATCGTGCGTTTCGGTGAGCAGATGATTGTGAAAGCGATGAGCATCCTGGTGTTCCCGTTCGTTATCGCCCTGATGATTCTGGCGCTGTACCTGATCCCGCAGTGGAACGGCGCGGCGCTGGAGACGCTCTCCCTGAGCAGCGCCTCCGCAACCGGCAATGGCCTGCTGATGACCCTGTGGCTGGCGATCCCGGTGATGGTCTTCTCCTTCAACCACTCGCCGATCATCTCCTCCTTCGCGGTGGCCAAGCGTGAAGAGTACGGCGCAGGCGCCGAGAAGAAATGCTCCAGCATCCTGGCCCGCGCTCACATTATGATGGTGCTGACCGTGATGTTCTTCGTATTCAGCTGCGTCCTGAGCCTCTCTCCGGCGGACCTGGCGGCGGCGAAAGAGCAGAACATCTCGATTCTGTCTTACCTGGCAAACCACTTTAACGCGCCGGTTATCGCCTGGATGGCACCGATCATCGCGATGATCGCCATCACCAAATCCTTCCTCGGCCACTATCTGGGCGCCCGCGAAGGCTTTAACGGCATGGTGATTAAATCCCTGCGCAGTAAAGGCAAATCTATCGAAGTCAACAAACTGAACAAGCTGACAGCGCTGTTCATGCTGGTGACTACCTGGATTGTGGCGACGCTGAACCCGAGCATCCTCGGGATGATCGAGACCCTTGGCGGCCCGATTATCGCGATGATCCTGTTCCTGATGCCGATGTACGCGATTCAGAAAGTGCCGGCGATGCGTAAATACAGCGGCCATATCAGCAACGTCTTCGTGGTGATTATGGGTCTGATTGCCATCTCCGCGATCTTCTACTCGCTGTTCAGCTAATTCAGTCAATACCTCCCCCCGCGCCGCTTAACGGCGGCGCGCTTTCCGACAGCACGGGAATACATATGATCAGCGTATTCGATATCTTTAAAATCGGCATTGGCCCTTCCAGCTCCCATACCGTTGGACCGATGAAAGCGGGCAAACAATTCACTGACGATCTGATCGCACGCGGCCTGCTGGCCGACGTCAGCAAAGTCGTCGTCGACGTCTATGGCTCCCTCTCCCTGACCGGTAAAGGCCACCATACCGACATCGCGATTATCATGGGACTCGCCGGCAACCTGCCGGACACCGTCGACATCGACGCCATTCCGGGCTTTATTCAGGACGTTAACACCCATGGCCGCCTGATGCTGGCCAACGGTCAGCACGAAGTGGACTTCCCGGTCGATCAGTGCATGAATTTCCATGCCGACAACCTGTCGCTGCATGAGAACGGCATGCGCATTACCGCCCTGGCCGGTGACAAGGTGATCTACAGCCAGACGTATTACTCTATCGGCGGCGGCTTTATCGTCGACGAAGCGCACTTCGGCCAGATCGCCGATGCGCCGGTTGCGGTTCCTTACCCTTATAAAAACGCCGCCGACCTGCAGCGTCACTGCCGTGAAACCGGGCTGTCGCTCTCTGGGCTGATGATGCAGAACGAACTGGCGCTGCACAGCAAAGAAGCGCTGGAGCAACACTTTGCCGCGGTATGGGAAGTGATGAGCGCCGGTATCGAACGCGGCATCACCACCGAAGGCGTTCTGCCGGGCAAACTGCGCGTGCCGCGCCGGGCCGCCGCGCTGCGCCGCATGCTGGTGAGTCAGGACACCACCAACAGCGATCCGATGGCGGTGGTCGACTGGATCAATATGTTCGCCCTGGCGGTGAACGAAGAGAACGCCGCCGGTGGCCGGGTCGTTACCGCGCCAACCAACGGCGCCTGCGGTATCGTGCCGGCGGTGCTGGCCTACTACGACAAGTTTATCCGCAAGGTGAACAGCAACTCTCTGGCCCGCTATATGCTGGTCGCCAGCGCGATTGGTTCGCTGTATAAGATGAACGCGTCAATCTCCGGCGCCGAAGTCGGCTGTCAGGGTGAAGTGGGCGTCGCCTGCTCGATGGCGGCGGCCGGTCTGGCGGAACTGCTGGGCGGTAGCCCGGGTCAGGTGTGCATCGCGGCAGAGATCGCCATGGAGCATAACCTCGGCCTGACCTGCGACCCGGTTGCCGGCCAGGTGCAGGTACCGTGCATCGAACGCAACGCTATCGCCGCCGTGAAAGCGGTCAACGCCGCGCGAATGGCGCTGCGCCGGACCAGCGAGCCGCGCGTCTGCCTCGATAAAGTGATCGAGACCATGTACGAAACCGGTAAAGACATGAACGCCAAGTACCGGGAAACCTCTCGCGGTGGCCTGGCGATGAAGATCGTCGCCTGCGATTAATCCTCAGACCCGGCACGCGTCGGCGTGTCGGGTCATCGTCCTGAATAACTCTTTTTGTTATATCAATAAAATTTTAGTTATTTAATGGTTATAAGCGCTGTTTGTTACCTTACGCAAAACCGCTAAGGAGAACAGACAATGTCCAACCGATTCCGCCCCGCCTGGCTGCTGGTCCTCGCCGCCCTCTCTACCTCCGCGCTGGCCAAAGCGCCGGAAACCGTCAACATCGGCTATCAAAAGGCGAATATCTTCGCGCTGCTGAAGTACCGCGGCACGCTGGATGAGAGCCTGAAAAAACAGGGTATTGCCGTACGCTGGGTCGAATTCCCCGCCGGACCGCAAATGCTGGAGGGGCTGAATGTCGGTAGTATCGATCTGGCCGCGACCGGCGATGCGCCTCCGGCCTTTGCCCAGGCGGCGCAAGCCGATCTGGTCTACCTTGCCCATTCCCCCGCTAACCCGAAAACGGAAGCGATTGTGGTGCCTGAACAGTCGGCAATCCACAGCGTGGCCGACCTGAAGGGCAAGCGCGTGGGGTTGAACAAGGGGTCTGACGTCAACTACCTGCTGGTTGCCGCACTGGAAAAAGCGGGCCTCAGCTATAAAGACATCACCCCGGTCTATCTGCCGCCGGCGGATGCCCGCGCCGCTTTCCAGCGCGGGGCGATTGATGCGTGGGTGATCTGGGATCCGTTCCTCGCAGAAGTGGAAACCAACGCGAAAGCCCGACAGATCCGCAATGCCGAGGGGCTGGTGCCGCACTACACCTTCTATCTCGCCAGCCGCAAGTTTGCAGATACCTACCCGGAGACAGCAAAGCAGGTGGTGGATGAGCTGGGTAAACTCAGCGCGTGGGCGAACAGCCATCAGGACGAGGCCGCCGGGCTGCTGTCGACCTCAACCGGACTGGATAAAGCCATCTGGCTGAAGACCCTGGCCCGCCTGCCCTACGGTGCCGAACGCATGACCCCGGCGGTGTATAACGAACAGCAGGCGCTGGCGGATACCTTTACGCGCATCGGCCTGCTGCCGGTGAAAGTCGACGTGCGCAGCGCCACCTGGTCGCTGGATAAACCTTGATTTTCCTGACGACGGGAAGCACTGCGCCTCCCGTCGCCGACAGGCTTACCCCGCCGTTTTCTCACCATTGCCAATCTGCCAGATAAAGGTGGGCGCTTCACCGTTCACCAGCCAGTTACCGATATTGCGTGCCTTATAAATCACCGGATTATGCGAGGCGACCGTCCGCGCATTGCGCCAGTGGCGATCCAGCGCCAGACGGGTCCGCGTGTCCGACGCCCCGAGGGCATTAAACAGCTCCGTCGCCGCCCGCGGGATCCAGTCGCTGGCGATCACCTGCGCCTGCGCCGCTTCCACTTCCGCCAGCTGGTTACGCCGGGCAATCAATGCTTCGTCGTCGCTGACGTGCGCCACATAGGCCTGCTGCAGCGATTCCGCGGCCTGCAGGACCGCGGCCCGGGTCGCCCATGCCCAGCTGCTGATCTGCCCAACGACCTGCAGAACCTGGGCGTCATCGCGCGGCACGGCGGCGTTGCCGTGGCTGTACATCCGGGAGCGATGTTTGACGCCCTGCGCGGCATCCCGCTCAACCGCCAGGCCAATGCCCGCGAGGGTCGCCAGCAGCACATGCTGGTAGAAGGCGGTCTGATAGCGAAAGCGCTGGGCAAAATCATAGACATGTTCGGTTTCCACCCGAGCGCCGGTAAAGCGGGTGGTTCCGCTGCCGGTCAACCGCTGGCCAAAGCCATCCCAGTCATCTTCCCGCTCCACGCCGGTCTGCTGGGTACTGACCAGGGCTATCACATCGCCGGCGGTATCACTGCGCCGGGCAAACACATCGATCCAGTCGGCGTACAGCGCGCCGGTGCTGTAAAACTTCTCGCCGTCGAGTCGCCAGCCGCCCTCTGTCGGCGTCACTCTGGTGTTCACCTCTCCCAGCTTAACCGCGCCGATCTCCGTCCAGCCGCTGCCCACCAGCTCACCGTCGAGGAAGCGACGAAACCAGCGGTCGCGCCCGGCGGAATCCGGCTGATTCAGCTGATCTTCCACAAAGGCAAAGTGCGCGCGCAGGGCCTGCGGCAGGTTAGAGTCCGCTTGCGCCAGCTCGATCAGCAGCGCGCTGAGCTGCGGCAGCGAAGCGCCCCAGCCGCCCTTCTCGCGCGGGATACGCAGCGTGCCGAAGCCCGCTTCTTTCAGCCAGCGGATCGGCTCATCGGGCAGAATGCGCTGCTGTTCGCGCTCCGCAGCGCCCTGGGCGATACGGGTGAATATCGGGCGGAAGGCGGCCGCCAGCGCGTCATAATCGGTGCCAGTGGAGAGCAGGGTCATTGTCAGTTCCTTATTCATGGAGTGCGTCGATATCTTCTCGCGTCGGTTCATGACGGACCGCCAGCAGGAAGAAAATGGGAATAATGGCGGCAAGCGAGACCACCCAGAACATCTGCGTGCCGAGGGAGGCCTGCAGCAGCGGCAGAATAAACAACGCCAGCGCGCTGCCGATCCCGGAGAGTGCCCGGCTGAAACCGACCCCGGTGGCGCGAATGGCAGTAGGATAGGAGAGCGCCGGGTAGATCATCAGCTGCGCCCCCGGGCCAAACCCTTCGGCGAACAGCCACAGCCCCAGCATCGCGATAGCCAGCACGATACCTGCCGTCGCGTGCGGTTGCCCCACCAGCGCCAGCACAATCAGCGCCACAAACTGCAGGGCGAAGCCGGCTATCGCCACATGACGCGAAGGATATTTCCACGCCAGATGCATACCGAGCAGCCCGCCGGTAAAAGCAAACAGGGCGTTCAGCCCCAGCGATGCCGAAATAGTTTCGAAGACGCCAGCCCCGAGGAACTGGGCAAGAATTGACGGCAGGAAAAAGGCAATCGCCGTGTACTCGAAGGAGATACAGATATTCATCACCCCGGCGACGATAGTCCGCTCACGGTAGGGTTTTTCGAACAGCACGCGGAAGCTCACTTTCGGCGCGGGCGCGGGCTTCGCCGCCGGGACCTCATGGGCATGGATCCCCCAGGAGTCGCGTAAAATACGCACTGCAGAGGTCAGATCGCCCTGGTTCGCCGCCCACAGAGGGGATTCATTCATAAATCGACTGCGGACGGCAATAATCAGCAGTGCCGGCGCGGCGCCGAACAGCAGGGAGGCGCGCCACAGCCAGTCAAGATGCTCCTGCGGCAGCAGGAAATAGAGGCCGAAGATAATGAGAAAGCAGACGGTTGAGGCGGCGTACCACATCGGGCACCACGCCGCGAGGCGAGCCGCTTTGTTGCCTTTGCCGGCAAAGCGGGAAAACTCGGCCAGATAGGACATCGCTACCGGCAGGTCGATGCCAACGCCGATGCCCATCAGGAAGCGGGCGCCAATCAACACCCAGACGTTCGGCGCCAGCCCGGCGGCGATAGCCGAAATCACGAAAAAGAACATATCGGCCATAAAAACCGAATAGCGACCATATTTATCGGTCAGCCAGCCGCCGATAATATTGCCGACGATAGTCCCGACCATAATGGACGAAGTCACCAGGCCGGTCAGCAGCGGTGAGAGCTGAAATTCACGTACAACGTCATCAATACCGTAGGAGAGCGTGGTTAAGTCATATGCGTCGAGAAAAACGCCCCCCAGCGCGAGGAAGACAATCATCCGCGCATATTTCGCTTGTTCCTTGCCGGAATTAATTAGCCGCGCCACATCCCCGACGCTACTGACCGGTACCGAAGCGATACCGGGATTATCCACTGGTAATGTACTCATTTTTTCACCTTATTATTTTGTGCAGGTCATCAGCGGTTATAGACCGCGCGCGACGAGAATCAAAACAACAAATCATTCTATAAAAATCAATATAATCAATAAGTTAATAAATATTACCAGCACAAAAAGGACGCGCTTTCGCGCATCCTCAAGGGAAATAAATAACAACGAAAATAGACGTCGTGCAGGACGCTTATTCCGCGGACACTGGAACTAATACGTCTTTTACCAGCGGGTCATCGGTGGTTTGTAACCACGTCTGGATCCGCGGGTCAGAAAAAGCCTGTTTTAATTTGACGATATTTTCCTGCGATAAATACGGTGTACCAATCACTAATTGCGAAGCAAAGGTGCGCGGCGCCGGCGGGAATAATATGCCTTTCTCACGCGGCACTTTCCCGGCGTCAAATTGCGAGACATAGCCGATGGCGGCATCCACCGAATTTAACGCCCGCGGCATGGTCAGCAGATCCAGCTCTTTAAAGACAAACTGATGCGGGTTACCGACAATATTTTTCAGCTTCGCCGTACGCGGCTCCACCGCCGGGTCGAGCGAGATCAACCCAATGCGCTGGAGCAGCCACAAGGCCTGCCCCTGATTGGCGCCATCGTCAGGCACGACAATGGTCGCGCCGTTGGGCAACGCCTGTACCGACGAGTAGCGGTCGGAATAGATGCCAAACGCCCACTGGAACACCGGCACCGTGGTCGACAGCGCAAAGCCGTTAGCGTCCACCACCTGTTTAAGCCACCACTGATGCTGATAGATCGTCCCGGCATACTGTCCTTCCGCTACCGCGCGGTCAGCCTGGACCGGATCCTGCACCCCCACCGCCTCCAGTTTCAGACCGTAATCGGGCGCAATATGCTGATTAATATACTCAATGATCCGCTGCTCGCCGGCCATCGCCGGCTCGTAGTGAATTTTTAACGTGCTGCCGAAGACCACCTGCTGGCTTTGGGTATGTCCCCGCCACCACCAGAAGGCGATGGCGAGCAGGATAATCACCGCCAGCGCCGCCAGCCAGGGCCAGCGCCGCGCTTTACGTAACTCAAATTGCTCTGTTGTCATACAAGGTTCCCCTGCGTGTGGCGTAAACGGTTGACCAGACGGTCACCCAAAAATTGAATCAACTGGATCAGGGCGACGATCGTCGCGATCATGATGTGGTTGTCGAAGCGCTGATAGCCGTACACCACGGCCAGGTAGCCGATGCCGCCGGCGCCGATGGTCCCGGCGATAGCCGAATACTCAATCATCGAGACCAGGTTCAGCGTCACCGCCGCCACCAGCGCGGGCAAGGCTTCACTGAGCTGCGCGCTGGCAATGATTTGCCAGCGCGACCCGCCGCAGACGACCCCCACTGCGGTGACCTCCGCCGGCAACTCGCGCAGCGCGTTCTCCACCAGACGGCCAAAGAACGGGACGCCGGCGGCGATCATCGGCACTACCGCGGCGGGGATGCCAATCGTGGTGCCGGTCAGCCAGTAAGTGAACGGGATAATAGCGGCCATCAGCACCAGAAACGGCAGCGAACGTCCCATATTGACCACCCAGTTCAGCAGCCGGTACAGCAGCGCGTGCGGAAATAAGCCCCGCGGCGAGGCGTTAAACAACACCACCCCCACCAGCCCCCCCAGCGTGACGACAAACAGCATCACAATGGCCACCATAAGCCAGGTTTCGCCATAGGCGGGGAGCAGCAGCGAAGGGATTTCGCCCCAGGGGGTATCCTGGCTGATGACTGTCGGTTTCATACCACCTCCCTGAGCAACGGCGCGCTGTCGAGGATCTCCGCCGTTATGCCGAGCTGCGCCAGCAGGCCCTGCAGTCGCGCGGGCGACAGGCGTTCGCCCTGAAAGCGCACTCCGGCCTGCAGGCGACCGGCCAGCCGACCATTAATCACCTCGACGTGACCGCCAAGGAGATCGATCTGCAGCGCCCACTGCTGGCTCAGGCGGCTGATCCAGTCGGTGGCCACCGGCACATCCCAGCGGTAGCTCAGACGCAGCAGCAGATCGCTGTGGGCCGCTGCCGCCGGCGTCAGCGGCAACAGCTGCTGGCCGAGCAGAGAATCGGGACGCGCCAGCAGATCTTCGATCCGCCCGTACTGGACGATCGTCCCGTCGCGGATCTCCGCCACCGCATCCGCCGCCGTGCGCACCGCGTCCATTTCATGGGTGATCAGGACGATCGCCAACTGGTACTCGTCACGCAGCCGCTTGAGCAGAGCCAGCACCGAGGCCGTGGCCTGAGGATCGAGGCCGGAGGTGGCTTCATCCGCCAGCAGAACGGACGGGCGCAGCGCCAGCGCGCGGGCAATGCCGATCCGCTGGCGCTGGCCGCCTGAGAGCTGGGCCGGCCAGGCATCGGCTTTGTGGCTCAGGCCGACGCTCTCCAGCAGCTCGCCAACCCGCGCCTTGATATCGCGCTCCACCACACCCAGCCACGCCAGCGGCAGGGCGACATTCTCCCAGGCGGTCCTGCGGCTCAACAGCGCCGAAGACTGGAAAACGGTGCCAATCGCCCGCCGTTCCCGGCGCAGCGCCTCGCCGGACAGCGCCGACAGATCCTGGCCATTGATACGAATGCTGCCGCTGTCCGGTTGCTCCAGCAGGCTGATGCAGCGCGCCAGGGTTGATTTACCGGCGCCGCTCGGCCCCACCACCGCGGTGATGGAGCGCTCAGGCACCTGCAGCGACAGCCCTTTCAGCACCGCGCTGAGCCGGCCATCCGCCGTGCGGTAACTTTTATGCAGGTCATCGATAGCGATCATGTCACCTTCTCCTCTACCGATGCCGCCGTGCGCGCATCGCGGCGGTAGCTGGCGCCCGGGTGAGGCGCAGCCAGACGCGGGCCGGCGCCGAACAGTTTTTCGCGCAGGGTCCCCTCGCGGTACTCCTGCTTAAAGACGCCGCGCTTTTGCAGCTCAGGCACCAGCAGCTCGACGACGTCGCGGAAGGTTTCGTGAGTGACGGCATAGGCGAGGTTAAAGCCATCGACGTCCGTCTCTTCGACCCAGGACTGCAGTTCGTCCGCCACGGTTTGCGCGCTGCCAACCACTAGCGGACCGAAGCCGCCGATCCCCGCCCAATCGGCCAGGGCCTGCACCGTCCACTGGCGGTTCGGATCAGCGGTCGAAAAGGCCTCCACCGCCGACTGAATGGCGTTGGTGTGCAGATACTTCAGCACCTGATCCGGCTGATACTGGCCGAAATCGATCCCCGTCCAGCCGGAGAGCAGCGCCAGCGCGCCTTCATAGCTGACGTACTGCTTATATTCCTGCCACTTCGCCTGCGCCTCACGGTCGGTGTCGCCGACAATCACCGTCTGCAGGTTGAAGATCAGGATGCTGTGCGGATCTCGCCCCGCTTCAGCTGCCCGGCGGCGAATATCCGCCACCGTCTTCTTCAGCAGCACCTTCGACGGCGCTGCGACGAAGACGCATTCGGCATGGCCGGCGGCGAACTGTTTGCCGCGGCTGGACGCCCCCGCCTGATACAGCACCGGCGTGCGCTGCGGGGATGGCTCGCAGAGGTGGATCCCCGGCACGGAAAAGAACTGTCCCTGATGGTTAATGGGATGGATTTTCCGCGGATCGCTGAAGATCTTCCGCTCTCTGTCGCGCAGCACCGCCCCGTCCTCCCAGCTTCCCTCCAGCAGTTTGTAGATCACCTGCAAATACTCATCGGCATAGTCATAGCGGGTGTCATGGTCGGTCTGGGTCTGCTGGCCGATATTGCGCGCCCCGCTCTCCAGATAGGAGGTGACGATATTCCAGCCCACCCGCCCTTTGGTCAGATGATCGAGCGTCGACAGACGACGAGCGAAGGGGTAAGGATGCTCAAACGACAGCGAGGCGGTCAGGCCGAAGCCCAGATGCTCCGTCACCAGCGCCATCGGGGTGATCAGAGCCAGCGGATCGTTGACCGGAACCTGCGTCGCCTGGCGGATCGCCGCGTCGCCGCTGCCGTCCAGTACGTCATAGATCCCCAGCACGTCGGCGATAAACAGCCCGTCGAACTTGCCGCGCTCCAGCAGCCGCGCCAGATCCACCCAGTACTCCAGATCTTTATACTGCCAGGAGCGATCCCGGGGATGCGCCCACAGGCCCGGCGACTGATGGCCGACGCAGTTCATATCGAAAGCGTTAAGACGAATTTCACGTTGTGATGACATAGCAATCTCCATAGCGCGGCCCGTCGCCGGGGCGCACGCGGCAAAATGAATCAGGGAAAATAAAGGGAGGTATTCAGTACGCAGGACATCGGGAGTCCTGCGGGATCCCGAGCGTGAGTAACGCTTGCGCCGCCACGTCAGCGGCATGGTCGGCTACCTGCGGCAGGCCCATCAGTTCGCCAAAACGCCCGCGGGCGGCCGGACCGGCCACCAGCACCGGCAGCGCCTCAACGTGCGGCTCAGCCACTGCCCGGGAACGGCTGTCCACCTCCAGGCCCATGCCGAGGGCATCGGCGCGAATCAGGCCGCGGCGGGCGAGGTCCTGTAAAAATGGCTGGCTGTCGGTCAGGGCGCGGTGTGCGGGTCCGGTCGTCAGGATCAGATGATTGACGCTCAGGGTTTGCACACCGCCGCCGCGCCGCGCCAGCGTCAGACGCAGCGTTTCGCCTTCACCGCTTATCGACAGTAGCCTGGCCGCCTGCACCTGTAGACTGCCCGTGCGCTGGCGCGCCTCCAGCACCTCGGCGACCTGCGGCGCCACGCGGTAGCGGTGGACATCCCAGTAATGGCGCAGATGGCGCAGAAAACGCTGGCGATCGGCGACGCTGAGCGCCTGCCAGATCCGCTGCCCCTGCTGACGAACCGCATCCAGCACCACCTGCCAGCTCAGGCCCTGCTGCGCCGCATAGGCGACGTCGAGGCGGATCTGGCGCAGGCGCTGACGCAGGTTGCCCTGCTGATAGTCGCCGGGCCAGGTTGTCCCCGCGCCGCTAAGGTTGCCGCGCGACAGCAGGCCATGGCGCGAAAAGGCGACGATACTGCCGCGGTGGCCCAGCCGGTCCAGCGTCGCGACCGTATCGGCCATGGTTAATCCGGTGCCCATCACCGCCACCCGGGCGTGCGGGGCGATGGCATCGAGCGCGCCGGGCTGCCACGGGTTGGCAATCAGCGCCGGATGATGACGCCAGGCTTCGGCCTGCGGCGGCAGCGAAGGCGGTGGATGACTGATCGCCAGCACCAGCAGATCGGCCTTAAGCTGCAGGCCGCCGTCGGTGGTCACCGTCCCCTGATGAAAAGCGAGCGCCCGATCGCGCAGGTGGCGAAGCCGTCCGCCGCTGGACGCCACGGCGTCGGCAAAACGCTGCGCCACATAGCGACCAAACTGGCCGCGCTGAGGGTAGACGGAACCGTCCGGGCGCAGCGCCTGCACATCGACGGCAAAGGCAGGCTGATGGCGGTACCAATGATCGAAGGCGCCCTCTTCGTCGCCGGCCAGCTGCATGCGAGCGGCCGGAACGTTAATCCGGTGCGTCGGCTCCGCAGTGGGGTAGGCCACCCCGGCCCCGGGGGACTGGCGCGGCTCCAGCAGCGTCACGCGCACCCCGTTCGGCGCCAGGCGCAGCAGCTCAATCGCCACCGCCGCGCCGCTAAAGCCGCCGCCGATAATCACGATATGCGGTTCTGCACTCATCGCAGCCCTCCTCCGGTATGCTGTCTCATGGTCGCGCTCCGGGCCATCAGCTGGCGCTAACCTGGCGCACCGGGCGCTTATCGCCGCCGATGGTTTCGCCAAACGGACCGGTGTTCACGCTGCGCGCCTTCGACGAGGCCGCGTTTTCCAGCGGCAACAGAGGCATCACCAGCTCAGCAAAGCGGTGCGCTTCTTCCAGATGTGGGTAGCCGGAGAAGATAAAGTTGCTGATGCCGAGCGCCTGATATTCGCGGATGCGTTCCGCTACCTGCTGCGGATTACCTACCAGCGCGGTACCCGCGCCGCCGCGCACCAGTCCGACGCCGGCCCACAGATTGGGCGCAATGCGCAGATTATCGCGCGACCCCTGATGCAGGGCGCTCATCCGCGCCTGGCCGGCCGAGTCCATGCGGGCGAAGATCTTTTGCGCCTGGGCAATGGTATCGTCGTCAAGATGGGCGATCAGCCGGTCGGCGGCGGCCCATGCCTCTTCTTCCGTTTCGCGCACAATCACATGCAGACGAATGCCGTACTGCAGGGTGCGTCCGCGGGCCGCGGCGCGCTCGCGCACCACCGCCAGCTTCTCCGCCACCAGTTCCGGGGGTTCGCCCCAGGTCAGATAGCTGTCGATCTGCTCGGCCGCCACATCAATGGCCGCCTCAGAAGAGCCGCCGAAATAGAGCGGCGGGCCATTCTCCTGTACCGGCGGGAACAGCACTTCAGCACCTTCCACATGAATATGCTCACCGTGATAGTCCACTTTTTCCCCGCGCAGCAGGCGGGTGTAAACATCGAGAAATTCGCGGGTCACCTGATAGCGCTCGCTGTGGCTGAGGAAGATACCGTCGCCTTTGTTTTCCACCGGGTCGCCGCCGGTAACGACGTTGATCAGCAGCCGACCTTCCGATAAACGGTCGAGGGTGGCCGCCATCCGCGCCGCCAGGGTTGGCGGCTGCAGGCCCGGCCTGACCGCCACCAGATAGCGCAGACGGCGGGTCAACGGCGCCAGCGCCGAGGCCACCAGCCACGAATCTTCACAGCTTTTACCGGTGGGGATCAGCACGCCGTAGTAGCCCAGACTGTCGGCCGCCAACGCCACCTGCTGCAGATAAGGTAAATCGACCGGGCGTCCACCCTCGGTGGTACCCAGATAACGGCCATCGCCATGGGTAGGTAAGAACCAGAAGACATTGATCTTGTCGGGAGCTTGCTGCGTCATTATCTATTTCCTATATAACCATATCCGATATTTATCGAAGAGATGTTTTAATTTGGTTATATGGGTGTTAGCGATAATCATGCCAATGGTGAATAAAAAATTAATCTTTTAAAATCAAGGCACTGAAAACAGCTTCGCCGCGCCGCGCTGTTGCAAATCGCGCAGCCGCCGCGCATCCGCTGGCGCATTTGCAACAGCCGCGGGCCTTCCCCCTCTGGTTTCTGCGGCCGCCGCAGGATAAGTTCAGAGCGTCAACGATCGGAGGCCCGCTATGCTGAACCCAGAATCCCCTTCCACCGCTCCCGCGCTGATCGACCCGGCGTCGAAGGCCTTCCAGAGCCTGCTGGACAAGCTCGCGCCAACGGAGGCGACCGTGCTGATCGTGGGCGAAACCGGCACCGGCAAGGAGGTGGTGGCCCGCTATCTCCATCATCACAGCGCCCGTCGCCAGCAGCCGTTTCTGGCCGTTAACTGCGGCGCGCTGACCGAGAGCCTCGCCGAAGCCGAACTGTTCGGCCATGAGAAAGGCGCCTTCACCGGCGCGCAGCAGGGACAGCCCGGCTGGTTTGAAGCCGCGGAAGGGGGGACGCTGCTGCTGGACGAGATCGGCGAATTAAGCCTGCCGCTGCAGGTCAAGCTGCTGCGAGTGCTACAGGAGCGTGAAATTACCCGCGTCGGCTCACGCAAAGCGATTAAAGTGAATGTCCGGGTGATTGCCGCCACCCACGTCGACCTGGCCCAGGCGATCCGCGAGCGCCGCTTTCGCGAGGATCTCTACTATCGACTGAATATCGCGGTGGTGCCGCTGCCGCCGCTGCGCCAGCGTCGGCAGGATATCCCGCTGCTGGCGCACCACTTTTTATCACTCTATGCCCGGCGCCTAGGGCGGCCAACCCTGCGTCTGGCGCCGGAATCACTGGCCCGGCTGATGGACTATTCGTGGCCGGGCAATATTCGCGAGCTGGAAAACACCCTGCACAACGCGGTGCTCCTCAGTAAAGAAGAGGAGATCAGTCCTGCCCAGCTGCGCCTGGCAACGCTCAACGACGCCCCGGCGCCGGCGAGCGATCATGAACTGGACGACTTTATTCGCCACCAGCTGGCGCTTCCCGGCGAGCCGCTGTGGCAGCGAGTCACCAGCGCCCTGATTCGCCACGCCATGGCGCATTGCGACGATAACCAGAGCCAGGCGGCCGCGCTGTTGGGGATCAGCCGGCATACCTTGCGCACCCAGCTCGCTAACCTCGGGCTGATCAAAAGCCGCCGCCGCCCGCCTGCGCCGCCGCGGGCATTCGCCAACGCAGCCGGGGCCGATCGCGAACTGCGCATTGGCTACCAGCGCTTCGGCAGCCTCGGGATCCTGAAAGCCCGCCAGAGTCTGGAAACCGCCTTCGCCAGCCTCGGCGTCAACGTGCTGTGGAGTGAGTTTCCTGCCGGACCGCAGCTCCTCCACGCCCTCGCCTGCAACGAGATCGACTTCGGCACCACCGGGGAAGCGCCGCCGGTGTTTGCCCAGGCCAGCAATAGCGAACTGATGTACGTCGCATGGGAGCCGCCGGCACCGCGCAGCGTGGCGATGGTCGTCCCGCAGGAGAGCGACATTCGCCAGCTCAGCGATCTGCGCGGTAAACGCATCGCCCTCAATAAAGGGTCGAATGTCCACTGGCTGCTGCTGCAGATCCTCGAAGACGCAGGGCTGGGGCTGAACGACGTGCGGGTGGTCTATACCCCGCCGAAATATCCGCTGACCGCCAGCGACTACCTGGCGGTTGACGCCTGGATGATGTGGGACCCGCTGCTCAGCGACGCCGAACACACCGGCGAGCTGCGGGTGGTCGCCAGCGGCGAAGGACGAGTCAACAACCATCAGTTTTATCTTTCGCGACGGGACTACCTCGCTCAGCATGGCGATATCATGCGCCGTCTGTTGACGGAGCTGACCCACACCGGGCAGTTTATCGACTCGCATCGTGGCGAAGCGGCCCGCTTACTCTCGGCAGAGCTGGGGATTGACGCCCGGTCGCTGAGCATGGCCCTCGCCCGCCGCAGCCATCGCCCGCGGCCGATGGATCTGTCGGTGATCCGCGCCCAGCAGACCATCGCCGATCGCTTTTACGCCCTCGGGCTTATCGCCAAACCGGTCCCGGTGCGCGAAGCGGTGTGGTACGGCGAACCCGCGCCGGGCGTCATCAGCCCGCTGATGGCGGTCAGTTAGCGAAATTTGCGCGTTATCTTCCTGATTGTTCAGGCGCAGATAGCCTCGATCTGATGGCGATGTTACCCTAAAGACGCTGAGAATAAGGGGGTATCTGTGGCTGTTCATCTGTTAATCGTCGACGCGTTAAATCTGATCCGCCGCATCCATGCGGTGCAGGGTTCGCCCTGCGTCGATACCTGCCTGCATGCGCTGGAGCAGCTGATCGTCCACAGTCAGCCCACCCACGCGGTGGCGGTGTTCGATGATGAGGATCGCGCCCACGGCTGGCGCCACCAGCGCCTGCCAGAGTACAAAGCCTGCCGCGCGCCGATGCCGGAGACGCTGGTGGCCGAGATGCCAGCGCTGCGGGCGGCCTTCGAACAGCGGGGGATCCGCTGCTGGGCCTCGCCGGGCAGCGAAGCGGACGACCTCGCCGCCACCCTGGCGGTAAAGGTGGCCCAGGCGGGCCATCAGGCCACCATTGTCTCCACCGACAAAGGCTACTGTCAGCTGCTGTCGCCCACCATCCGCATCCGCGACTACTTTCAGAAGCGCTGGCTGGATGCGCCCTTCATCGCCAGCGAGTTCGGCGTCACCCCGGAGCAGCTAGCGGATTACTGGGGGCTGGCGGGGATCAGCAGCTCGAAGGTGCCGGGCGTGGCGGGCATTGGACCCAAAAGCGCCGCCCAGCTGTTGAACGAGTTTCAGGACCTGGAGGGGCTGTACGCCCGTCTGGCCGAGGTCCCGGAGAAGTGGCGCAAAAAACTGGCCGCGCATCAGGAGATGGCCTTCACCTGCCGGGAAGTGGCCCGCCTGCAGACCGACCTCCAGCTGGATGGCAATCTGCAGCAGCTGCGGCTGACGCGCTAACCATCCTTAAGAGGTGCGCCGGTGCAGGGTAACTGCCTCCGGCACTGCCTGCTTTACCCGGGCCAGGCAATCACCAGGCCGCCTGATATAACCCGACGATATCGGCCAGGCTCGCCTCACGCGGGTTACCGCCGGTACACACATCCTCCAGCGCCGCCTGCGCCAGCGCCGGAATATCCTCTTTCCTGACGCCCACCTCGCGCAGATGGCCGGGAATACCGACATCGCGGTTTAGCTGGCAGACCGCCTCCACTGCCGCCTGGCGCGCGGCAGTCAGGCTTAACGCTTCCACCCTGACGCCCATCGCCCGGGCGATATCGCGATATTTTTCCCCCGTCGCCTCAGCATTAAAGCGCATCACGTGCGGCAAAAGAATGGCATTCGCCACGCCGTGGGGCGTGTTGTAAAAAGCGCCGAGCGGATGCGCCATGCCGTGCACCAGCCCGAGTCCGACGTTGGAAAATCCCATCCCCGCGACGTACTGGCCCAGCGCCATGGCTTCGCCCGCGCCGGCATCCCCGGCAACAGAGCCGCGCAGCGCCCCGGCAATGATCTCGATAGCCTTGAGGTGCAGCGCATCAGTCAAAGCCCAGGCGCCGCGAGTGAGATACCCTTCGATAGCGTGCGTCAGGGCGTCCACGCCGGTGGCCGCCTTCAGCGCCGGCGGCATGGCGTCCATCATATCGGCATCGATAAAGGCCACCTGCGGGATATCATGCGGATCGACGCAGACGAACTTGCGCCGCTGTTCTTCATCGGTGATGACATAGTTAATCGTCACCTCCGCCGCGGTACCCGCGGTGGTCGGCACCGCGAAGATCGGCACGCTGGGCTGACGGGTGGGCGAGAGCCCCTCAAGGCTACGGACATCGGCGAATTCCGGGTTACGCTGAATAATACCGATCGCCTTACAGGTATCCTGCGGCGAACCGCCGCCGATGGCGATCAGGTAATCCGCCCCGCTGCGCTGAAAGGCCTGCAGCCCCTGCTGGACCACGGCAATGGTCGGGTTAGGGATCACGTCGCTGAACATATCCCATGCCAGCCCGGCGGCATCCAGTTTATCAGTGACTTTCGCCGCCACGCCGCACCGGGCGAGGGTGCTGTCGGTGACGATCAATGCTTTGCGATAGCCGCGCCGCGCCACTTCATCGGTTAATGCGTTTATCGCCCCCCGGCCAAACCACGCCGTTTCGTTGAGGATCATTCGGTTTGCCATCGCGTCTCTCCTGTTAGCGTTGCGGCATCACTCTTCAATACGTAATCCGTAGGTTTTGAACTTCTCCAGCACGATGGCGATCGCCTCGTCATCCAGCACCGGTACCGGGTCGATAATCGCCAGCGTGCTGAGATAGAGCTGGGCCAGGACTTCCACTTCATGCGCCAGCCAGAGCGCTTTCTCCAGGCTGGCCTCGCAGGCGATCAGGCCATGATGCTGCAGCAGCGTGGCTTTGCGGTGCTTCAGCGCTACCGCGACATGCTCAGACAGCTCGCGGGTGCCGAAGGTGGCATAGGGCGCGCAGGGGATCGAATTCCCGCCGGCCGCGGCGATCATATAGTGGATGGCCGGGATGGGCCGGTTGAGGATCGACACCGCCGTACAATGGACAGCGTGATTGTGGACCACCGCCTGGGCATCGGGCCGCGTCTGGTAGGCCGCCTGATGAAAACGCCATTCGCTGGAGGGCAGTTTTCCCTGCTCATGCTGGCCATCGGCATCAATAAAGACGATCTTGTCTTCCGTCAGCTTTTCATACGGGATACCGGTGGGGGTGATCAGCATTCCTCCCTGATAGCGCACGCTGACATTGCCGGCGGTCCCCTGATTTAACCCCAGGCGGGTCATTTCCAGGCAGGTATCGATAATCTGCCGGGCCAGTCTGTTTCTTTCCATTGCGTTCCTCTTTTGGTGACTCATCATCCGTCAACGGCAGGGCAACAGAAATATCGTCGGCTACCGTGGGATAAGGTGAATAATGGTCTTCATCATCAACCTGAATAATCGAAGGGGAATTTTCATGACTATATTTTGTGAGCCGCGTCAATTATTCCAGCATAAATAAAGGAATTATGCCGGTTAAGAGAGTGTTTAAAATGCCCGTTCTTAATAATATTTCATCAAGCGGGCATTTTATTTCTTTGTAACATTTGCCCGTTTTCCACGATATACATTCATTCGGTCATTAGCGTTGTGGTTTTGTGAATTTATTTTCTCAAACGGTCAGCGTTTTTGAAAAATTAAAGTGACAATTATCACATAAAATGGCCCGCAGATCGTTAAGTGTGACCATCATCATATTAACAGGCGGTTTTTATTTGAAAATGAAGTCATGAGTTCCGCCGTGACTTTCATTTCACTCACCGGCGCGTCACCTGAGCTCACTTAATTTTGCGGTCTGCTGCAGCACCAGACTGCGCCATGAATGCTGTTGTAAATGCTTCTGAACTGATGAGGACGCTATGGGAAACACAACGATACCAACGCAAAGTTACCGCGCCATGGAGAGCGGGCAGAGTAAGAGCTACATTATTCCTTTTGCTCTGCTGTGCTCCCTCTTTTTTCTGTGGGCGGTGGCTAATAATCTGAATGATATTTTATTACCGCAATTTCAACAGGCCTTTACCCTGACTAATTTCCAGGCCGGATTAATTCAGTCAGCCTTTTACTTTGGCTATTTTATTATTCCCATCCCCGCCGGGATGCTGATGAAAAAATTCAGCTATAAAGCAGGTATTCTTACGGGTCTGTTTTTATATGCCTGCGGCGCCGCGCTGTTCTGGCCTGCCGCCGAAGTGATGAACTACACTTTATTCCTGATTGGATTATTTATTATCGCCGCCGGGCTTGGCTGCCTGGAAACGGCGGCCAACCCGTTTGTGACCGTTCTCGGTCCGGAAAGCGGCGGTCACTTCCGCCTTAATCTGGCCCAGACCTTTAACTCATTTGGCGCCATTATTGCCGTGGTATTTGGCCAGAGTCTTATTTTGTCTAACGTCCCGCATCAGCCGCAGGATGTGCTGGATAAAATGACGCCAGAACAGCTCAGCGCCTGGAAGCACAGCCTGGTCCTGTCGGTACAAACCCCCTATATGATTATCGTGGCCATCGTCCTGCTGGTTGCCCTGCTGATCGTCTGTACCCGCTTCCCCTCCCTGCAGAGCGATGACCACAGCGACAGCGCGCAGAGCACCTTCCTCGCCTCGCTGACGCGCCTGATGCGCATCCGTCACTGGCGCTGGGCGGTGCTGGCCCAGTTCTGCTACGTCGGCGCGCAAACCGCCTGCTGGAGCTACCTGATTCGCTACGCTATCGAAGAGATCCCGGGCATGACGGCCGGTTTCGCCGCCAACTACCTGACCGCCACCATGGTCTGCTTCTTTATTGGCCGTTTCACCGGCACCTGGCTTATCCGCCGCTTTGCGCCGCATAACGTGCTCGCTATCTATGCGTTTATCGCCATGCTGCTCTGTTTGCTCTCCGCCTTCAGCGGCGGCCACGTCGGTCTGCTGGCCCTGACCCTGTGCAGCGCCTTTATGTCCATTCAGTACCCGACCATCTTCTCGCTGGGGATTAAGCATCTGGGCCAGGACACCAAATATGGCTCGTCCTTTATCGTCATGACCATTATCGGCGGCGGGATCGTCACCCCGGTGATGGGCTTTGTCAGCGACGCCGCCGGCAATATCCCGACCGCCGAACTGGTCCCGGCGCTGTGCTTCGCCATCATCTTTATTTTTGCCCGTTTCCGTTCACAAGCGGCGACGAACTAAACCTTTTATCCGCATAACCTGAGGGATCTGTAATGAAAAAAATCAGCTTACCGAAGATCGGTATCCGCCCGGTAATCGATGGTCGTCGCATGGGGGTCCGCGAGTCGCTGGAAGCGCAAACCATGAACATGGCGAAAGCCACCGCCGCGCTTATCAGCGAGAAACTGCGCCACGCCTGCGGCGCCCGGGTGGAGTGCGTGATTGCCGATACCTGCATCGCCGGCATGGCCGAGTCGGCCGCCTGTGAAGAGAAATTCAGCAGCCAGAACGTCGGCGTCACCATCACCGTCACCCCCTGCTGGTGCTACGGCAGCGAAACCATCGACATGGATCCGCTGCGCCCGAAGGCCATCTGGGGCTTTAACGGCACCGAACGTCCGGGGGCGGTCTATCTGGCCGCCGCGCTGGCGGCCCATAGCCAGAAAGGGATCCCGGCGTTCTCCATCTACGGACATGACGTGCAGGATGCCGATGACACCTCGATCCCGGCGGACGTCGAAGAAAAGCTGTTGCGCTTCGCGCGCGCCGGCCTGGCCGTCGCCAGTATGAAAGGGAAAAGCTATCTGTCGCTGGGCGGCGTCTCAATGGGCATCGCCGGCTCCATCGTCGACCACAATTTCTTTGAATCCTGGCTCGGCATGAAGGTCCAGGCTGTCGACATGACGGAGCTGCGCCGGCGAATCGATCAGAAAATCTATGATGAAACCGAGCTGGAGATGGCGCTGGCGTGGGCGGATAAACACTTCCGCTACGGCGAAGATCAGAACGCTGAGCAGTATAAGCGCAATGAAACACAGAGCCGCGCGGTGCTGAAAGAGAGCCTGCTGATGGCGATGTGCATCCGCGACATGATGCAGGGCAACCCGAAACTGGCGGAAAAAGGGCTGGTGGAGGAGTCGCTGGGCTACAACGCCATCGCCGCCGGTTTCCAGGGTCAGCGCCACTGGACTGATCAATACCCCAATGGCGATACCGCTGAAGCGCTGCTCAACAGCTCTTTTGACTGGAACGGGGTGCGCGAGCCATTTGTCGTCGCTACCGAAAACGACAGCCTCAACGGCGTGGCCATGCTGATGGGTCATCAGCTCACCGGCACCGCCCAGGTGTTTGCCGACGTGCGCACCTACTGGTCGCCGGACGCCGTTGAGCGGGTCACCGGGCAGCCGCTCACCGGCCGGGCGGAGCACGGCATCATTCACCTGATTAACTCCGGCTCTGCGGCGCTGGACGGCTCCTGCCAGCAGCGCGACGCGCAGGGCAACCCGACGATGAAACCTCACTGGGAGATTGAGCAGAACGAGGCGGATGCCTGCCTCGCGGCGACCGAATGGTGCCCGGCGATCCACGAATACTTCCGCGGCGGCGGCTTCTCTTCCCGCTTCCTGACCGAAGGCGGCGTACCGTTCACCATGACCCGGGTAAACATCATCAAAGGCCTGGGGCCGGTGCTGCAAATTGCCGAAGGCTGGAGCGTGGCGCTGCCCAAAGCGATGCACGACCAGCTCGACGCCCGTACCAACTCCACCTGGCCCACCACCTGGTTTGCCCCACGCCTGACCGGCAAGGGTCCGTTCAGCGATGTGTACTCGGTGATGGCTAACTGGGGCGCCAACCACGGCGTGCTGACCATCGGCCACGTTGGCGCGGATTTCATTACCCTCGCCGCCATGCTGCGCATTCCGGTCTGCATGCACAACGTGGAAGCGGCGAAAATCTACCGCCCCTCCGCCTGGGCTGCGCATGGCATGGATATCGAGGGCCAGGACTACCGCGCCTGCCAGAACTACGGGCCGCTGTATAAGCGTTAACAGGTTGGTTTCGCCCGGTGGCGCAGGCTTACCGGGCCTACAGATGCGCGCGGTCTGTAGGCCGGATAAGCGCCGCGCCATCCGGCGATGTTGTTTCGGGAGTCACTATGAAGCAAGACGTTATCCTGGTCCTCGACTGCGGCGCCACCAACGTGCGGGCGATGGCCGTTGACCGACAGGGAAACATTATCGCCCGCGCCGCAACGGCGAACGCCAGCGACATCGCGGCGGAGAACAGCGACTGGCACCAGTGGTCGCTGGAGGCCATTATGCAGCGCTTTGCCGACTGCTGTCGGCAGATCCATGACCAGCTGGCCTCCTGCACGGTGCGCGGCATCACCGTCACGACCTTTGGCGTCGATGGCGCGCTGGTGGATGAGCAGGGTGCCCTGCTGTATCCGATCATCAGCTGGAAATGCCCGCGCACCGCGGCGGTGATGGAGAATATCAGCCAGTATATGCCAGCACACCAGCTGCAGCAGATTGCCGGCGTCGGCGCGTTTGCGTTCAACACCCTGTATAAGCTGATCTGGCTGAAAGAGTGCCACCCGCAGCTGCTGGCGCAGGCCCATGCCTGGCTGTTTATTTCGTCGCTGATCAACCATCGGCTGACCGGGGAGTTCACCACCGACCTCACCATGGCGGGCACCAGCCAGATGCTCGATCTCCGGCAGCGCGATTTCAGCGCGCCAATCCTGCAGGCGACCGGCCTGCCGCGCCGCCTGTTCCCGCGGCTGGTTGAAGCAGGCCAGCCGATCGGCGCCCTGCTGCCGGAGGCCGCTGCGCTGCTGGGCCTTCCCGTCGGGATCCCGGTTATCTCGGCCGGGCATGACACCCAGTTCGCTCTGTTTGGCGCCGGCGCCGGGCAGGATGAGCCGGTGCTCTCCTCCGGGACCTGGGAGATCCTGATGGTGCGCAGCGCCCAGGTCGACACTTCGCTGCTCTGCGACTACAGCGGCTCCACCTGCGAGCTGGACAGCCAGCCGGGCCGCTATAACCCGGGAATGCAGTGGCTGGCCTCCGGCGTGCTCGAATGGGTGCGCAAGCTGTTGTGGAGCGCTGACACGCCGTGGCAGACGCTGATTGCCGAAGCGCAGGCGATCCCGCCCGGCGCCCAGGGCGTCAGGATGCAGTGCGACCTGCTCGCCAGCCAGCACGCCGGCTGGCAGGGCGTCACGCTCAACACCACCCGCGGCCATTTTTACCGCGCCGCGCTGGAGGGGTTAAGCGACCAGCTGGCGCAGCATCTGCAAACCCTGGAAAACATCGGCCGCTTCAGGGCGAAAGAGCTGCTGCTGGTGGGCGGCGGCAGCCGCAACGCGCTGTGGAACCAGATCAAGGCCGACCGGCTTGGAATACCGATCAAAGTTCTCGATGATGCCGAAACCACGGTGGCCGGCGCGGCGATGTTTGGCTGGTATGGCGTGGGCGAGTTCTCTTCGCCGGAACAGGCCAGAGCGCAGGTCGCGTACCGCTACCGCTATTTTTGGCCGCAAACTGAACCTGAATTAACAGAGGAAGCCTGAGATGCTCAAAACCATTTCCCCGCTGATATCGCCGGAGCTGCTGAAAGTGCTGGCCGAAATGGGCCATGGGGATGAAATCATTTTTTCCGATGCCCATTTCCCGGCGCACAGCATGGGGCCGCAGGTGATCCGCGCTGATGGCCTGCGGGTCAGCGATCTGCTGCAGGCGATTATCCCGCTGTTCGAGTTAGACAGCTACGCGCCGCCGCTGGTGATGATGGCCGCCGTCGAAGGCGATGCGCTGGACCCGACGGTGGAACAGCGCTATCGGCAGGCGCTCTCGGCGCAGGCCCCCTGCCCGGATATCGTGCGGATTGACCGCTTTGCCTTCTACGACCTGGCGCAAAAAGCCTTTGCGATCGTTATCACAGGAGAGCGAGCTAAGTACGGAAATATCCTTTTAAAAAAAGGAGTCACGCCGTAATCTCATGCCGGAGCGTCTGCCTGATGCAGACGCTCAATCAATGATGGGATGAGAATAAATGAAAGCAGCCCGCCAGCAGGCGATCGTCGATCTCCTGATCACCCACAGCAGCCTGACCACCGAAACCTTGTCAAAACAGCTCAACGTCAGCAGGGAAACCATTCGCCGCGATCTGAGCGAGCTGCAGGCGCAGGGCAAAGTGCTGCGCAACCACGGCCGGGCCAAAGTGATCCATCAGCGCAGCCAGGACAGCGGCGACCCTTTTCACATGCGGCTGAAAAGCCATTACGCGCATAAAGCCGATATCGCCCGCGAAGCGCTGGCCTGGATTGACGAAGGGATGGTGATCGCCCTCGATGCCAGCTCCACTTGCTGGTATCTCGCCCGCCAGCTGCCGGACCGCCCGCTGCAGGTCTTTACCAACAGCCAGCCCATCTGCCAGGAGCTGGCCAAACGCGACCAAATCACGCTCACCTGCTCCGGCGGCACTCTGCAGCGGAAATATGGCTGCTACGTGAACCCGGCGCTGATTTCCCAGCTGAAATCGCTGGAGATCGATCTGTTTATTTTTTCCTGCGAAGGCATCGACCCGCAGGGCGCGCTATGGGACTCCAATGCGTTCAATGCCGACTTTAAATCGATCCTGCTTAAGCGCGCGGCGCAGTCGCTACTGCTGATCGACAAAAGCAAGTTCAACCGCTCCGGCGAGGCGAGGATTGGTCATCTGGATGACGTGACGCATATTGTGTCGGATGCGCCGCAGCCTTAAGGGGAAGGCCGGAGGACGCGCACGCGTCTCCGGCCTGAGGGGGAAGGATTAACGCTCGTCGCGACGTCCGCCGACGGCGGCCCACAGGCGACGCACGTGAACGGTCACCTCTTCACGATCGTGATACAGCTGACGCGCCTGGATCTGGGCGTTGATGCCGTGCTCGTCCAGTTGGGCCTGAATATAGGCCAGATTCTGCGACACCTCTTCATAGCGCTTTTTCATCGGCAGCTTGAGGTTGAAGATGGTCTCCCGGCACCAGCCGTTGACCAGCCACTGCGCCATCAGCGCCGCCACCTTCGCCGGTTTCTCCACCATATCGCAGACCATCCACGAGATGTTGTTGCGGTTCGGACGATAGCGGAAGCCATCTTCGCGCAGCCAGGTCACCTGGCCGGTATCCATCAGGCTCTGGGCCATCGGGCCGTTATCGACCGAAGAGACCCACATGTTGCGCTTCACCAGCTGATAGGTCCAGCCGCCCGGGCAGGCGCCGAGATCGACGGCATACATGCCGTTCGCCAGGCGCTCGTCCCACTCGTCCGCCGGAATAAAGACGTGGAACGCCTCTTCCAGCTTGAGGGTGGAACGGCTCGGGGCATCGGACGGAAACTTCAGCCGCGGAATGCCCATATAGAACGGTGAGTTGTTGTTGCTGTACGAGTAGCCGGTATAGCAGCAGCCGGGGGCGATAAAGAACACATGCACCACCGGTCGCTTTGGCGTTTCATAGTTGGTCAGCACGCCCGCCTCGCGCAGCGCCGCGCGTAACGGCACCGTGAACTTGCGGCAGAACTTCATCAGCTCTTTGCTTTCGTTGGTATCCGCCACTTCCACACGCAGCTCGCCACCCTTCTCCACCACGCCCTGCAGCATGCCGACGATCGGAGTAATGCGATCCTCCGGCGGCAGGTCGCGCAGCAGTTCGCCGACCACGAACATCTGACGGGCGAAAATCAGCGAGCTGAACGGCAGATCGCGTACCAGCTTCTCACCGTCGTCTTGCTGATAACCTTCAAAAATCACATAACCAGAGTCTTCTTTGACCCGGGCAAAACCAAACACCTCAAGGCGGGCGGCCTTATCGGTAATTTCTGCTGCGCACTCTTTCTCAAACCCAGGGCGACAATAGAGGACAACCTTATTCATGAACAACGCCCTTACGTTTCAGACGAATTGCACCAATTAACATTAAAACCCAACCGGCGAGGAAGCTTACGCCGCCCACCGGGGTCACGAACGCCCACAGACGTAAATGAGACAGCGCCAGACAATAGAGGCTGCCGCTGAACAGCACGGTCCCTAACGCCAGAAACACGCTGCTCCAGTAGAACCAGATACTGATCCGACGCTGCATCGCCACCGCCAGACCAAAAATCGCCAGGGTATGGAAGGCCTGATACTCCAGGCCGGTATGGATCCAGGCCATCTCCGCCGCGCCGAGCGATTGACTTAATACATGCGCGCCAAAGGCACCCAGAGCCACAAAGATAAAGCCGCTAATCGCGGCGAATATCAGCATAAAACGGCTGGTCATGTTTTTACCCTACAAGTATTTATTGTTCATAACGAAAGCGGAATTTTTCTTGCTCACTTGCCGCTTTCGCCAGGATCCATTGCCGGAAAGCGGCTATTTTACCCAGTTCTGCCTGACTGTCATGGCAAACAAGGTAAAACGCATTCTTACTGACCAGAACATCATTAAACGGACACACCAGACGACCGGCTTCAATTTCGGACTGCGCCATCACGTTGTTGGCCAGCGCCACGCCCTGCCCGTGAATGGCCGCCTGCAGCACCATCGCGCTATGGCTGAAAATCGGCCCCTGTTGCACATTAATATGGCTTAGACCAAGCTGGCGGGTATAAGTTTGCCAGTCGCGGCGGGACGCATCGTGAAGCAGCGTATGTTGCGCCAGATCGGCAGGCGTTTTCAATGCTTTGTCGCCGGTGAGCAAGAGCGGGGAACAGACCGGCAGCAGATACTCGGCGTACAATTTTTCCACACGCAGGCCCGGCCAGTTGCCGCGGCCGTAAAAAATCGCCACATCGACATCGTCCGCCAGCTTATCCTCCTGGCGGTCTACCGCCTGGATCCTGACGTCGATTCCCGGATAAGCTGAGTTAAAGCTTGTCAGTCTCGGCACCAGCCACTGGATGGCAAAACTTGGCAATAAACTGACCGTTAATGCCCCTTTGGCGCTGCGCGCCTGCAGTTTACGCGTCGCTTCCGTCAGTTGCGAAAAAATCTCTTTAATATCCTGAAAATAGCTCTGCCCTTCTTCCGTTAACAGCAGCGAACGATTGCGCCGCCGGAACAGCTTAAGGCCCAGAAAATCCTCGAGAGACTTGATTTGATGGCTGACTGCGGCCTGCGTCACAAAAAGCTCATCGGCTGCCCGAGTGAAGCTGAGATGACGTGCGGCTGCATCAAAAACACGTAATGCATTCAGAGGTGGTAATCGCTTCGACATGGTTATTCTGGCTTAGATGTTAACTCAATTTAACAAATAGGAAACAATGATTAACCTATTAGTTTTTTTTATCTGAGCCATTATAAATTGTCCGTTGAGGTTCTACCAGCAAATACCTATAGTGGCGGCACTTCCTGAGCCGGAACGAGAAGCTTTTTTTGGAATGCGTGTTCCATCAAGCTTTTGGCTTACGGTTGTGATGTTGTGTTGTTGTGTTTGCAATTGGTCTGTCTTTGCAGACCCTGGTAGCAAAGCTACCCCTTTTCACTTCCTGTACATTTACCCTGTCTGTCCATAGTGATTTAATGTAGCACCGCAACGCGCGGTGCTTTTTTTTGCCTTTTTACTGCCTTACTCGTCCAGCTCACCCAGCTGTTTCACGTCAGAGCGATTGATCTGCTGTTTGTTGCCCCACGCGTCCTTATACGAGATCATGCCAGTATCATTATCGGTTTGCGGTTTCCCGTCGGTAACGATGGTTCGCCCATCATTGGTATGCATCACATAGTTAGAGGAACAGGCGCTCAGGCCTAAAGTCAGCATACAGGCAGAGATAATCGCAGCGGCCTTAGTCATTTTCATTTTTCTCTCCTTACGGCTATTTATACTATTCGTGACTCGTTAAGTAATAGGTTAAAACACAAACCCAACACTTTTCAGCATAACCCTCTTTGACCCACCTGAAGTCACATTCGGACAATTCCACAGGGCGCAGAGGCCTTGTCACGCCCGGCAAATTGCGCGACGATCGCGGGATTGATACGAGGAATTCCATGAACGCATTCAACCCGGCGCACTTTCGCGCGCAGTTTCCGGCTCTGGCCGATGCCGGCGTCTATCTCGACAGCGCGGCGACCGCGCTCAAACCGCAGGCGGTGATCGACGCCAGCGACCAGTTTTATCGCCTGAGCGCTGGCAACGTCCATCGCAGCCAGTTCGCCGCCGCCCAGCGGCTGACCGAGCGCTATGAGGCGGCCCGCGAACGCGTCGCGGCGTGGCTTAACGCCCCGTCCGGCAAAGATATCGTCTGGACGCGGGGAACCACCGAGGCCATCAATATGGTGGCGCAGAGCTACGTCCGGCCGCGACTGCAGCCTGGCGATGAAATTATCGTTAGCGAAGCCGAGCATCATGCCAACCTCGTGCCCTGGCTGATGGTAGCCGGGCAGACCGGCGCCAGAGTGGTCAAGCTGCCGCTTGGCGCCGACCGCCTGCCGGATATCGCCAGCCTCAGCGCGCTCATCACCCCGCGCAGCCGGGTGCTGGCCATCGGCCAGATGTCCAACGTCACCGGCGGCTGCCCGGACCTGGCGCAGGCTATCCGCCTTGCTCACGCCGCCGGGATGGTAGTGATGGTCGATGGCGCCCAGGGCGCGGTGCATTTCCCCGCTGACGTGCAGGCGCTGGATATCGATTTTTACGCCTTTTCCGGCCATAAGCTGTATGGCCCGACCGGGATCGGCGCCCTGTACGGCAAAAGCGAGCTGCTGGCGGCGATGTCGCCCTGGCTCGGCGGCGGGAAAATGATCGCCGAGGTCAGCTTTGACGGCTTTACGCCGCAGCCGGCCCCTTATGGTCTCGAGGCCGGCACGCCGAATGTCGCCGGGGTAATCGGCCTTAGCGCCGCCCTGGAGTGGCTGGCGCAGAGCGATATCGGCCAGGCGGAAAACTGGAGCCGCAGTCTGGCGAGTCTGGCGGAAGAGGCGCTGGCGAAACGGCCGGGCTTCCGCTCTTTCCGCTGCCAGCAGTCAAGCCTGCTGGCCTTTGAGTTCGACGGTGTTCATCACAGCGATCTGGTGACGCTGCTGGCGGAGTCCGGCATTGCTCTGCGCGCCGGGCAACACTGCGCCCAACCGCTGCTGGCGGCCTTAGGGGTCAGCGGCACGCTGCGGGCCTCTTTCGCCCCCTACAATACCCAAGACGATGTTGCGGCGCTGGTCCACGCGGTGGATCGCGCTCTGGAAATTCTGGTGGATTAATGACAACTCTGCACCCCTTCGGCACAACCATTACCGACGCCACGCTGCGCCAGACCTTCGCCCCGCTGAACCAGTGGGAGGATAAATATCGTCAGCTGATTTTATTGGGCAAAAAGCTGCCGACGCTGACCGATGAGCGCAAAGCGCAGGCCCGGGAGATTGCCGGGTGTGAAAACCGCGTCTGGCTGGGCTATGAGGAGGATGCCGAGGGCAGGCTGCACTTCTTTGGCGACAGCGAAGGCCGGATTGTGCGCGGTCTGCTGGCGGTGCTGTTGACCGCCGTGGAAGGAAAAACCCGCGCCGGGATCCTGGCGCAGGATCCGCTGGCGCTGTTCGACGAGTTGGGGCTACGCGGCCAGCTCAGCGCCTCGCGCAGCCAGGGCCTCAGTGCCCTGAGCGAGGCAGTGCTCGCCGCCGCCCGCGAGGTTGAGGTTTAAGCTCATCCCGGGGGCGGCGCTTGACGCGCCTTGCCCGGGCTACGGGCTCATGCAGTTTTGTCGCCCGGACAGGTGCGCAGCGCCGCCTCCGGGGAGTTGTCCTGTAGACCGGGTAAGGCGCCTGCGCCGCGACCCGGGATTTACGTCGTCTGCCGCTCCGCCTTCGCCAGCATTTTCTTCAGCGCATGCGATACCGCGACAAAGCCAAAGGTCGCGGTCACCATCGTCGCGGCGCCAAACCCGGATGCGCAATCCATCCGCTTCGGCCCTTCCGCCGTGCTCTTCATCGCGCAGACGCTGCCGTCAGCCTGCGGGTAGACCAGCGCTTCCGTAGAGAAGACGCAGTCCACGCCGAGCTTACCTTTGCTGTTTTTCACCACCCCAAACTGACTTTTCAGCCGCTCGCGCAGTTTAGCCGCCAGCGGATCCTGGATGGTCTTCGCCAGGTCAGCGACCTGGATCTGCGTTGGGTCAATCTGACCGCCCGCCCCGCCGGTGGTGACCAGCGGCACTTTGTAGCGGCGACACCAGGCGATAAGCGCCGCTTTCGGCCGGACGCTATCGATCGCGTCGATAACATAGCTAAAGCCGACGCCAAGATATTCCGCCACGTTTTCCGGGGTCACGAAATCATCCACCACCGTCACCCGACACTCCGGGTTGATGAGACGAATACGCTCTGCCATCACTTCCGCTTTCGCCAGCCCGACGTTGCCGCTCAGGGCATGGATCTGACGATTAGTGTTGGTGACACAGACATCGTCCATATCGATAAGGGTGATCGCCCCGATGCCGGTTCTCGCCAGCGCTTCCGCCGCCCAGGAGCCGACCCCGCCGATCCCGACCACGCAGACGTGGGCATCGGCAAAACATTGCAGCGCTTTTTCACCATATAAACGTGCCGTACCGCCAAAACGCTGGCGCCAGGCATCGCTGATTACAACAGACATAGAACCTCAGAACAAAATGACAGCGCCCGGAGGCCGCCGTAAACGGCGTCATCCGGGCGCCCTGGTCAACAGGCAGGGCCAGGGGAGTTAGCCGCTAAAAACATTCCCCGCGCCCGGGGCGTTTTTCAACACCCATACGCGGCCATAGTGGTTATACCAGCCGGCACGGTGGCCTGCGTCAGGCCCAATACCCTGATAGATGTCGAAATGCTGGCCTTTGATGGCCCCGCCGACGTCGAGAGCGACCATCAGGCGCAGTTCGTACTGGCCGTTAAACTTGCCGTTATTATCCAGCAGAGGCACCTCGGCCAGCAAGGTGGTTCCCGGCGGAATAATCGACCGGTCGGAGGCCACCGAGGCGCGGCCGATCAGCGGCACAGCGCTGGCCCCTTTCACCGGCGCGAAAGACTGCGGTTTAAAGAACACGAACGACGGGTTCTGCTCCAGCAGCTCGCGCACTTCCGCTTCGCTGTGCTTTTCACCCCACTCGCGGATCGCCTGCATCGACATATCTTCTTTCTTCACTTCCCCGCGGTCGATCAGCACTTTGCCGATGCTGCGATAGGGCCAGCCGTTTTTCCCGGCATAGCTAAAGAAGTTGAGCGGCGAACCATCGCCAAAGTCGATATAGCCGCTGCCCTGCACGTCCATGATGAAGTTATCCATCAGCGAATTGCTGTACGCCAGCACATAGTTATCGCTCAGCGCGCCGGCATAGATGCTGGCGCGGGACGGCAGCTTACCGCGTTTCGGCGGCATCCGGTAAATGGGGTACTGGAATTCGCCCTGACGGGTGTGGCGCGCCTGCACTACCGGCGTGTAATAGCCGGTAAACTGGACGTTGCCATAGTTGTCGGTGCCCTGCATCTGCCATGCGTCGATGCCAAACTGGCGCAGCGTGCGGGTGTCGCCGCCCGCGCGCAGCCACTCCTGCAGCGCGTTATAGACGTTGCTCTGGCTATTATAGAGGCGCGGCGAGGCGTTACGGATTTGATTAACCTGCTCGGAGAAGTCGCCGGCGTTGATCGGCGCTCCGACGGCATCCGGCTGGTTTACCAGTGAAAACGGCTGGGTGAACTTGCCATCGCTATATTGCTGACCGCGGTCGGTCGGTTTTGAGGAACAGGCGGCGAGCATAGCCAGCATTGCCCCCGTCGCTACATATTTTGCCCAACGTCCTTTCATGGTGTCTCATCTTTTGCTGCGAAGCCTTAGTGCGTGTTGAAGATAACAAAGCGCCGGGGCTATTGAAATGCGCGATCTCATCGATGGCACAGATTTGTGTAAAAAAACACCACAACGTGGCGTTTTATAAGCCAATTCTTACAAAAATGTCGATTTGGTCGAAAAAAGGTTGCATCATCTCGCTAGCGGAGTATAGTGCGCTTCCACGGACGCGGGGTGGAGCAGCCTGGTAGCTCGTCGGGCTCATAACCCGAAGGTCGTCGGTTCAAATCCGGCCCCCGCAACCAATTAAAATTTGATGAAGTACAAAGCAGTACGGTGACGCGGGGTGGAGCAGCCTGGTAGCTCGTCGGGCTCATAACCCGAAGGTCGTCGGTTCAAATCCGGCCCCCGCAACCAACATCATAAACACCCTCAAGGGTGTTTTTTTTGTTTCTGCCACCGGCAAAACCTCTGCCGAAAACGGGAACGGCCATTGCCGCCCCCTCGCCGGTTTGCTTTATGTCATCCGTAACAGCCCCTGAAATACAAGAAACCGCAATTTATCAACGTCTTTTTATACTTCCCTGTATCTCTCAGGAGATCCACAGATAATGCGTGGACAAATGAGTGTACGGCTAAAAGCCACTAACTTAATCCACTCATTTAGAGTTTTGCGCAATAAAAGGACTAAATTCCCGGAACTACCGTTATCTTTACGTTTGTAATCGGCCCCTGGCCAACAAGAATGAAGATAGCAGACTTGATATAATGATTATATTTCGGTGCTTATCTTGCCAGACAGGGCACTGCAACAAACAGGATTTAATTGAGATAGTGTATCTATGATAGTTTTCATTATAAGTCAGCACCATACTTTCATTACTGAATAAATCATGATAATTGATGCAAATGTTATATTTTTGATACCAGAGCTTCTTCTGATTGTTTTAAATTATGGTATTAATTCCATCTTTTCCCCTTCTGTACTTCACTAATCTCGCAGTAGATGGTCGAACTTTTTGCCACCAAATCATTCACAGCAAAAATATCATTTATTAAAGAAGCTTTTATTTATTCCGAAAAAGTGGCGTTGCGATATTATTACGCGATCGTTTATCGGCATTTTATGCTTATACTTATCCATAACCAAGCAGATTGCCCTTGATGGTCAATAAATTGAGAAACTTCATATAAATAAAACCATCTTAGGATACGAGCCAAATTATTTATAGTAGTAATAATAACGATCTTTCAGACACTGACCACATTGCACCACGCTTTATTTAACTGTTAAATTGGATCAAGGTCAGATACTTAAACAGGGGTTAGTTAGACAGGGAGAAGCAACATGGCTAAAAAATTTCTAAACAATGTTCCCGAAACTCGCTTTAACATAAAGCCGGGCCTGAAAACAGGAAGTGCCATGAATGTGAAGTTACCTCTACATCTTCTCTCCGCCAGGGATTGTAGTGTCCACCAGACATTTATTAACTATAGCCCCAATAATTGGCCTTAATTTAAACCAAAACAACTTCACTAACGCCATGACTGAACCTGGAGCGATGGAAGAATTAACAAGAATGTCGTTACAGGAGAGGGGTTAACCTGCACGCCTGGGAAAGTCATTGGGCAAAACCGGATAAAAGTTTCAAAAGGGAAATTTTGATGTCTGCAAAGGAACATATTTCTTCATCTGCGGCTATGTCAACAATGATGGGATCAGGCGGCATTTATCAGTCGTTGTTTAAAAAAATACATCTGACGGTAGCTATCCATACTCCACTTTCCTGTCTGGCGAAATCTGCGGAGGATGTGGTTATGCATCAGCCAGACGTCCAGCACGTTAAGTCACGCTGGCACGGTCTCAGGTTTCTCAAATGCCAAAAGCAAAAACCTGACCGGGCGGTGGTGTAGTATGAAAATTCATCGACCACTATGGGCTGAGGGAACGTTCCTGTCCTCACAACAGTTTCAGCAGCAGGCCCGCTGGGAAACGTACAGTAACAACAGCATTGCACAGTTGGGTATCCGTCATCCATGGGGTGTGGCGAGGGTCGAGTTTGACAGAGAAGCACTGGCGTTAGGGAAGTTAAAATTACGTACCCTGCGCCTGCGTTTTTCCGATGGCTCGTTGATCGACTCCGAAGTTTCCGATGCGCTGCCTCTGGCTTGTGATTTACATACTCTGGCGGTGGAAAATACGGCAATAGTTGTCCTGGCGTTACCGCTGGAACATGCGAATGGCGGTAATCTGGGACAGGAAAAGCATACTGAAAGACCCCTGCGTTATCGTCAGGAATGGCATAAAGTACAAGATATTTATGGCAGCGACAGTGAAGAAATGGCCGTTGAATGCCATGCGCTGTCATTGCGTTTCGCCCATGATAACAATCAGGATTACATCACCTGCCCGCTTGCACGTCTGACGCGGAATGGTCAGGGTAACTGGTCTCAGGATGAAAGCTACATCCCGCCGCTGCTGGCCCTCAGCGCACATATTGGTCTGGTGGAGCGACTGGATACGTTGCTGTTGCAGCTACAAGCGAAGTGCCGGCGTCTGATGGCCCTGCGCCGGGAAAGCAATCAGTGTATGGCGGACTTCGCGGTAGCGGATGTGTCCCTGTTCTGGTTACTCAATGCGTTGAACAGCGCTGAACCGGTTCTAAGTGATTTTTTACGGTATCCGAGCATCCATCCTGAACTCGTCTGGCGCGAACTGGCTCGTCTGGCCGGCGCGTTGCTGACCTTTTCCCTTGAACACAACGTGAGCGCCATTCCCGCATATGTCCATGATGCTCCAGCCTCCGTTTTTCCGCCGCTTTTTACCCTGCTCAGCGAACTGCTCGAAGCCAGCCTGCCGTCGCGGGTGATTGCGCTCGAGCTGGAATCCCTTCCCGGCAACCGCTGGAAAGCCGAACTTCACGATCCACGCCTGCGGGAAGAGGCGGATTTTTACCTTTCTGTTCGCTCCTCGCTGCCGACGCACGTCGTTCTGCAACAGTTACCACGGCTCTGCAAAATCGGGGCGCCGGATGACGTTACGTTGTTGGTTAATGTTGCGCTGAACGGTGTCCCTGTTGTTCCGCTGACGCAGGTTCCGGCTGCATTGCCATTACGGCTGGAGAATCAGTATTTTGCGCTGGATATGCAGAGCGCTCCGGCTAAAGCCATGCTGGATGCTGGGTGCTGCATGATTTACGCGCCGGGTACGCTGGGCGATCTGAAACCCGAGCTTTTTGCGGTACTGCGGTCATGACACAGGAACGGAAAATCGACATTGACGTACTACTTCGCGACACCTTTCTGACGGTGGTGGAACTGCGTCAGGGCACTTCTGCAAGACACGGACAGGAACTATATCGCCATTGTCTGCAGCAGGTGGAAGGGGTACGCGAGCGTCTGACAGCGGCCGGATTCAGCCAGCAGGACATAGAACATATCACGTACGCTCAGTGCGCGCTGCTGGACGAAACCGTTCTCAGCCGGGACGGGATGGATGATGGCCAGATGGTCTGGCTAAAAAACCCTCTCCAGTCGCATTTTTTCAATACCCTTCAGGCGGGCGAACTACTGTATGAGCGTATGAAGCGGGTTTTACAGGAGCCAGCCCCCACGCCGGCGGTCCTGACCTGTTTTCATCGCGTGCTGTTGCTGGGGTTTCGCGGGCGCTATCAGGACCCCGAATCTGATGAACGGCAGCATCTCATTGCGATGTTCAGCAAGCGGGTTGAGCCATTCAGGGTGCAAGAAGATTCGGCAGTGCTGAACGTGCCTTTGACCAGGCGTCAGCATTACCTGTGGCAGTCTCCTTTTTGCTGGCTGCTACTGCTAATGCTTGTGCTGGTTGGCGTCTGGTGGGGGTTGCATAGCTGGCTGAATGTACTGGTGGATGAACTGCTGCCAACAGGCAAGTCTTGAAGATGAGCCGGGTGAGTAACACGCTGAAACAGGCGCTTTTGCTGTGGGGCATGCTGCTGGTGCTGGCGCTATGGCTGGGATTCAATCAGGCCTCTACGGCGATGAAATTTGGCGTGACAGTGGCGCTTATCGTCATCGCAGTAGGCCTGCTGGCGTGCTGGCGCGGAAAAAAAAGACAGACTGAGGCCGACAGCGTATGGCTGTCCCGATTGCCGCCCAAAACATATCGGCAGCCCGTAGTGCTGGTGTGCGGCGACGCGGCAGCATCGTTATTCACAGAAAACCCGCTGCGGCAGGTCGCGGGAGGGCTGTACCTGCACATTGCGGATGAAGAGCAACTTATCAGACAGGCTGAAGTGCTGCTGGCTGACCGCCCCGCATGGGCTTCTCAGTTGTGTGTGGCCTGCACGGTCGTGCCGGTTGTTCATCTGGATATGGCTGTTCTGGCGGAACGATTGCGACGCTTTGTCGGCGGTCTGGCGACAGTGCGCCGCAGGGCGGGCATAAAAGTGCCGCTGCTGCTGTGGAGCTGGCTGCCCGGCACAGGGCGAGAGGATGATCTACCGTGGTTTATCTGCGCCGGCGGCAAGGTTCAGGTGGTGACGCTCGCCGGAGAAAGCTCTCCGACGGCATGGGCGGCACAGCCCGGAACCGATGGGAGCAGCCTGCGGCTTTGCCATCTTCTGCGGATGGAAAGCCTGATGCAATGGCTCAATCAGATGGTATTACCAGAGCTGAACGGGTATCCGCCGCTGGCGGCATGCATGGGGCAGGCACCATTGCTGCCTGCGGTAGAAGGCAATCTGTGGCAGAAATGGACAACGGCGAAAACGGGACTGACGCCGGAGGCGATACCGAAGTTCGGCGCATCTCCCCTGCCGTTCCCGGACATGATGCTGCCGCTGTTACCACGTCAATCAGGATTTACGCCAGTGCGCCGCGCCTGCGTGGCGGCGCTGCTGATGACCACCGTGGCAGGAGTGGCTGCGCTCTGTCTGTCAGCAACCGCAAACCGCACCCTGCTGCTGCAGGTGAGCGACGATCTACATAAATATGATGCCGTTCCGGCAGACAAAGACGCCGCTAAAGCCCACCACCTGTCGGTCCTGAAGGACGATGCAAATATTCTGGATAGCTATTTTCGCGAAGGAGAGCCATTACGTCTCAGTCTGGGCTTATATCCCGGCGAACGGCTACGCCAGCCGGTATGGCGGGTTATTCGCGATTACCGTCCACCTGAGAAAAAAAGGGATGTAGCAGACGCATTACCGGTACAGAGCGTGCGTCTCGACAGCATGGCGTTGTTTGACGTCGGACAGGCCCATCTGAAAGACGGCTCGACAAAAGTGCTGATTAACGCGCTGGTAAATATCAGGGCAAGGCCGGGCTGGCTGATTGTGGTCACCGGATATACCGATACCACCGGCAATAAAAAAGCCAATCAGCAATTGTCGCTGCGACGCGCGGAAGCCGTGCGCGACTGGATGCTACAGACCAGCGACATTCCGGCCACCTGTTTTGCCGTACAGGGGCTGGGCGAAAGCCATCCTGCGGCAACTAACGACACGCCGGAAGGCAGGGCCGCTAACCGGCGCGTCGAAATCAGTCTGGCACCCCGCACTGACGCCTGTCAGGACGTGAAACAGAACATGCTGCCAGAACCGGCGTTATCTCAGTTAAATCCACAAGGAGTTTCTGCCCGCTAACCGTGGCTGGCAGGAAGCCTTCTGCTTTTTTGGCACGGGTTCGATATGCGGCTCGCTGAATATCGGTGGTACCGGTACCGAGCAACCGCTATTCACAATTTAGCCTGATGTAAACCTGATGGGCACGAGGTCATGGCTATGGGCGGTAGCGTGCCTGAACAGGGCTCCGCAAGAGGAACTTCTGTGGAATTTGTTACGAAATAAGGAAGCCCACGATGGATGCACAGAACTTCGACCACTCACACCACGCGTTAAAAATCCGCGGCCTGAGCAGCGGCGTGGACGTACTGTCCTTTGAAGGCAAGGAGCAATTAAGCGCCCCGTTCCGCTATGACATTCAGTTTACCAGCAGCGATAAGTCTATTGCGCCGGAGTCGGTATTGATGCAGGACGGGGCATTCAGCCTGACCGCCCCGCCGGTGCAGGGGATACCGACGCAGACTCCCCTGCGTACCTTGTACGGGGTGATCACCGGATTTAAGCAATTGTCTTCCTCACGGGACGAGGCGCGGTATGAGGTGCGGCTGGAGCCCCGTCTGGCGCTACTGTCCCGCAGTCATCAGAACGCGATTTATCAGAACCAGACGGTGCCGCAAATCGTGGAGAAAATACTCCGCGAGCGGCATGAGATGCGCGGTCAGGACTTTGTGTTTAACCTGAAAAGCGACTACCCGTCACGCGAGCAGGTCATGCAGTACGACGAAGACGATCTGACATTCATCTCACGGTTGCTGTCGGAGGTGGGTATCTGGTTCCGGTTCAGTACCGACGCCCGACTGAAAATCGGGGTTATCGAGTTTTACGACGACCAGAGTGGCTATGAGCGCGGCCTGACGCTGCCGCTGCGTCACCCTTCGGGGATGAGCGACAGCGGAACCGAAGCAGTGTGGGGTCTGAACACGGCCTACAGCGTGGTATCGAGGTCCGTCACGACGCGGGATTACAACTACCGTGAAGCGATGGCGGAGATGACAACAGGCCAGTTTGACGTAACAGGCGGGGATAACACCACCTACGGTGAAGCCTATCATTACGCTGACAATTTTCTGAAAACGGGTGACAAAGCGACGCCGGAGAGTGGTGCATTCTATGCGCGTATCCGCCACGAACGCTACCTGAACGGACGTGCCATCCTGAAAGGACAGAGCACCAGTTCTCTGCTGATGCCGGGACTGGAGATAAAGGTCGAGGGTAATGATGCGCCAGAGGTATTCCGCAAGGGCATTCTGATAACCGGGATTACCGCCAGCGCAGCACGAGACCGCAGTTACGAACTGACATTCACCGCCATCCCCTATTCCGAACGCTACGGCTACCGCCCTCCTCTCATCCGCAGGCCTGTGATGGCAGGGACACTCCCGGCGCGGGTGACCAGCACCACGGCAAATGATATCTACGCTCATATCGACAAAGACGGGCGCTATCGAGTGAACCTGGACTTTGACCGGGATACGTGGAAGCCGGGTTTCGAGAGCCTGTGGGTACGGCAGTCACGCCCCTATGCGGGAGATACTTACGGTCTGCACCTGCCGCTGCTGGCGGGAACCGAGGTTAGCATCGCGTTTGAGGATGGCAACCCGGACAGGCCATATATCGCCGGGGTGAAACACGACTCGGCGCACACCGACCATGTGACCATCCAGAACTATAAGCGCAACGTGCTGCGCACCCCGGCGAATAACAAAATCCGGCTGGACGATGAGCGGGGTAAGGAGCACATCAAGGTCAGCACAGAGTACGGCGGAAAGAGCCAGCTGAACCTGGGACATCTGGTGGATGCTGGGAAGCAGCAGCGCGGTGAGGGTTTCGAACTGCGCACCGATATGTGGGGTGCGATAAGAGCGAAAAAAGGTGTCTTTATCAGCGCCGATGCGCAGGAAAAGGCGCAGGGGCAGGCGCTGATGATGGATGAAGCGTTAAGCCAGCTCCAGGAAGCGCTGTCTTTAGTGGAAGCACTGCATAGCGCCGCTGAAGTGGCAAAATCAGAACTGGCGGATTTACAGACACAAAAAACGCTATTGTCAGAAACGCTGACCGAGCTGAAAAAATCAGCGCTACTGTTTTCTGCTCCCGCGGGGATTGCACAGGTTACGCCCAAAAGCCTGCAATTATCCTCAGGGGAAAACCTGATTAGCACCAGTGGGAAAAATACGGATTTCAGCGTATTTAAAAAATTCACTGTAGCGGCGGGAGAAGCAGTCAGTCTGTTTGCTCAAAAGCTTGGTATTAAAATTTTCGCCAGCAAAGGCAAAGTGGAGATTCAGGCACAAAGCGATGAAATGCTCCTGGATGCATGTAAAGATCTGCGCATAAGCAGTAGCGACGGAAAAATTCTTATTAGCGCAAAAAATGAAATCATCCTAACCAGTGGTGGTGGATATATTCGAATTGGAGGTGGCACGGTGGAATGTGCCGCACCAGATAAAATTATAGAGCGTGGAGCGGTTTGGCAAAAATTCAGTGGTCAGAGTATCAGTCAGGCCATGCAGGAATGGGATTCCACTGATTTTGCCATCACCCCTGAGATCCTCTGGAAGCAAACCCGCAAACCGGCAAAGAATCAAAAGGTACGCGTTACCCGCGGCGATGGCACTACCGTTGAAATGACGACTGACGATCAAGGGAAACTACCTGTGCAGAGCGGGCTTTTTGTTGAATCAATAAAAATTGATCTCTTAGATAATCAGGAAGATTAAGGATATTCGGAGGGAATATATGTCTACGACGATGCATATGGATCGTGCCGATAAAAACAAAGTTGGCACCGCGGAGATTGAGGACCTGCGGGTAATTCCGGTTATTTTTCTGCCAGGAATAATGGGAACGAATCTTAAAGTAAAGCCCAAAGATGATGGTGAAGATTCGATAGCCGTGTGGCGGTATGATAGCAAAACCTCACTGCTGGGCTGGACGCTTCCTTCATCAGGACCAAAAGAGAGAAAACGGCTACTACATCCTGACCGGGTGAAGATTGACAACAGAGGGCTTATTCCCATGTCGCCAGATGTACAGAAATATATTGATCTGGTAATAGCCACGCAATACCCCAGTAATATCGCTGATAAAGAAGAAATGGAGCGATTTACAAAAGCTTTACTAAAGGCTGAGGAAGAAGATCATCCAGAAAAAAAACTCTTTGGCTCACGACGCGATCGGGGTTGGGGCGAGGTAGCCGCCCCAAGCTACGGCGCTTTTCTTGATGCGCTACAGACTGCACTGTACCGGGATAAGCCAACGAAAAAAGACAATACGCTGAGTGCGATTTATCAAAAATTAGTTGATGAACCACTGGGGCTGGAATTTGGCGTGGATTCCCTGGATGAAACATACCTTGAAGTCATGAAACTGTATCAGTTTCCAGTACATGTCGTGGGCTACAACTGGCTGGGCTCCAATATACTGTCGGCAAAAAGACTTGGCGAAGAAGTCGATAGGATTATTGACAAGTATCAAACTCAGGGCATGAAGTGCAGCAAAGTCATTCTGGTGACCCATTCTATGGGAGGACTAGTGGCACGATATTATTCCGAATGTCTGGAGGGCAGAGATAAGATTTACGGTATTGTTCACGGTGTGATGCCGTCTGTTGGCGCGGCGGCGACCTATACCCGCATGAAGCGCGGTACTGAAAATACAGAGTCCGGTTTGGCTGGCGCTGTAGGATATCTCACCAGCCATATCCTTGGCCGCAACGCAGCAGAGATGGTGGCGATTGGCTCTCAGTCTTCCGGCGCGCTGGAGTTACTCCCTGCCAACGATTATGGTGACGACTGGCTTAAGATCGTTGACCGTGACGGTAGTACATTAACGCTGCCCCGAGATCTCCCGGTTGGAGAAGACGATAAGAAAGAAAACTGTCTTTATAATGGGCTTTATCTGAACCGAGACAAATGGTGGAAGCTAATGGATGAAAATCTGTTGAATCCGTTTAATACCACATTGAATAAAGAACAGATAGAGTCAGATTGGCAGAAGTATAAAAAACTAATTGATCGAGATGTCAAAGCACTCCATAAACAATTATTAGATAAATATCATCTCCAGACCTACTTATTTTATGGAAAATCAAAAGGGGGGGAATTACCCGCAGCGTATCGGACTCAGGAGACGGCGGTCTGGAGCGGGGCGCTGGCAAGCGGTCAAATAGGTCAGACGCCGCCGGTGCCAAAAATGAATGACGAACGCCTTTATTTAAGTGAAGTCAGTACCGATCGAACGGTGAAAGATGAACTTTCCCCGGAAGAGCAGGCGTGGGCATTCAAGGGCGATAACAACGTAGTATATGGCTGGGTAGGACAACGTTTTACACTACGGGATGCCTGTGAAAATGGCGACGGTACGGTGCCTTTGCGCGCCGGGCAAATCGTTCATGAGAATATTCGGGAGCGTCTGGCAGTACAGGTTCTCCATGAAGCCGCTTACCGGGATACTCTCAGTCAAGCTTTTGCCTTACGCTCTATTATAAAAATTGCCCAGCAGGTCAATTACGATGAAAAAATGGTTTTTGCTTAATGGCCCACATCGCCTGAGAAACGGCCTGCTGCTGGCGATGGGGATATTTATCACGGGATGGCTGGCATTCAAACCCGGCGCGTATCAGTATTCATTAAATGACAGGGAGAAAGTGATGGTCACCTCATTATTGCAGCACCCCGAAACGCGGTATTTTGGTTTTTATTCTGTGGCGCTTCCGGCTGAATTTACGCCAGCCGGGATGGTGATGTTTATCCAGGGTTCAGAGATGACCACGTTAGAAACAAAACGGCAATATTACCCTCCGTTCCGGCAGTTTCTGACGCGCTATGAAGAAAAGCTCAGGAATACGTACGTCGTCGATCCGCAGGATGCCCCTTATCTGAAGGAGGTATATCAACTGGAATCACCACAAAAAGGCACAATTTTTGAACGCAATGAAGAATATTTTACTCCGGACTTTGCAAGAGTGTTGGATGCACTGAAATGGGAGGATGGTGTTACATTCTCAATCAAAATGAAGGTCACAGACAGGCGAGCGAGTCGTTATGATGAGGATCGCAAGGGCTCGCCGGGAATCTATGGATATGATGTCCCGCAAAAAAAAGCACAATTACTGGCTATTCTGTCAGGGTTGCAACCCCGTCAGGATAATCAGCGCCCCTCAGGCAATCAGTTAGCTATTCAGTATGGGCAGGTTGATGCCTCACTGCTCGGAGAGTATGAAACCTCCGTAAGCTATAAAAACGGTAAAAAAGTGTTCGTTGCACTAAAAACAGACAACGACAGTTATATCGGTACACCGCTGCTGGATAAAGACGCCCGGGTGGTGGAAACAGAACACGGAAAAACCCTGTACAAAGGCAAACGTAAGGTCAACGGCCTTGAGATTTCAGAGTGGTGGATTAAAAAACTTGTAGTTAATGACGCAGACCCATCGCTAAGTTATATTTTTTATCTAACTATCCATGAAAATAAAATTAATGGCAGCAAACCACTTGATCTGAAAATGTCTTACCGAATTGATTTCCTAAACCCTGGAGATGTATTAACCGAGAACGAACTGGTAGCGCTGTGGGAAAATATAACCGAAACAATTAAATATCACCCCAGCCAGTGGCAATGACAATAACATGCTTAGCAAGCGTCTGTTTTTTTGAAAATTAAAATACATCAGCGCAATATTACAATACTGTCTACCACAGTAATGAACACGTTGAATATTATAGCCATATCTTCACACCCAGCCCTTTTATAACGCATTATAATTTCTTTTACCAACCGCTCAACAGGATAGAAAATATGTCAGGACTTGTTTGTTTAGGTGATGCTACTACTCATGGAGGTAAGGTCATAACCGCATCTTCAACCATGTTTATTAACGGCGTACAGGTTGCATTGGTAGGAGATTTAGTTTCCTGTCCTAAACACGGGGTTAATCCTATACAGGAAGGTGATTCGACAGCGATGGAACAAGGTAAAAACATCGTCGTGAATAATTGCCAGTGCGCATGTGGATGCCGTGTCATAAGCTCCCAATCGGAAAACAGTATAGAGTCATAATATGGGATGGATGATACCAGTAGTACCGGAAAGAAGCCCTCTTCCTAAACCAAATTACAGACGTTGGATTATATTGTTAATTCCCATGTTAACCATAGGTGGACTGTGCGGGCTATTTGCCTTTAATCTTGTCACATATGGTGACGTATTGATATATGGCATATTACCAGCATTATTCCTCTGGTTATGCATCATGGGCGTTGTGATTAATAAATATGAACAATCCGTTGCCTCCTGCCTGGCGTGGAACACTGAAAAAGAGCAAATAAAAGAACACTGGCGGAAATGGAGTCAAAAACAATTAGCAGTAGTTGGCAATATTATTTACACTCCAGATGGCGAAGGAATAGATTCATTACTGGGACCACTTAAGGATATTCCTGCATATCCACAAAAAGCGAGACCTCTCTCTTTTCCATTGCGCAACACTCTCACTGCAATAACGAGTAACATCCATCAAAACCTGGAGCATCAGTATCCAGGTTATCGCAACCATTTGCAGACAATTTATATATTACAGTCTAAAAACAAAGAGTGTAAAACAATAGAGCAAGCGGTTCTCTCGCAGTGGGATCTGGTTCCAGAGACAGTCAACTCCATTGAATGCATTGAGTCATTCTATGATAATGAAAATTTCGACGGTTTGGTTTTAGTCATTTGCCTACAACGCTGGTCAGGAGATGCCTCTGGCAAACACAGTGAATTAGTTTCTGGTCAGTTAATTTCTTCTTGTTCATTTGCAAAACGACATGCCATCCCCGTTATCGCTGGTATAGGTCGAACCATGACATTAGAACCCGAGGGGCTGAAATCGAATTTAAATACACTAGTTGAATACAATCAATTAAATAAAAACAAGTTACAACACATCTGGGTTTCTAATATTAACAATGAACTAATAGAAAACATTATGCAGTATGCTAACCAATACGAATGGAAACTGCCAAGGAGACAGCCGTTGCACATGATTGACCATTCTTTTGGCCCAGGAAGTGAGTTAGCATTTCCATTATCCCTGGCGATATTAACTGAAGCCACCAGGAAAACGAGCAAAGAACAGTTGGTTATTTGTCAAAAATCACAAAAAATTGAAACAAAGTGGCTTTGCTTAATTACACCAGGCCACTATTTTGAGCGTGAGGAAAAATAATGCATACTGCGCGCTATGGTTTCTGGGGCTATCTTCTTCTTATTATAGGGCTGGCAGGAATTTGTGCCTTATTGATTTTCATTAATCAGGATTTGTTGGCAAGGAGAGGAGTATCCGCCCAACAGGCGTGGTCACTATGGGGAGGGATATTTGCAATCCTGTTATTCGGACTGGTGTGTTCACCATTCTGGTGGCTCAGGAAACAAAAGAAAGAGCAGACGATTTATCGGCCTGAAGTGCCGGCCAAAAATGAAAAGCGACTATCTGATGATTTTTACATCCTTCTTAAATCAAAACTTCGGTCCCGCTATGGCCTGCTCTGGCGACATAAAGTCCGCCTGCTATTGGTGATGGGTGAATCGACGCAGGTGGAAGCGATTGCACCAGGATTAACGGCGCAGCGCTGGCAGGAAGGCGAGTACACAGTGTTAATATACGGAGGCTCCGCGTCGGCAGCCCCGGATACGACACTTTTGACATCCCTGAAAAGACTGCGCCATTTCCGTCCGCTGGACGGCATTATCTGGCCGCTGACGGAAAAACAATGTTGCCAGACGGCGCAACTGGATAAAGGTTGGCGTGAGCTGGCTACCTGCGGAAAATTGCTCGGTTTTCAGGCCCCGTTATATCTGTGGCAAGTTTGTGATGACGGTGGTTATCAGGCTGGGCGTACGCTACAAAGCGTCGGTTGCCTGTTGCCTGAACGCTGCGTGCCGGAACAACTGGCGTCGCTGCTGGAAGCGCGGACACTGCAGTTGACCGCACAGGGAGTACAGCAGTTACTGAATAACGACCACCACGATTTCCTGTTACGGCTTGCCCATCAGCTCGCTGAAGGCGGTATTGTTAAATGGAAGACGGCGCTAAAACCGCCCCTTGCCGGTGGCGCGTTTTCTTGCCTGCAACTGCGTGGTCTGATGTTCAGCCCTCCGCTTACCCCCGCGCCAGAGGCCGCGATCCACGCATGGTTGCCATCGCCGGTATGGTTGGGCGTGACTGGCGATAATGCGCGGGGGCGCAGAGTGGGTTTTCCGTGGTGGCGCACTATGTTAGCGATCTGCGCCTGTGTGCTGGCGGTATGGGTGGCCGGAATGATGACCTCCTTTTTCGCCAACCGTGCCCTGATTCAGGAAACCGGGATACAGGCGACGCGGGCGCGTGATATCCGCCTGCCGCTTTCAGAACAACTGGCCGCACTGCATACCTTACAGAGCCAACTCGAGCGTCTGCAGTACCGTATTCGCCACGGTGCGCCGTGGTATCAGCGTTTCGGTCTTGAACGTAACGCGCATCTGCTCAGCGCCGCCTTTCCTGGTTATGCCCAGGCAGCAAACCGGCTGGTGCGCGATGTCGCAGCCGCGTATCTGCAGCAACAATTGAACGCCTTTGTCGCCCTGCCGCCGAACAGTCCGCAACGCACCGCAACGGGAGAACAGCGTTATAAACAGCTTAAGGCGCTGCTGATGATGTCCCGCCCGGAAAAATCTGACGCCGCCTTTTTCAGCACCACGCTGATGGCAGAGCATCTGCGCTATGCAGCTGTACCGGAAGGTACCCGGCAAAGCGTGCTGCCATCGCTGCTGACCTTCTGGATGGCTAATCTGCCGGAGCATCCACAGTGGAAAATCGCCCCGCAGCCGGAACTGACCGGCGCGGTACGCAAAATACTGCTGCGCCAGATTGGGGCTCGCAATGCGGAAAACACTCTCTATCAGAACGTCCTGAAACAGGTCTCCCGTAACTACGCCGATATCACGCTGGCAGACATGACCGGCGACACGCTGGCAGACCCGCTTTTCAGTACCGAACAGACCGTACCGGGAATGTTTACCCGTCAGGCATGGGAAGGACACGTAAAAGAGGCAATAGAACAGGTGGTCACCGCCCGGCGCGAGGAAATCGACTGGGTGCTCAGTGACCGTCGGCAGGACGCATCCGCCGATATCTCGCCTGAGGTGCTGCGCGCTCGCCTGACCACACGCTACTTCACCGATTTCGCCGGTAGCTGGCAGACCTTCCTCAACAGTATTCGCTGGAAAAAAGAGGACTCGCTTTTCGGCGTGCTTGACCAGTTAACGCTGATGGCTGATGCCCGCCAGTCGCCGCTGATTGCGCTCACGGATACCGTGGCATGGCAGGCGGCAACCGGAAGGGAAAGCGCAGGCCTGTCGGATTCATTGGTAAAGTCGGCAAAAGCACTGTTTAACGGCAAGGAAAATACGTCGCATGCCGTTCGAAAAGATGAAACACCGGTGGGACCAATGGACAAAACGTTTGCCCCGCTGCTGCGACTGACCGGGGATACAACCGGAGGGCGGGGTGATACTCAGCTCAGCCTGCAAACCTGGCTGACCCGCGTCACCCGTGTGCGCCTCAAACTGCAACAGGTGATTAACGCCCCCGACCCGCAGGAGATGACCCAGCAGCTGGCGCAGACCGTATTTCAGGGGAAAACGGTCGATCTTACCGATACCCGCGATTATGGCCGTCTGATAGCCGCCAGTCTGGGTGAAGAATGGAGTGGTTTTGGCCAGTCGTTGTTTGTTAGCCCGGTGGAGCAGGCATGGCGACAGGTGCTGACGCCCGCAGCGGATAGCCTTAACCGGCAGTGGCAGCGCGCTATTGTCAACCTCTGGGAGCAGGATTTTGCCGGGCGCTACCCGTTCAAAGACACAGCGAATGACGCCTCACTTCCCCTGCTGGCGCAGTACCTGCGTGACGACGGGCGGATAAATCAGTTTATTGCCACCAACCTCACCGGAATGTTGAAACGCGAAGGCCGGTACTGGGTGGCTGACACCATGAACACGCAGGGACTGGCGATCAACCCGGCGTTTTTACGCGCCCTGAATCGCCTGCGCGATGTGGCCGACACAGCCTTTGCCAGCGGCGATGCCGGGGTACATTTTGAACTGATGGCAAAACCGGCACGTGACGTGATGAAAACGCATCTGGTGATTGACGGCCAGCAACTGGAATATTTCAACCAGAAAGAACGCTGGCAGCGTTTCAGCTGGCCGCATGAGCAGTGGCAGCCCGGCGCATCGCTGAGCTGGACCAGTACGCAGAATATGGAACGTATTCTGGCCGACTTCCGGGGAAGCTGGAGTTTTATTCGTCTGCTGGAACAGGCGCAGGTCACACAGCTGGACAGCAGCAGCTTTAAGCTGCAGTGGCAAGCGCCGGACGGTCTGCCGCTGCATTACCTGATGCGCGTCGAGCAGGGCAAAGGCCCGTTGGCGCTTCTGACGCTGAAAAACTTCCGCCTGCCAGGGCAGGTATTCCTGACAGAGAAAGGGGCGGCGGACAGGAGGGAATATGGAGAGGATGAGTGACTGACTGCAACTGTAAACCCGCTGGCGGGTAAAGGCCCCTGCAACCAGAAGCCGCCATATGCCTGACAGGAAAAGCCTCCACGACAGGCCATTATCATCACCGGCTATTAAGGAAATGCTCATTATGGATGATTTAACCCAACGCTATTACGAAGCCGAAATGCGCTACCTGCGTGAAGCGGGTAAAGAGTTTGCACAAGCGTATCCTGATCGCGCCGCTATGCTCAATCTCGATAAGCCCGGCGCGCGCGACCCTTACGTCGAACGTCTCTTCGAAGGTTTCGCCTTCCTGATGGGCCGCCTGCGGGAAAAACTGGATGACGATCTACCTGAACTGACTGAGGGGCTGGTGAGCCTCCTGTGGCCTCATTATCTGCGTACAATCCCGTCGCTGTCGGTGGTGGAACTGTTAACCGATCATCGGCAAATGAAGCAGAGCGAAACACTGAGGGATTTTCAGGTGCTCTCGAGGCCCGTCGGCGAACACCGGACACGTTGCTGCTACAGCGCCACGCGGGATATCACCCTGCTTCCGCTGGCTTTACCAGAGGTGTCGTTACAGTACGAACAGGATGGACGCTCGGTTATCCGTCTGCGCTTTGAGTGCAGCCCGCTGGCTGGCGACGGGTCACAGATTGATTTATCGAGACTGCCGCTCTATCTCAATGCGGACAGTCCGCTGGCTTGTGCATTACACCGGGCGCTGACGCTGGGGGTGCAGCAAATCTGGTTTCGCCTGCCGGGGGAGGAACGTCGGACACTGGACGGTTATTTTTCCCCGATGGGGTTCGGTAAGGACGATCCGCTCTGGCCAAAAGGCGAATCGGCCTTCAGCGGCTACCAACTACTACTGGAGTATTTCACCTTCCGCGAGAAGTTTATGTTTGTCGCCCTCAACGGGCTGGAGAATGTGGTCTGGCCGGCAGGAATGAGTGGATTCGAAATTGACGTGGTGCTCGCGGAAAGCTGGTCTCACGATCTGCCGTTCAGCACCGAAAATATCCGCCTGCACTGCGTACCGGTGATCAACCTGTTCCCCCTGGAAGCCGATCCACTGCATCTTTCTCCGCTGGAAAATGAATACTTGCTGCGCCCCATGCGTATTCAGGACGGGCATACGGAAATTTACTCCGTCGATAATATTATTTCTTCGCGACACACCGGCAGTCAGGCATATGTGCCCTTTTCCAGTTTTCGCCACCGGGGCGGGATGTTGCGTCACGATTCGCCGGAACGTTATTACCATACGCGGGTAAAACGCGGCCCTTCCGGTTTGCATGATACCTGGCTGATCCTTGGGGGCGACGCATTCGATATCGACCGCCTGCTGGAAGACGAAACCCTGTCCCTGAGTCTGACCGGCACCAACGGTCAGCTTCCGCGTAAAGCGCTGCAGAGCACGGTGCTGGACACCCCCGTCTACGCCACGCAGCATACACTGCGGGTGCGCAACCTGTGCGCGCCGACGCAGCCCTGTTATCCCCCGGCGCGTGACCGTTTCCACTGGCGGGTTCTCAGCCACTTAGGCTCCAACTTCCTGTCAATGATGGACAACGCCGAAATCTTGCGCGGCACGCTGGCGCTGTACGACTGGACGGAAAGCGAAATGAATCGACGCCGTCTGGAGGCAATCGTTGACGTTCAGCATCACCTGATTCAGCGTTTTGAAAAAGGTTTTCTACTGCGCGGCGTGGATATTCAGGTCACGCTGGACAGCAACGGTTTCGCCGGCGAAGGCGATATCACCCTGTTTGGCGAACTGCTGCACCGCTTTTTCGCCCTGTATGCCGACATCCACTTATTTACTCAGTTGACGCTGATTCTGCAACCTACAGGAAAATGTTTGCAATGGACAGAACACCACAGCCAGCGCGTACCGGGCTGACGGAAAGACTTGCTCCGGACATTAACCGAATTAACTTTTACCGTTTCTGCCAGCTTCTTGAACAAAGCCAACCACAGACGCCACCGCTGGGGAGCACAACCAATCCGGCAGACGATCCCGTCCGTTTTCGTCCACATCCGGGGATGGGGTTCCCGGTCAGCGAACTAAAAAGCGTCGAACAAGATTTGGATCATCCTGACGCGCCACCCACGGTGCGCACCACGTTTCTGGGGCTGTACGGTGTGGATTCACCGCTGCCGACAGCTTATCTCGACTACATCGCGCAGCGCCGGGACGGCCATGAAGCGATGATGGCGTTTCTGGACATTTTTAACCATCGCTTTATCACTCAGTACTATCGTATCTGGCGCAAATATAATTACCCTACGTCGTTTGAACCGGGAGCCGTGGATAATATTTCCCGCTGCCTGCTGGGGTTGATTGGTCTGGGCATTCCCGGCAGCGAAAATCATATCGCCACGCCGGTCTCGCGTTTTCTTGCATTACTCAGCGTGATGCGTCTGCCGACGCGTACAGCAGAAGGCATAACGGCGCTGGTCAGATTACTGGCCCCCCAGACGAAAGCGACAGTTATCCCGCACGATCCACAACAGATTGTCCTGCCTGAACCTGCGGGTTTATCAAAAAGATCGCGTATTTGCCTGAAAACTCGGGCACTGCTGGGCAACACCGGCACTGATGTTAACAGCCAGTTACTGCTGAAGCTATATACCGAAGACGACGGAGAGGCACGCGGCTGGCTGCCGGGCGGGCAACTACATACCGACCTGCTGGTGCTGTTGCGTGTCTATCTAGGCTGGCGCTACCAGGCCCGCCTGCAACTGACTTTGCCCGTCAGTCTGCTGCCTCCGGTACAGTTGGGAAAACAGCGCGTTCAGGTAAGCCGAACGGGCGTGCTGCGGGCGTCTTTTGCTGCCCCAGTCGCTGGTACGGTCACGGTCAGTCTCGGGCGTTATCAAGGACTCATACCCACATCATCCACCCGCAACAGGGAGAGTGTTACTCATGTTTCTTACACCCTATAAACGACATGCTGTCAGCGTACTTGCCGCCGCGACGCTGCTGAGCGGCTGCGGTCTGACCCAGAGAGTGACTGACGGCACTAAAGAAGTAGCATCGGCGATTTTCTACAAGCAGATCAAAACGCTGCATCTCGATTTTGTATCGCGCAGCGCGCTGAATACAGATGCGCAAGACACACCGCTTTCCACAATGATCCATGTCTGGCAACTGAAAACACGTGAGCGTTTTGACGAGGCCAACTATGACACGTTGCTTATGCAGGAAGAAAAAACGCTGAAATCAGATGTACTGGCCAAACATACCGTCTGGATGAAGCCAGCGGGTGCGGTTTCCCTGAATGTCCCTCTGGATAAAGAGACCCAGTTTGTCGCCATCGTTGGTCAGTTTTATCACCCCGATGAACAAAGCAACAGTTGGCGACTGGTACTCAAAAGGGATGAACTGGAAGCTGACAGGCCCCGCACCATAGAGCTGATGAGAAGCGATCTCCGCCTGCTCCCCCTTCAGGATAAGTAACCGATGGCAGCATCTTCTTTATTTGAAATGCTGACTTTCAGCTTCAGTGGTGAGCTGCCGCTGGAGCAGGTCAGCGAGCGGGATCAGCTTATTCTCTCCGTTATGGACAACATGCAGCGCATCATCAACTGCCGGGCAGGAACGCTGGCGCATTTACCGGATTATGGTTTGCCGGACCTCAGCATGATTCATCAGGGAATGACCGCGGGTATTCATGGTTTGATACACCAGATAGAAGAGACGTTACTGCGCTACGAACCCCGCCTGAGCCAGTTGCGCGTGGAGTTGCAGCCGCAGCCCCGTCCGGGGCACCTTAATTATCTTATTTATGCCCAACTTCCCGATACCGGCTGGATACGCTTTGATGGCGTATTTTCTGCGGAAGGCCGGATTGTGCTGCGTCATCTCAAACAGCAGGAGCGCGCGTGACTTATGTCAGGTAGCGCACCTTCATTGAAGCTTGCAGATTGCGCCAGAAAAGTAACAAGGAAAATCAATTTATTGATTTTCGGCTGATAACCACAAAGGAGGAAAAACTACGCTTTTTCCTTTTTTGCCAGCAACCTGAAACACCCTCAAGGGTGTTTTTTTGTTTCTGCCGTCGGCAAACCTCTGCCGAAAACGGGAACGGCTATTGCCGCCCCCTCGCCGGCTTACCCCTTCGGTAACACAATATTGCTTGCCGCCAGCATGCCCATGCGATGGTACATCGCGCAGGCTGCCTCGACGATCGGCATCGCCAGCGCCGCGCCGCTGCCTTCGCCCAGACGCATGCCCATATTGAGATACGGTTCGAGGCCCAGGTGCGCCAGCGCGATACGCGCCCCCTTCTCCGCCGAATAGTGGGACGGGATCAGATACGGTTTTACCTCCGGCGCTATCTGGCACGCCGCCAGCGCCGCCGCGTAGGAGAGAAAGCCATCCAGCACCACCGGCAGCCCGCAGGACGCCGCTCCCAGCATCACGCCCGCCATCCCCAGCAGATCGAAACCACCGACTTTGCTCAGCACATCGAGACCATCATTCGGGTCGGGCTGATTGACGGCGATAGCCCGCCGCACCACCTCCACCTTGTTGCCAACCTTCGCCAACGGCAGATTGGCGCCAATCCCGACCACCTCCTGCGCATCACTGCCGGTCAGAACGCTGACCATCGCCGCCGCCGGCGTGGTATTGGCCATCCCCAGCTCGCCGACACCAAACAGAGTAACGCCCTCCCGGGCCAGCGCGCGGGTGTAGCGCATCACCTCCAGCAGCAATTCCTGCCCCTGCTCACGGGTCATGGCCGGGCCGCGGGCAATATTGCCGCAGCCCCGCGCCACCCGCATATTCACCACCCCGGGGAGCGGTTCGCTATCGATACCGACATCAATCACATGCACTTGCGCCCCGGCCTGGGCGGCGAGCACGCAGACGCCGGTGGTGCCGCGGGTCATATTCGCCGCCTGGATGGCGGTGACCGCTTTCGGCGAAATCGCTACCCCTTCGTCCCACACCCCATGATCGGCGCACATCACCAGCAGGGCCTTTTTCGCCACCTGCGGCTGGCCGCCCAGGCCGGGCATTCCCGCCAGCTGCACCGCCAGCGCCTCCAGACGGCCGAGGCTGCCGGGGGGCTTGAGCAAGCCGTCGATATGGTGTTGTGCCCGCGCCATGGCGTCGGCGTCCGGCGCGGGGATCGCCCGCAGAACCGTGTTTAAATTTTCCATACAGAATCCCTGCCAGGGCTGGCCCGGTCAGCCAGCGATTGAGTTATTTGATTTTGACGCCGATGCCGGAGACCACCAGCCAGACCGCATCCGCCGCGGCCGCCAGGCGCTGATTGACCCGCCCGGCGATATCGCGAAAATGCCGCGCCAGGCGGTTCTCCGGCACAATGCCCATCCCCACCTCGTTGGTCACCAGCACGACGTGCGCCGGGCAGCGCTGACAGGCGGCAATCAGCACGCCCATTTCGTCATCAATAGCCCGCTCCATGGCGGCGTAATCCCAGCCGTCGGGGTCGCTGTCGCCGCCGAGCGCGAACAGCAGGTTGGTGACCATGGTGGTGATACACTCCAGCAGAATCGCCTCCGCTGGGGCGATATCCGGGGTGATCAGTTCATCAAGCTGCTGCCAGCGCTCGGCGGTGCGCCAGTGGGCGGGCCTGCCGTCGCGATGGTGCTGGATCCTTGCGGCCATCTCGTCGTCAAAGATTTGCGAGGTGGCGATATATAACACCTGCGGCGCATCGGCAATCAGCGCCTCGGCATGGCGGCTTTTGCCGCTGCGCGCGCCGCCGGTAACCAGAGTCAGCATAGGGGCTCCTGATGTTGGCGCATGATGGCGTAAATTTTATCGATGGCGATATGTTCGCGCATGGCGTCCGCCAGCCGATCAAACTGCCGGGTTTTATAGCGGGCATACTCCAGGGCGCTATCCAGCGGCGCCAGCCCTTTGCGCTGGCGCAGGCCGTTGAGCAGCGCCCGGGTAAAGGCATCGCTGTCGAACAGGCCATGGAGATAGGTGCCGAATGCCAGGCCGTCGTCGCTTATCGCCCCGTCCTCTACTGACTGTCCCGCTTTATGCAGCTGCAGCAGCGGCGGGCTGCCGGCCTCACGGCGCGTCTCGCCCATATGAATTTCGTAGCCACTGACATGCAGACCTGCCGCGTCGGCTAACCATCCCGGGAGGTTAGTTCCCAGGGTCGCCTGCACCTGGGTGGTGGTTTTGTGCTGGGCGAAGTGGGTCACGGTCTTCAACACCCCCAGTCCGGGCTGGGTGCCAAGGCCAGACTCCACCTCATCGATAATGGTTTCGCCGAGCATCTGATAGCCGCCGCAGATCCCCAGCAGCGGCACCTTGCGCTGCCGGGCCTGCTCGACTGCATGCGCCATGCCGCTCTCGCGCAGCCAGCACAGATCGCCGAGGGTATTTTTACTGCCCGGGAGAATGACCAGGTCGGCGTCGGCCAGCGCCTGCGGGTCGCGGACATAGCGCACCCGGACGTCTGGCTGCGCCGCCAGGGCGTTAAAGTCGGTAAAATTGGCGATATGCGGCAGGTGAACCACGGCGATGTCGATGTCGCGCCGGTCGGTGCGATGGTATTTCCCGGCCTGCAGCGCGACGCCGTCCTCATCCTCGAGATCCACGTCAAGCCACGGCATAACGCCCAACACCGGCACCCCGGTCAACGCCTCGATCTGCTCTATCCCCGAGCGCAGGAGCGCCACATCGCCGCGGAATTTATTGATAATCACCCCTTTCACCCGCGCCCGCTCCTGAGGCTGCAGTAGCGCCAGCGTACCGTAAATCGCGGCAAACACCCCGCCGCGGTCGATATCGGCCACCAGGATCACCGGACATTGCGCCATCTCGGCCATGCCCATATTGACGATATCGCGGTCGCGCAGGTTAATCTCCGCCGGACTGCCGGCCCCTTCCAGCACCAGCGCCTCATACTCTCCGGCCAGGCTCTGGTAGACCGCGAGGATCTGCTCGCGCAGGCGCGGCTTGTACTGGTGATAGCTCACCGCGTCCATGCTGGTCGCCACCTGCCCCATCAGGACCACCTGCGCCTGACGGTCGCTGGTGGGCTTGAGCAAAATCGGATTCATGCGGACATCCGGCGCGATCCCTGCCGCTTCGGCCTGGAAAATCTGCGCCCGGCCCATCTCTTTGCCATCCGGCGTAATGCCGGAGTTCAGCGCCATATTCTGTGATTTAAACGGCGCGGTACGCAGCCCATCCTGATGAAAAATACGGCACAGTCCCGCCACCAGTACGCTTTTCCCCACGTCGGAAGCCGTGCCCTGTAACATCACTGCCAGCGTCATGACGCCTCCTTTATCGCGCCTATCGCGTTGTTGTGCATCCGCTGAAAAAACTCCGCTTCGGTTTTACACAGCGGCAATCCCAGTTCGCTATGAAGTTTCACCAGCCACGGCTGGGTCAATCCTGCCCGGTCCATGATCTCCGAGCAGGCAAAGACCTCGCCGGGATCCCCCGCAGCCAGCACTTCGCCGTGACGCAGAACGTAAACGGCGTCGCTCACCTCATAGATCAGATCGATATCGTGGCTGGAGATCACCACGCGTCGCCCCTGCCCGACAATGCGCCGGATGATGGCGATCATCTGCGCCCGCCCCCGGGGATCGAGGCCCGCGGTGGGCTCGTCAAGCAGCAGGTAACGCGCCTGCAGCACCAGCGCCCCGGCGATCGCCACCCGTTTTTTCTGCCCATGGCTGAGACACTGGATCGGCTGCTGGCGAAACCCCTGAGCATCAACGAGGGTCAACGCTTCATCCACCCGGCGGGCGATCTCCTCTTCCGCCACCCCGAGATTACGCAGGCTAAAAGCGATATCGCTGTCGATATCGGTATAGAAGATCTGCTGGTCCGGATCCTGAAACACCGTCGCCACCTGCTGGCGCAACGCCAGCAGACCGCGCTTGCTGTAATTCAGCGCCTCTCCCTGCCACAGCACCGCCCCCTGCTGCGGGCGCAGCAGGCCGCTCAGGTTCATAAACAGCGTCGACTTTCCGCAGCCGTTGGCCCCCACCAGGCCGGTCACCGCATGGCGGGAAAAATCCAGCGTCAGCCCTTTAAGTACCGGCTCATCCTGATAGCGAAACCAGAGATCGGTTGTGGCAAGCATACTTATCCTTAGAGGTGAAAATCACCCTGGTACAATTTGATATCCAGCGCGGTGCTCATCTGCTGATAGCGCAGGAGGACGCGAGTGAACAGCAGTCCCACCAGCATCGCCAGCGAGCGATAGCCCTGCGGCACGCTACCATAGCCAAAACGTAGGGTTTGCGCGCGGTGAATCGCCATCGCCTCGTCCAACAGAATAAAAATGAAGCGCCAGGTCAGCAGGATCTGCTCCGTCAACAGTCGCGGTACGCGACCGCGCTTGAGCAAGATAATCAGCTGTGGGAAAGGCAGATTAAGCACCAGCCAGAGCGTGGCCGCCATCGCTGCCAGGCTGCGCCAGAAGGTCTCCCCGGCCACGACCAGCCCCGGAGTGGACACTCCTATAGAGAAAGCGCCCAGCCGGATGCTGGCTAACAGCATCTGCGGGTCGCGGCTGACGCTGAACACAATGGTCAGCACGCCGACCAGCAAAAAGCCAAAGGGTAGCGCCATCCAGCGGCACCAGCGCCAGAATGAGACCCGCAGCAGCCAGCAGGTCAGCGCGGCGGTCAGCGCCAGCGTCAGCGCCTGGCCCCACGCCGGCAGCGTAAAGGCCAGCACCATCAGCAGCAGCCAGAGCAGAAACTTACGCTCTGGCGCCACGTGCAACCAGCGGCTCTGGTAGCTGAGTCGGTCAAACCCGGTCATCACGGCGCTGCCTGCCCCTCGCATAGCCGAGAATGTAAAAAATCACCGCCGCGCCCAGCGAGCCCTGCAGGGTAAACAGCAGGCTCTCAATCTCGCCGCTCGCCGGTTCGTACAGCGGCTGGAACCAGGGTTGATAATCCGGCGCCACCACCTGGATCTGGCTCTCCGCTTCGCCGTCCGAACCGCCAAACTCACCGCCATGATTAATAAAAAAGGGCAGGATCATCAGGGCAACCACCATCGCCAACAGGATCAGGGGCTTTTTCATATTAATGTCCCTCCGCGGCGATCAGCCGCCGTTTGGTCAGTTGATCGTAGATCATCACGGTAAGCAATCCTTCCGCGATGGCGATTGGGATCTGCGTCAGGCAGAAGATCCCCATAAACTTCAGGATCGATCCACCTGCCCCGGTGGCCGGATCGGGAAAGGCCACCCCGAGCTGGACGGAGGTGACAAAGTAGGTCATCAGATCCGCCAGCATGGCGCAGAGAAAGACCCCGACATCGCGACGGATCCCCGCCCGGCAGGCCAGCTTCCACACCAGATAGCCGACCATCGGGCCGATCACCGCCATCGACATCCCGTTAGCGCCAAGGGTGGTCAGGCCGCCATGCGCCAGCAGCAGCGCCTGGAACAGCAGAACGATCGCCCCCAGCACCGCCACCACGCCCGGCCCGAAGAGGATCACCGCCAGACCGACGCCGGTCGGGTGCGAGCAACTGCCGGTCACCGACGGGATCTTCAGCGCCGAAAGAACAAAAATAAACGCCCCGCAGAGGGCCAGCAGCACCTTCTGATTGCTCTCCTCCTGGACGATACGCCGCAGGCGCACCAGGCCGTACCACAGGCAGGGTAAAAACAGCAGCCACCACGCCAGCGCCCACATCGGCGGTAAAAAACCCTCCATGATATGCATGGCGAACGCCTCCTGCGGGACGATGATCAGCAGAACAGCCGCCGCCAGCCCCCCGTACGAAAGCTGCTTCAGCGATTTCACCTGATTCATTACGCCTCCTCCCACTGTTTGTTAACCAGGATGGTCGAGAAATAGGGCAGCGGCTGGTCATCGCTGACCTCGCGCAGACGGCGCCAGCACTGCTCGCCCGGCAGGGTGGCCTCTGACATCATCAGCGCCGCATCCAGCAGCCCCGCCTGCGCCAGCAGCGCCTTAATGCGGGCGAAGCGGCCGTAGACTTTCATCAGCACCAGACTGTCATGCTGGCGCAGCGCCGCGGCAATGTCCGCTTCCGGCGCGGTACAGGAGATCACCGCCAGCGACTGCTGCTCCATAGCCAGCGGGGTTTTCGCCCGCGCGGCAATGGCGGCGAAGGAGGTAACGCCAGGGACAATCTCCAGCCAGTCCGGGCAGCCAATCCGCTGCAGCAGAAAGACCCAGGTGCTGAACAACATGGCGTCGCCGAGGGTGATAAATCCGACCTGCCTGCCCGCCGCCACCTCCTGGGCCAGCGCCGCGGCAACGTCGTTCCACACCGCCTCTTTTTCCGCGCTGTCGGCGCTCATCGGAAAATGGCAGCAGCGGACCTCCGTGTGTGCGCCAAGGTACTCGCGCACGATGGAGAACGCGAGGCTGTCGCCGCCTTTGCGGCCGGCTGGCGCATACAGCACATCCAACTGGCCGAGGATCCGCGCCGCACGCACGGTGATCAGATCGGCCGCCCCCGGCCCGGTGCTCAGGGCGTAGAGTTTGCCGCTCATGCTGCTTTCTCCATCGCGTTATTCAGCGCCTGCTGCAGATGGGCGACAAACATCGCCCGCACCGCCGGATTTTCCCCTAACCCGTTCAGCCACGGCGTGGCGGGGATGCCGGCGGCATTGAAGCGGGTTTTCCACGAATCGTCTTCGTCGGAGGCCATATCATTAATGGCATGATCGCCGGCCACCAGCATCAGGGGCATCAGATGCACGCCGGTCACGCCCTGGCGGGAGAGTTCGTTAATGACGATGTCCACTTCGGGATAGCTTTCCACCGCCCCCACCCGCGCCGGAAAACCCTGCACCGCCATCATATGATCCAGACAAGCGTAGGCCGCGAAGGCGTGGTGGCTGGCGCCGTGCCCCATAAACACCACTCGCTCCGTCGCCGCCAGCGGCGGCATCTGCTGGCGCAGGGCCTGCATCAGCTGAACATAATCGCCATGACCGCTCAGCAGCGGCACGCCCAGCGTCAGGCGCTGAAAGCGCGGGCGCAGGCTCTGCACTTCGCGAACGATCTTCTCGTACTCGTCGCCGTTGATAATGTGCAGGGACTGGATCGCCACATCCTGGTACCCCTGCTCAGCCAGCTTTTGCAGGGCCTGCAGCGGGGTATCGATATGGATACCGTCGCGCTGCCGCAGTTTGCGAATAATCATCCCCGAGGTGAAGGCGCGGAACAGCGTGCGATCCGGACAGCTGGCGGCAAGATCGCGCTCGCAGGCGGTAATGTTCTTCTCGCGGGTGTCGTGATAGCTGGTGCCGAAGCTCACCACCAGAAGTGCTTTTTTCATATCCTGTTCCTCAAGTCGCCGACAGCCAGCGCGTCAGCCGCGTAGCGAAATCGGCCTGGCTTTCCAGTAATTCATCGCCCTTCACCAGCGGCGCCGGGCGGGTAATGACGATGCAGGGGATCCCCGCATCAAGACAGGGTTGTACTTTTTCCTGATAGCCCCCTTCCGCGCCCGAGGCTTTCGTTACCACAACATCAGCCCGGCACTGGCGATAAAAGGCGGCGTTAAATTCGGCGCTGAACGGCCCGCAGAGGGCAAAGATTTCCCCGACGCCAAACCCCAGATCGCTACAGTGCTGAACCACCTCCGGCACCGGCAGCACCCGGGCGAGCAGCGTTTTGTCCGCCAGTCCCGCCCGCCAGGCCGCCAGATCTTTGCTGCCGGTGGTCAGCAGGATCCGCTCCCCGAGGCGACGGGCCAGCACGCAGGCCTCGTTCAGATCGCCGACCACGTGAAGTAGCGGATGGCGCAGATCGCTCAGCTGCTCCGGCCTTTGATAGCGGCTGAGCAGGACCCCGACGCTGGCGCAGGCGCGCACAATATTCTGGCTGACCGCCTCGGCGTAGGGGTGAGAGGCGTCAATCACCCAGCGGGTGCGCTGCGCCCTGAGCCACTCCGCCATCTGCTGCCACTCCATGCGCCCGCAGCGTATCCGCCCGCGGATATCGCCGGCCAGCCGCTCGCCGGTGGGGGTCGCCACCGACAGGGTGTAGCGCACGCCGGCGGCGTCCAGCTGCTGGCAGATCGCCCGCGCATCGCTGGTGCCCCCGATAACCAGCACGTCGCCGTGGTTCACAGCGCGTAGCCTCGCGGGGTGATCATCAGACCGTTGTCGATGTAAGTCGCTTTGTTGCCGACGATGACCAGACTGGTCATATCCACCGGGGCAAAATCCATCTCTCCGAGGGTGGTCAGCCATTTCTCCTGCTTTTTGCGCCCGGCGGATTTGACTACGCCGACCGGCGTGTCCGGGCTTTTGCTGGCCGCCAGCAGCGCAAAGGCGCGCGCCAGATGCCCTTCGCGGCCGCGGCTGCGGGGGTTGTAAAAACAGATAACGAAGTCTGCTTCCCCTGCGGCGACAATGCGTTTTTCAATCACTGGCCACGGCGTCAGCAGATCGCTGAGGCTGATATGGCAGAAATCATGCATCAGCGGCGCGCCGAGCAGCGAAGCGGCGGCGATACTCGCCGTCATCCCTGGGATCAGACGGACCTCAATGTCCAGCTGCTGCTTATTGACCAGCTCCAGCACCAGCCCCGCCATGCCGTAGATGCCGGCGTCGCCGCTGCTGATCAGCGCAACGTTGTTCCCGGCCTGCGCCAGCTCAATGGCGGCCTGGCAGCGTTCAATCTCTTTGCACATGCCGGTTTTGATCACCTGCTTGTCACCGGTAAAGGCTTTTACCAGGTGGGTGTAGGTTTTGTAGCCCACCACAATCTCTGCCGCCTGCAGGGCCTCCACGGCTTCCATGGTCATCATCGCCTGCGAGCCAGGGCCAATTCCGATTACGCTTAACATCAGTGTGTTACTCCCAAAGTAATGGTCACGCCCTGCTCGCGCAGGGTTTCGCCGGACAGGTTTCCCTGACTCAGCAGCCAGGCCACCGGACCGGAGACGCTGCCGACGCCGACCGTCTCCCGGACAAAAGACGAGGCCGGAAAGCGGTGCTCGTGCTCGCGCAGCGCCTCGGCGCTGAAGGTTTCGAACGGCACCCGGCAGCGGTGAGCCAACTGGCGCAACCCCGGCTCGTTTGCCTTCAGGCTCACGCTGCCGATCGCTTTCAGCGCCAGCGGGTCAAGACGCTGAGCGGCAAGCTGGCGATCCAGCAACGTACAGAGCAAGGAACAGGGGGTGTCGCGCCGACAGCCGATGCCCGCCACCACCCGCTGGGGCACCAGCTTCCAGTGAGGTACCGGCAGCGACGGCAGCGACCGGCGCAGGGTGACGCAGATCAGCGCGTCGAGCGCCGGCAAGCGCGCCAGGTCGCTTACCGGGATAAAGCCGCGTTGGTCGCACCGGCTTAGCGCCTCGGTGAATTCGCCGTCGCACCACAGCCCCACCCGCTTGCCGCTCACCAGCATCTGGTTGACGGTTTTCACCGCCGCGCGAAAATCGGTCATCCGGGCGTTCAGCTGGAAGGCCAACGTGTCGAGGGCGGCCAGCTCGTTGACATCGGTGGCGGTGGTGATCACCGGGTCGGCGTCGAGCATCCCGGCCAGATAGCGGGTCAGCGCATTCGCCCCCCCGGCATGGCCGGAGAGCAGGCTGATGACGTGCCGGGCGCGCTCATCAATCACCACCACCGCCGGGTCGCTGAACTTGTCATTCACCAGCGGGGCCAGCACCCGCACGGCAATCCCGGTGGCGCCGATAAAAATCAGCGCCGAGAAGCTGCTGAATGCCTCGCGGGCTGCGCTGGCAAAGCCGCCGTTGAAGGGGATAAACCCCGCTTCCTGCAGCGCTTCGCTGGTGTAGCAGGTGAGCGGCAGCATGGCCGCCAGCCGTTTTGCCAACCGCACGCCGCCGGGCGTCAGGCAAAACAGGGCAATGGATTCAGGCTTTACGGTATTCATGGCTAAAATCCGCTGCGTACAGTTTTGAGTAGTGATACTCATCGCCGAGGAAGGGGCCGACCAGGATCAGCGCCGTTTTGCGGATCCCGGCGTCGCGTACTTTGTCGCCGATGTCCGCGAGGGTACCGCGGACGGTCTGGCTTTCCGGCCAGGTGGCCTTGTAAATCACCGCGACCGGGGTGGTCGCGGGGTAGCCGCCCTCCACCAGCCGCTCCGCCACCCGGTGAATACGTTGCACCGACAGGTAAATCGCCATCGAGGTTTGATGGCTGGCAAAGGCCTCCAGCTGTTCGCGCGCGGGAACCGGCGTGCGCCCTTCCAGACGGGTAATAATCAGACTCTGCGAGACTTCGGGCACCGTATACTCCACCCCCAGCTCCGCCGCCGCGCCGAGGAAAGCGCTGACGCCCGGCACCACCTGCCAGCGGATCCCGCGGCGGGTCAACTCTTCGCCCTGCTCGCGCACCGAGCCATACAGCGAGACGTCGCCCGTCTGCAGACGCACCACCGTTTTTCCCGCCTTCACCCCCGCCTCCATCAGGTCGAGGATCTGCTCCAGATGCAGCGCGGCGCTGTCGTGGCACTCCGCCTGTGGCGGACAGTAGGCCAGCAGCTCGGTGTTGATCAGCGACCCGGCGTAGATCACCACCTGCGCCTGCTGCAGCAGACGGTAGCCTTTGAGAGTAATCAGTTCGCGATCGCCCGGACCGGCGCCGACGAACCACACGCAATGGGGATCAAAAGTCTCAGCCATGGTTTTCTTCCTTCTGACAGGCGATGACAAAAACGGGATTATGGGGTTTGAAATAGTGGCCGCTGCCCAGCGTAGCCAGGGTGGAGACCGCCAGCTGCTGGCAGTCCACCTCGTGGATGCCGCACTGCTGCAGGTGCCCCAGGGCGCTATGAAGGTTTTCCTGCAAAATAAAAGTCATCACCAGCCGGCCGCCGGGATGCAGCTGCGCCAGCGACCAGTCGATCAGCGCCGTCAGGTGGCCGCCGCTGCCCCCCATAAAGATCGCGTCGGCTTTGTCGGCGACCGCCAGCGGCGCAACGCCCGCCACGATAGCGATGTTGTCGCAGCCAAAGCGCTGCCGGTTCTCCGCCAGCAGGCGCAGCGCGTCGGCCTGACGCTCAATCGCCGTCACCCGCAGCGCCGGGTTCTGCAGGGCGGCCTCAATGCTGACGCTGCCGGTGCCCGCGCCGATATCAATCAGGTGGCGCGCCCGGTGCAGCTCCAGCTTCGCCAGCGCCAGCGCGCGCACGGCCTCTTTGGTCATCGGCACCTGGGCGCCGCGCAAAAACAGCTCATCTTTCATCGAGGATCACCACCGCATTCATCTCATATTCGTCCTCCACGGCGCTGACCGGCAGCCAGTGGATCCGCTCGTTTTCCATCGCCAGATTTTCGCCGATCACCATCCAGCGGTGGCCTTTGCCGCGGGCCGTCAGCTGGGCGGCAATCTCCCGCGGACCACAGCGGCCGTCGGTCACCATGGCGACTTTCCGGTGGGCGGCCAGCGCATCGACGCTCACCGCCCGGCCATGGCTGCTGGTCAGCCACATGTCGTTCATGTCGATGCCCGCCCGGGCGCAGAGGTACTGCACCGCGCTGATGCCGGGGATCACCTGCACTTGTTCCCGGCCAAAATGGGCAATCAGCCGGGTGCCAATGCCATAGAACAGCGGGTCGCCAGAGGCCAGCACCACGACGTGGCGCCCGGCGCGGGCCTCGATCCACGCCAGCAGCGCCGGAATATCAGCCCCCAGCGCGTAGCGCTCGCCGGCGAAAGCGGGAAACTGCTGGAGATGGCGGCTGCCGCCCACCAGCGCCTCGGCGGCGGCGATCGCCTCGCGCGCGGCCGGGGCCAGCCACTGCAGCCCCGCCGGGCCCATTCCCACGACCGTCAACATGTCAGCTCCCGGGCAATCGCCGCCAGCGGACGGCTGCTGCCCAGCACCTGGTTATCAAAAGAAAACAGAACCGCGTCGCAGGTGGGCGGGTGCTGAGTGAAGCGCAGCATCTCAAGAACGCGCTGGCAGATTCGCTCAGCCAGATGGTTATAGAGGCGCTGGTATCCCCAGGCGTCGATATGCTCCATTGCCGCTTCGGTGGTGTCGCACTCGCTGACCAGCGTCAGCAGCGGCAGCGGCGCGCCAAGCAGCGCCAGATGAGCGACGAGGGTTTCCATCCGCGCATCGGCGATATGGCTGTGGGTATGAAAGATCCCGGCGGCGATTTTGATCAGTTTGCCGGGGTGGCCGATGAGCACAATCTGGCGGAAACCGAGCCGGACCGCCTCTTCAATCATGTAGCCGACGAAGTTGCTCATGGTGACGACTATCTGCGGGTCGATGCCCATCTGTTCGCGGACAAAGCGCTCACCGTGGTTGCCCGGCACCAGCACTACGCGATCCAGCCCGGCGGCGCGTTTTATCTCCAGCTCGAGGGAGAGCGAGCGCTTCCAGCTCTCTTCCGACATCGGGGTGACGATCCCGGTGGTGCCGATAATCGAGATCCCGCCGAGGATCCCCAGCCGCGCGTTATAGGTTTTTTGCGCGCGAAGTACGCCTTCCGGAGCAAAGATTTCCACCTGCGCGCCGCGGGAAGGGCCAATCGCTTCGCGCACGGCGGTCTCGATGGTGTGCCGCGGAGTACGGTTTATCGCCGGGCTGCCTGTCGGCAGGCCGATCCCTTTGCGGGTCACCGTGCCGATGCCCTCGCCGCCCAACAGGCTAATCTCTCCGCTGTCATTGAGGGTCACCCGGGCAAAAATCAGCATGCCGTGGGTGGCGTCGACATCATCGCCGCCGTCTTTACGGATCGCGGCGACCGCCTGCTGCCCTTCGACGTGCGGAGACTCGACGTTCAGGCACAGGGTGACGCCGGAGGGGGTGACGATCGAGACCTGGTGGATCAGATGCTGGCGCATCACCATCAGCGCCGCCACTTTTGCCGCCGCCGTGGCGCAGGAGCCGGTGGTGTAGCCCTTGCGCAGCGCTTTGCCGTGATGCCATACCGGGGCGTCAAAGGTCTGATCGCTCATTGCGCCTCCCGCAGGTGGTAAAGCAGAGCGTTCACAATCGCTGCCGCCACGTTGCTACCCCCTTTGCGGCCGAGCGCGGCGATGGCCGGCAGGCCGCTCTCGCTGAGCGCCGCTTTCGACTCCGCCGCGCCGACGAACCCGACCGGCACCCCCACCACGCCGCCGATGGCCGTCTCGCGATGTTCCAGCAGGCGAAACAGCGCGGTTGGCGCATTACCGAAGACGAACACTTTCTCCCCGGGCTCCTGCACCGCAATATCCACCGCCGCCATCGAGCGGGTCATCCCCCGGCTTTGCGCCTCGCGCACCACCCGTGGGTCGCTGATATAGCAGCGGCATTCGCCGCCAAAGCGGGCCAGCAGGGTTTTGTTGATCCCGGACAACGCCATGGTGGTATCGGTATACAGCGTGCAGGGCCGGCTCAACGCCTCGCTCAGCGCGATCAGGGCATCCGGAGAAAACCACAGAATATCCAGCCAGTCGAAGTCAGCGGTGGTGTGGATCACCCGCTTGATAATCGCCTCGTGCAGCGGGCTGGCGAAACGGTAGTCCGGTCGCGTTTCGGCGATGATCTCGCTGATGATGTCGAAGCTTTTCGCCTCGATCGCCTGCGGTTGTTGGATGTACTGCATCAGGTTCTCCTCAGGCCGCGCCGACCAGCCAGTAGCGCACGCCGATAAATAGCGCCAGCGCCAGGCTTGACGCCACCCACATTAATCGAATGGTTCGGGAAATATCGTCCACCGCGATGTCGCGGACGGCGTCGCCTATCCAGGGCTTTTCAATGCGCTGGCCGAAGTAATCGTTCGGGCCGCCAAGGCGGATCCCCAGCGCGCCGGCGACGGTCGCTTCCGGCCAGGCGCAGTTAGGACTGCTGTGCTGATAACGATCGCGCCAGCCCGTACGCAGCGCCCGGGCGCCATCTTCCCGGCATAGCACTGCGGCAAGGCTGAGCAGCAGCCAGCTCAGCCGGGCGGGAAGGAAGTTGGCTACATCATCAAGACGGGCGCTGACCATGCCGATCGCCCGGTATTTTTCGTGTTTATAGCCGACCATGGAATCGAGGGTGTTGACCGCTTTATAGGCCATGGCCAGCGGCGCGCCGCCCAGCAGCAGGAAAAAGAGCGGCGCGATAATGCCATCCACCGTGTTTTCCGCCACGGTCTCCACCACCGCACGGTTGATCTGCGCTGGCTGGAGCTGAGAGGTATCGCGCCCGACAATCCAGGAGAGCTTATGCCGGCTTTCGGCGAGATCCCCGGCCTGCAGCGGCCGGGCCACCGCCATCGCCGACTGTGCCAGACAGCGTCCCGCCAGCACGGTGAAGATCATCCACACCTCCACCAGCCATCCCAGCCAGGGATGGAGCCCGTGCGCCAGCGCCAGTGCGCCCCAGGCCACGCCCCATGTCAGGCCGGTCACCACCAGCCACATTACCCCGCCGCCGATGCGCAGCGCCCGGTCGCTATGGCAGACGCGCCGCACCACACGCTGGCTGACGGTGATCAGGCGACCTATCCAGCGCACCGGATGCGGCCAGTGCGGCGGATCGCCAATGAGCACATCAAGTATCCAGGCCACACACCAGGCGAGAAGAGTCATTGCGCCCTCCTTGCCGCTCGCAGCCAGTGGTTGAGCATGGTGGGGCGCTGGGCAAAGTGGACATGGAGATAGCTGGCAAAGGCGCTGCCGGACTGCCATCCTCCCGGCCACTGCTGGAGCGTCTTACCGTCTCGCTGTTTACGGCAGGCCAGTACGGCAGGGGTGGCGGGCGAAAAATCGGAGTAATGAAATTCATGGCCGCGCAGCCACTCGCCAGGAGCGGCCAGCAGCGTCTGTTGCTGCGCCTGCGCTTCGCAGTAGCCGAACCGGGTCAGACGCGTCCCCATTCGGCTGTGTCCAGGAATAATATCCGCCATGGCGTAGCGCTCGCCGCCGGTGACTTCCAGGGTCGTGCCCAGATACATCAGGCCGCCGCACTCGGCGTAGATCGCCACCCCGCGCCGGTGCGCCGCGCGAAGCTGCGCCAGCATCTCATGGTTGGCGGACAACCCGGCCGCATGCAGCTCCGGGTAGCCGCCGCCGAGCCAGATCATCTGGCAGGCCGGCAGCTGGCGATCGCGCAGCGGGCTAAAGCGCACCATCTTCACGCCGCAGCGCGCCAGCAGCGCCAGGTTATCGGGGTAATAAAAATTGAAGGCCTCATCGTCGGCGAGGGCCAGCGTCAGTCCTTCGCCGGCGTCGGCGGCAAGCTGTTCCCCCCACTCGCCCACCGGCATGGCGGCCAGTTCGCTGAGGGCCAGTAGCCGGTCTATGTCGAGGGTGCGCCCCAGCAGGCTGGCAAAATCCCGCCATGCCTGCTGATTGACCACCGACTCGCGGGCGGTCACCAGCCCCAGATGCCGTTCGGGCAGCGCCACGCCTTCCACGCGCGGCACATAGCCGAGCACTGGCACCTGACAGTAGCGCTCAATGGCGCTTTTCAGCAGCTGGAAGTGCGCGTCGCTGTTAACCCGATTGACGATAACGCCAGCGATGTTGAGGGCCGGATCAAAGTGTTGAAAGCCCATCACCGTGGCGGCGACGGAAGTCGACACCGCTTTGCCATCCACCAGCAAAATCACCGGGCAGCCAAGCTGTTTGGCCATGGCCGCGCTGCTGCAGTAGTTGGGGTCGATGCCGTAGCCGTCATACAGGCCCATCACCCCTTCGATAACCGCGATGTCGGCCTGCTGCAGTTGTTCGGCAAACAGCGCGTTGAGTATCGGGGCGGGAAGCATAAAGCTGTCGAGATTGCGGGAGGCGACGCCGCTGATGGCGGTGTGCCAGGCAGTGTCCAGGTAGTCTGGCCCTACCTTACAGGGTTGCACCCGCAAACCGCGCTGTTGGAGCAAGCTGAGCAGGCCAAGCGTAACGGTGGTTTTGCCACAACCGCTGCCGGTACCCGCAAGAATAAACGCACGCCTGGTTGCCATACCCTGTCCTGTTCAGGTGGTCGGGGTATAGCTGCGCACATGCCTGGTCCTGCGACCACGCACCGCTAAGCCACCCACTTCCCACCGAAGTTGTTGGTCAGTTACCGGCAGGCAGGTCTTCTGGCTTAGCCTCGTTCTCGCCCGCCCTTCCCAATCTTTCGATCAGTGGTTTTTGCGGGGTCGTCAGCATCACAGCAGCGGGGGCTGCGGGGGATTTACACCCCCTTCCCTGACACCAAACTGGTGTCGAACCTGTCGGTTGTATTCGCCGATGCGCCATGCATCCGCGGTTAATGTTTCAAGCTTACTTTTACCGCCTCATCGCCTGCAAAATGACGTCCGCGAGGTGAAGCGGTGTTGTGATATTCATCAGTCTCGTATTAACGGACACTCTATCCCATCACAAAAATAAAAACTGGTGTAGTTTATCCCTCGAATATCACTATTTTGTTGCGCTATGACAATTTATTGCTCTACTGTCGTTTTTTTCATTTTATAATGATGAAGATACTCCGGGATATCAAAAATCGGCAATAGCAAAATATTGTCATTTAAAAAGACTCAGTTTGTGATCCGGCATTAATTTGCTGACGAAATGCCTGCGGCGTTACCTGATAGGTCTGGCGAAACACTTTGCAAAAATAGCTGGTTTGCGAAAAACCTAAATTCCGCGCGATGCTGGCAATGCTCCAGTCGCTGTGGCATAGCAGCTCTTTTGCGCTCGCCATCCGCTGCTGATTGACCCAGGCGTTAAAGCCGATCCCCTGATACTTTTTAAACAGTTTGCTGAAGTAGTACGGGCTGAGATAGACGTGCGCCGCCACGTCCTCCAGACGCAGCTCATCGGAGAGATGCGCGTCGATATAGCGCAGCGCCTTCTTCATTTTGCCATCGTGCGGCGAGGCCGCCCGGCAGGCCTGCGCCGGGTCGTTCTGCGGCGGGTTATCTTTGATAACCACAAAGTTGAGCTGTTTTTTCAGGCAATTCTCGACGATCAGCTTCAGCAGATCCGCCGAAGCGATAACCCGCGAATAGTCCATCTCAGGCACATCGCGAAACGCCTGGACCAGCGCCGGATCGTCCTGCCAGCGGTCATCCACGTTCAGAATATCAACCAGTTCAATATCATTGCTCAGACGCACCTGGCCGCACAGCACGAAGCCAACGAGGTGGCCGGCGATCACCAGCGGGATGGAAAAATCAGTTAACCCCGCGTGACAGCGGTAGATACACAGCTGGTCATTTTTCGAGGCTTCCAGCCCGCCGCAGCGGTCGCTCATGCGACAGCGTCCGCTGTGCTCCGGGTGCTGACGCATGAGTTGGCAAAACGGCGTGAAATTAAACAGTTCAGAAATCTCATCACCGTGAATATTGACGACCACAACCGCCAGACTGGTGGCTTGCGCAAAATCCTGTGCGATTTTATTGATGAGTTCTGAGTTCAGGGTACTCGCAGAAATCATGATAAAACCCCTCAGTTAATTTTTTGTTATAAATAAAACATATTATTCATATTTCCCTTTTTTAGCATCAGATCCCGTCGACGATAAAAAAGTGCATTGACAATAACAAAAGTCTCCCACCCCGGGGAGACTTTTTGAGCGGTTCGTGATATCGGTTCATGAAATAGTTTTGCTATTTCAGTAATACATTTTTCACTGGATGCTAACGCGTATTTTTCTCCTCAACGCAGGTATGACAGGGAAGATTATTAGCGATGAGAAAACGATAAATTGCGGCGCCGAGGCAGGCGCCCAGCAATGGCGCGATGATGGGCACGATAAAATAGGGAATATCCCTTCCGCCAGTCATCGCGATGTCGCCCCACCCGGCGAGCCAGGCAAATAGTTTCGGGCCAAAATCGCGCGCCGGGTTCATCGCAAAACCGGTAAGCGGCCCGGTCGAGGCGCCGATCACCGCTACCAGAATGCCAATCAACAGCGGCGCCAGCGGGCCCTTGGGTACGCCATTGCCATCATCGGTGAGCGCCATGATCATCCCCATCAACATCGAGGTGATCACCACCTCCACCAGCGCCGCATGCCAGATGCTGAGCTCAGGCGCCGGGTAGGTACTGAAGATACTGGCCAGCTGCAGGCTTTCCAGGCTGCCACGCACCATATGATGTACCGTTTCAAATTGCGTAAACAGGGTGCTGTAAAGTATCCAGGCCAACACGGCGCCGCCAAACGCGCCGGCGACCTGGGCCACGATATAGGGCAACACTTTTCTGCCCGGGAAGCAGGCAAACAGCCACAGGGCGACGGTGACGGCGGGGTTCAGATGCCCCCCCGAAATGCCGGCCGTCAGGTACACCGCCAGAGAAATACCCAGTCCCCAGATAATACAGATCTCCCACAGCCCCAGGCTGGCGCCAGCCAGCTTCAGAGCACTCAGACAGCAGATACCAAAAAACAGAAATAGCCCGGTGCCTAAAAACTCGGCGATACATTGCGCACGTAAAGAACCATTCATTGTGACACCTCTTGACGTAGTTCGTGTCCAGGCCAGCCAACCATCCGCTGGCTCGTTGGGTACGGCGAGGCCCACTATAGAAACCGGCGGCAGCAAAGTGTTGGCATCCTGCGGAAAACGGGCGGCGTAAAGTCGCTGAAGAAGAGCAATTTATTGCTATTTGCTCGCGAATCCATGCAGCAATGGCGGGCGTTCAGGGGATATTTTTATTTCCAACTCAATAATAAAAAATTGCAAAAGCGCAGTGCTTATTTTCCAACAAATATCACACCACGCAAAATATCGCATAGCAAAAACAATTTAAAAAATCACGCCCAAAAATGTAAATACGGAACAGCACCCGCAAGATAATCACATTAATAAGTAAAATAAAAACCAATAAAAACAATAATATAAAATAAATCATGACTATTTATTATTATATAAAAACCACTATTTTTTCGTTCTACACCATCAACTCAGCCATTCTTTTTCGCCGCCCCGCCATATAGTTCCCTCACTGGAACATACCCTGCGAGGTCTTTATGCAACAAGAAGCATTAGGAATGGTAGAAACCAAAGGCTTAACCGCAGCCATAGAGGCCGCTGACGCAATGGTTAAGTCGGCCAATGTTTTATTAGTTGGCTATGAAAGGATCGGTTCAGGCCTGGTGACCGTCATCGTGCGTGGCGACGTGGGAGCCGTAAAAGCCGCCACCGACGCCGGTGCCGCCGCAGCCCGCCACGTGGGCGAGGTGAAAGCCGTACACGTCATTCCCCGCCCCCATACCGATGTTGAAAAAATCTTACCGAAGGGGAATAGCCAATGAGCAGCAATGAGCTGGTTGAACAGATCATGGCGCAAGTCATAGCCCGTGTGGCGACGCCAGAGCAGCAGGCGCTTCCCGATACCCCCCATCCCACAGGAGAAACGGCTATGGCAGAGAAAAGCTGCAGCTTAACGGAATTTGTCGGGACCGCCATTGGCGACACCCTCGGGCTGGTCATCGCCAACGTGGATGCCGCATTGCTGGAAGCCATGAAGCTTGAAAAACGCTATCGCTCTATCGGCATCCTCGGTGCGCGCACCGGCGCCGGGCCGCACATTATGGCCGCCGATGAAGCGGTCAAAGCCACCAACACCGAAGTGGTCAGCATTGAGCTTCCTCGCGACACCAAAGGCGGCGCCGGCCATGGCTCGCTGATTGTGCTGGGCGGGAACGATGTTTCCGACGTCAAACGCGGGATTGAGGTCGCGCTGAAAGAGCTGGACCGTACTTTCGGCGATGTCTACGGCAACGAGGCGGGTCATATCGAGCTGCAGTATACCGCGCGCGCCAGCTACGCCCTGGAAAAAGCCTTCGGCGCTCCGCTGGGCCGCGCCTGCGGGATTATCGTCGGCGCGCCGGCGTCCGTTGGCGTGCTGATGGCCGATACCGCGCTGAAATCAGCCAACGTCGACGTGGTGGCTTACAGCTCACCGGCCCACGGCACCAGCTTCAGCAACGAAGCCATCCTGGTGATTTCCGGCGACTCCGGCGCGGTGCGCCAGGCGGTGATCTCCGCCCGGGAGATCGGCAAAACCGTACTGGGGACGCTGGGCGCCGAACCGAAAAACGATCGCCCCTCCTACATTTAATACCCGCGAGGCTGATTCATGAGATCGAAAAGATTTGAAGCACTGGCGAAACGCCCTGTGAATCAGGATGGTTTCGTTAAGGAGTGGATCGAAGAGGGCTTTATCGCGATGGAAAGCCCTAACGATCCCAAACCCTCTATCCGCATCGTCAACGGCGCGGTGACCGAACTCGACGGCAAACCGGTTGACCAGTTCGACCTGATTGACCACTTTATCGCGCGCTACGGTATCAATCTGGCGCGTGCCGAAGAAGTGATGGCCATGGATTCGGTCAAGCTCGCCAACATGCTCTGCGACCCGAACGTTAAACGCAGCGACATCGTGCCGCTCACTACCGCGATGACCCCGGCGAAAATCGTCGAAGTGGTGTCGCATATGAACGTGGTCGAGATGATGATGGCGATGCAAAAAATGCGCGCCCGCCGCACGCCATCCCAGCAGGCGCATGTCACCAATATCAAAGATAACCCGGTACAGATTGCCGCCGACGCCGCTGAAGGCGCATGGCGAGGCTTTGACGAGCAGGAGACCACCGTCGCCGTGGCGCGCTACGCGCCGTTCAACGCCATCGCCCTGCTGGTCGGTTCACAGGTGGGCCGCCCCGGCGTCCTCACCCAGTGTTCCCTGGAAGAAGCCACCGAGCTGAAACTGGGCATGCTGGGCCACACCTGCTATGCCGAAACCATTTCGGTCTACGGTACGGAACCGGTGTTTACCGATGGTGATGACACCCCGTGGTCGAAAGGCTTCCTCGCCTCCTCCTACGCCTCGCGCGGCCTGAAAATGCGCTTTACCTCCGGCTCCGGCTCTGAAGTGCAGATGGGTTATGCCGAAGGCAAATCGATGCTGTATCTCGAAGCGCGCTGCATCTACATCACCAAAGCCGCCGGGGTGCAAGGCCTGCAGAATGGCTCCGTCAGCTGTATCGGCGTGCCGTCCGCCGTACCGTCGGGTATCCGCGCCGTACTGGCGGAAAACCTGATTTGCTCAGCGCTGGATCTGGAGTGCGCCTCAAGTAACGATCAAACCTTTACCCACTCGGATATGCGGCGTACCGCGCGCCTGCTGATGCAGTTCCTGCCAGGCACCGACTTTATCTCCTCCGGTTACTCGGCGGTGCCGAACTACGACAACATGTTCGCCGGTTCCAACGAAGATGCCGAAGACTTCGACGACTACAACGTGATCCAGCGCGATCTGAAGGTCGATGGCGGCCTGCGGCCGGTGCGTGAAGAGGACGTGATCGCCATTCGTAATAAAGCCGCCCGCGCGCTGCAAGCGGTATTTGCCGGCATGGGTTTGCCGCCAATTACGGATGAAGAGGTGGAGGCCGCCACTTACGCCCACGGTTCAAAAGATATGCCTGAGCGCAACATCGTTGAGGACATCAAGTTTGCCCAGGAGATCATCAACAAGAACCGCAACGGCCTGGAGGTGGTGAAAGCCCTGGCGAAAGGCGGCTTCCCCGATGTCGCCCAGGACATGCTCAATATTCAGAAAGCCAAGCTCACCGGCGACTACCTGCACACCTCCGCCATCATCGTCGGCGAAGGCCAGGTGCTCTCGGCCGTGAATGACGTGAACGATTATGCCGGTCCGGCAACAGGCTACCGCCTGCAAGGCGAGCGCTGGGAAGAGATTAAAAATATCCCGGGCGCGCTCGATCCCAATGAACTTGGCTAAGGGGTGAAAAATGGAAATTAACGAAACGCTGCTGCGCCAGATTATCGAAGAGGTGCTGTCGGAGATGAAATCAGGCGCAGATAAGCCGGTCTCCTTTAGCGCGCCTGCCGCTTCCGTCGCGTCGGCCGCTGTTGCGCCTGTGTCCAGCGACAGCTTCCTGACGGAAATCGGCGAAGCCAAACCCGGCACGCAGCAGGATGAAGTCATCATTGCCGTCGGGCCCGCCTTTGGCCTGGCGCAAACCGCCAATATCGTCGGCATTCCGCATAAAAATATCCTGCGCGAAGTGATCGCCGGCATTGAGGAAGAAGGCATCAAAGCCCGGGTGATCCGCTGCTTTAAATCTTCTGACGTCGCCTTCGTGGCGGTGGAAGGCAACCGCCTGAGCGGCTCCGGCATCTCGATCGGTATTCAGTCGAAAGGCACCACCGTCATCCACCAGCGGGGCCTGCCGCCGCTTTCCAATCTGGAACTCTTCCCGCAGGCGCCGCTGCTGACCCTGGAAACCTACCGCCAGATTGGCAAAAACGCCGCGCGCTACGCCAAACGCGAGTCGCCACAGCCGGTGCCGACGCTCAACGATCAGATGGCTCGTCCCAAATACCAGGCGAAGTCGGCCATTTTGCACATTAAAGAGACCAAATACGTAGTGACCGGCAAAAACCCGCAGGAACTGCGCATGGCGCTTTAACAAAGGATATCCCGATGAATACCGACGCAATTGAATCCATGGTACGCGACGTGCTGAGCCGGATGAACAGCCTACAGGACGGGGCAACGCCCGCGCCAGCCGCGCCGACAAACGACACCGCTCGCCAGCCTAAAGTCAGCGACTACCCGTTAGCCACCCGCCATCCGGAGTGGGTCAAAACCGCTACCAATAAAACGCTCGATGACCTGACGCTGGAGAACGTATTAAGCGATCGCGTTACGGCACAGGACATGCGCATCACCCCGGAAACGCTGCGCATGCAGGCGGCGATCGCCCAGGATGCCGGACGCGATCGGCTGGCGATGAACTTTGAGCGGGCCGCCGAGCTCACCGCGGTTCCCGACGACCGGATCCTTGAGATCTACAACGCCCTGCGCCCATACCGTTCCACCCAGGCGGAGCTACTGGCGATCGCTGATGACCTCGAGCATCGCTACCAGGCCCGGCTCTGTGCCGCCTTTGTTCGGGAAGCGGCCGGGCTGTACGTCGAGCGTAAGAAACTGAAAGGCGACGATTAACAGGGGGCAAGCATGCGCTATATCGCTGGCATTGATATTGGCAACTCATCGACAGAGGTCGCCCTGGCGACGGTCGATGACGCAGGTGTGCTGAACATCCGCCACAGCGCGCTGGCTGAAACCACCGGTATTAAAGGCACATTACGTAATGTGTTCGGTATTCAGGAGGCGCTAACACAGGCGGCAAAAGCGGCAGGCATTCAGGTCAGCGATATCTCGCTTATTCGCATTAACGAAGCCACGCCGGTCATTGGCGATGTGGCGATGGAGACCATCACGGAAACCATCATCACCGAGTCCACCATGATCGGCCACAACCCGAAGACACCCGGCGGCGTCGGACTGGGGGTCGGCATCACCATCACACCGGAGGCGCTGCTGTCCTGCGCTGCGGACGCCCCCTATATTCTGGTGGTCTCCTCAGCCTTTGACTTTGCCGATGTCGCGGCGATGGTCAATGCGGCGACGGCAGCGGGCTATCAGATTTCCGGCATTATTTTGCAGCAGGATGACGGCGTGCTGGTCAATAACCGGCTACAGCAACCGCTGCCGGTGATCGATGAAGTTCAGCATATCGACCGTATTCCACTTGGCATGCTGGCGGCGGTCGAGGTCGCTTTACCCGGCAAGATTATCGAAACGCTCTCCAACCCCTACGGTATTGCCACCGTTTTCAATCTCAACGCCGAAGAGACCAAAAATATCGTGCCAATGGCGCGGGCGCTGATTGGCAATCGTTCGGCCGTAGTGGTGAAAACCCCCTCCGGCGACGTCAAGGCACGGACTATTCCGGCGGGGAATCTGCTGCTCATCGCTCAGGGGCGCAGCGTACAGGTTGATGTGGCCGCCGGGGCGGAAGCCATCATGAAGGCGGTTGACGGCTGCGGCAAACTGGACAACGTCGCGGGAGAAGCGGGCACCAATATCGGCGGCATGCTTGAGCATGTGCGCCAGACCATGGCTGAGCTTACCAATAAGCCAGCTCAGGAGATCCGCATTCAGGATCTGCTGGCCGTTGATACGGCGGTGCCGGTCAGCGTGACCGGTGGCCTGGCGGGGGAGTTCTCGCTGGAGCAGGCGGTGGGTATCGCCTCGATGGTCAAGTCGGATCGCCTGCAGATGGCCCTGATCGCCCGTGAAATTGAGCACAAACTGCAGATTGCGGTTCAGGTGGGTGGCGCTGAGGCGGAAGCGGCCATTCTCGGGGCGCTCACCACTCCCGGCACCACGCGCCCGCTGGCGATCCTCGATCTGGGCGCCGGGTCGACCGACGCCTCCATTATCAATGCGCAAGGAGAGATCAGCGCCACTCACCTGGCCGGCGCCGGCGATATGGTCACGATGATCATCGCCCGCGAGCTGGGGCTTGAGGACCGCTACCTGGCGGAAGAGATCAAAAAATACCCGCTGGCGAAAGTCGAAAGCCTGTTTCATCTGCGTCATGAAGACGGCAGCGTCCAGTTTTTTCCGTCGGCCTTACCACCGGCGGTATTTGCCCGCGTCTGCGTGGTGAAACCGGATGAACTGGTTCCCCTGCCCGGCGATCTGCCGCTGGAGAAAGTGCGCGCCATTCGCCGTAGCGCCAAATCACGCGTCTTTGTCACCAACGCCCTGCGGGCGTTACGTCAGGTGAGCCCTACCGGCAACATTCGCGACATTCCCTTCGTGGTGCTGGTGGGCGGCTCGTCCCTCGATTTCGAGATCCCCCAGCTGGTCACCGACGCGCTGGCGCACTACCGGCTGGTTGCCGGGCGCGGCAACATCCGCGGCAGTGAAGGCCCGCGCAATGCGGTCGCCAGCGGATTACTCCTCTCCTGGCAAAAAGGAGGCACGCATGGAGAGTAGCGTAGTCGCCCCCGCCATCGTCATTGCCGTCACTGACGAATGCAGCGAACAGTGGCGCGATGTCCTGCTGGGCATTGAAGAGGAAGGCATTCCTTTCGTTCTGCAAGCGCAGACCGGCGGCGATCTTGTCCATTACGCCTGGCAGGCGGCGCAGCGTTCGCCGCTGCTGGTGGGCATCGCCTGCGACCGGGAACAGCTCATCGTGCACTACAAAAATTTACCCGCATCAACTCCGCTGTTTTCGCTGAGGTATCACCAGGACAGGCTGGCCCGGCGAAACACTGGCAACAATGCGGCTCGTCTCGTCAAAGGGATCCCATTTCGGGATCGCAATGCTTAATCCACAGGAGAACACAATATGAATAACGCACTAGGACTGGTTGAAACGAAAGGCCTGGTTGGCGCCATTGAAGCCGCTGATGCAATGGTGAAATCCGCCAACGTGCAGTTGATTGGTTACGAAAAAATTGGCTCCGGGCTGATTACCGTGATGGTCCGCGGAGACGTCGGTGCAGTGAAAGCCGCCGTTGACGCCGGGAGCGCGGCGGCCAGCGTGGTCGGCGAGGTCAAGTCCAGCCATGTGATCCCACGCCCGCACAGCGATGTCGAGGCCATTCTGCCGAAATCCGTCTGACCTTGAAACAAGGAGCACTGCGTGAAGCAATCACTGGGATTACTTGAGGTCAGCGGCCTGGCCCTGGCCATCACCTGCGCCGACGCCATGGCGAAAGCGGCCGCCATCACGCTGCTCGCCCTGGAAAAGACCAACGGCTCCGGCTGGATGGTGGTGAAGATCGCCGGTGATGTGGCCTCTGTCCAGGCGGCGGTGATGATCGGGGCCGAACTCGCCGACCGGCAGCAGGGGCTGGTGGCGCAGAAGGTTATCGCCAGGCCCGGCGCAGGCCTGCTGCCAGCCCGCGTCGAAGCGCCTTCACCAGCACCTGACGCTGCTCTGGAAGAGGAGAACGCCACCGTAATGGATGAGCGCAGAGATCCCGCAGACACCCTCCCCCACCCTTCGGAGCAGGTGACCTGCAACCTGTGCCTGGACCCGCACTGTCCCCGGCAAAAAGGCGAACCTCGCTCGCAGTGCCTGCATGCCGGTAAACGAGGTGACGCGTAATGGATAAACAACAGCTGGCTTCGACAGTCAACAAAGTGCTGGATGAGATGCGCCAGCGTCCCATCCCAATCGGTATCTCCAGTCGCCATATCCATTTAGCGGCGGCTGACTACGCCAGGCTCTTTCCCGCTCAGCCCATCCAGCCGAAAAAAGCGCTGCTGCAGCCCGGGCAGTATGCCGCAGAGCAGACGGTGACTCTGGTTGGCCCCAAAGGACGATTAAATAACGTGCGCCTGCTCGGCCCTTTGCGCCAGACCAGCCAGGTGGAAATCTCACGCACCGACGCCCGGACCCTCGGTATCGCCGCGCCGCTGCGCATGTCAGGCAATCTGCAGGACACGCCAGGGATCCGCCTGATAAGCCCCTTTGCCGAACTGGAGCTGAGCAGCGGGACGATCGTCGCCCAACGACATATTCATATGTCCCCGCTCGATGCCCTGATCCTGCGCGTCGCCCATGGCGATAGCGTCGCGGTGGCGATCGAAGGCAGCGACAGGCGGCTTATCTTCGACAATGTAGCGGTCCGCGTAGCCCCGGATATGCGTCTTGAGATGCACATCGATACTGACGAAGCCAATGCGGCAGGCGCTGACGCTGCGCAGGCCTGGGCTACGCTGGTGACGAAGCCATGAACCACGCGATGCTGCAGCGTATCGTCGAAGAGGTCGCCGCCCGTCTGCGCCGTCGCGCCCGGAGTACGGCCACGCTCAGCGTGGCCCAGCTCGGCGAAGCGGATATCCACAGCCTGCTGTGCCAGCACGCTTCGCTGCGCATCGTGCAGGTGGATTTACCGCTGCTGGAGCAGCTTACCGGCCAGCGCGCGCTGACGGCCGCCGGTTGCGCGTTGCATGAGGCGATGGCCTGGGGCGTTCGGGTACAGCTAACGCTGCTTCCCGCCCTGCTCCCCGCGCTGGCGGTAAAAAAACTCGCCCGTTTGCCGCTGACGTTCAGCGACCCGCCTGGCCAGCCCGTCAGACTTCACGCCGCGTCGGTGCTCACCTATGCCGATGTAGCCCGTCTCAGGGGAGGTTATCTGGTGCTGCGCCGCCGCCCCATTATCACCGCCCTCGCCCGCGAAGCGGCCGTCGCGCGGCATGTTCAATTGATTAAGCAGGAGTGAACTATGCATCTGGCACGCGTGACCGGCGCCGTCGTCTCGACGCAAAAATCGCCCTCTCTGAACGGCAAAAAACTGCTGCTGGTGCGCCGGGTAAGCACAGACGACGAACATCCATTTCAGCCCGCGAGCGGCGATGAAGTGGCGGTAGATTCGGTTGGCGCTGGCGTCGGCGAACTGGTGCTGCTCTGCAGCGGCTCGAGCGCACGCCACGTCTTTAGCGGCCCGAATGAGGCCATCGATCTTGCCGTTGTGGGCATTGTTGACTCACTTTCACGCTAAGGGGGCGCCTGTGGCTATTTATACCCGAACCGGCGATGCCGGCAGTACATCACTCTTTACCGGCCAGCGGGTCAGCAAGACGCATCCGCGCGTCGAAGCCTACGGCACCCTGGATGAACTGAACGCGGTGCTGAGCCTGTGCGTCTGCGCCGCCGCTGAAGAGGAACATCGCGTCCTGCTCGAAGCCCTGCAGCAGCATATTTTCTGGTTCAGCGCGGAGCTCGCCAGCGACAGCGAACAGCCATCACCGGGTAAGCGCTATATCAGCAGCGAAGAGATTGCCCTGCTGGAGCAGACCATCGATCGCGAGATGGCCCGCGTGCCGGCGCTGCACCAGTTTGTGTTGCCCGGACGGTGCGAAGCCGCCAGTCGCCTGCACCTGGCCCGCACCGTTGCCCGTCGGGCGGAGCGTCGGCTGGTCGAGCTGGCGGCAGAGGTCACTCTCCGTCAGATACTGCTGCGTTATCTGAACCGCTTATCTGACTGTCTGTATGCCCTGGCGCGCAGCGAGGATCATGCCGATCACCAGCGCCGGCTCGTGGCGGAGATCGCGGCCCGCTACCTGGCCGCCAGCGGGTCGCCTGCGTCCGACGCGCCCAAAGCCCAGGCCGGGGCACTCTCCTTTCACGAGCTGCATCAGCTTACCCGTCAGGCTATCGAACACGCCCGCCAGCTGCAGGTGCCGGTGGTGGTCAGCATCGTTGACGCACACGGTACCGAAACCGTGACCTGGCGAATGCCCGATGCGCTGCTGGTCAGCAGCGAGCTGGCGCCAAAAAAAGCCTGGACCGCCGTCGCCATGAAAACCGCCACCCACGAGCTCGCGACGACCGTACAGCCAGGCGCTGCGCTGTACGGTCTGGAGAGCCATCTGCAGGGCAAAGTCGTCACCTTTGGCGGCGGATATCCGCTGTGGCGCGATGGTCAGCTAATAGCCGGTCTCGGGATTAGCGGCGGCAGCGTCGAGCAGGATATGGCTATTGCACAGGCTGCCATGGCGGCCATTAACGTGAGAACACATCAATGAATACAGCAGAACTGGAAACCCTTATCCGCACCATTCTCAGCGAAAAGCTCGCGCCCGCCCCCGTTTCTCAGGAACAGCAGGGCATTTTCCGCGACGTCGGCTGCGCCATCGACGCCGCCCATCAGGCTTTTCTCCGCTATCAGCAGTGTCCGCTAAAAACCCGCAGCGCCATTATCAGCGCGCTGCGGGAGACGCTGGCCCCCGAGCTGGCGACGCTGGCGGAGGAGAGCGCCACGGAGACCGGCATGGGCAACAAAGAAGATAAATATCTGAAAAATAAAGCTGCCCTTGAGAACACACCGGGCATTGAGGATCTCACCACCAGCGCCCTCACCGGCGATGGCGGGATGGTGCTGTTTGAGTACTCGCCGTTCGGGGTTATTGGCGCCGTGGCGCCCAGCACCAACCCAACGGAAACCATTATCAACAACAGTATCAGCATGCTGGCGGCGGGTAACAGCGTCTATTTCAGCCCTCATCCCGGCGCGAAAAAGGTCTCGTTAACGCTTATTGCCAGGATCGAAGAGATCGCCTACCGCTGCAGCGGGATCCGTAACCTGGTGGTCACCGTTGCCGAGCCGACCTTTGAGGCCACCCAACAGATGATGGCCCACCCGCTGATTGCCGTTCTGGCTATCACCGGCGGCCCTGGCATTGTGGCGATGGGCATGAAAAGCGGTAAAAAAGTGATCGGCGCTGGCGCCGGCAATCCGCCGTGCATCGTTGATGAAACGGCCGATCTCGTCAAAGCCGCCGAAGATATCATCAGCGGCGCCGCCTTCGATTACAACCTGCCCTGTATCGCCGAAAAAAACCTGATCGTCGTCGCCTCCGTCGCTGACCGCCTGATCCAGCAGATGCAGGATTTTGACGCGCTGCTGTTGAGCCCGCAGGAGACCGATACCCTGCGCGCCGTCTGCCTGCCCGACGGCGCGGCGAATAAAAAACTGGTCGGTAAAAGTCCGGCTGCGCTGCTGGCGGCCGCCGGTCTCGCCGTCCCTTCCCGCCCCCCTCGCCTGCTGATAGCCGAGGTTGAGGCAAACGACCCCTGGGTGACCTGCGAGCAGCTGATGCCGGTGCTGCCGATCGTCCGGGTCGCCGATTTTGATAGCGCCCTGGCGCTGGCCCTGCGCGTTGAGGAGGGTCTGCACCACACCGCCATTATGCACTCGCAGAATGTCTCGCGGCTCAATCTGGCGGCACGCACGCTGCAGACCTCCATTTTTGTCAAAAATGGTCCGTCTTACGCGGGTATCGGCGTCGGCGGCGAAGGGTTTACCACCTTCACCATCGCCACGCCAACCGGGGAAGGCACCACCTCCGCGCGGACGTTCGCCCGCCTGCGGCGCTGCGTGTTGACCAACGGTTTTTCCATTCGCTAACCGGGGGCGCCATGCACACCTTTTCTTTGCAAACGCGCCTCTACAGCGGCCCGGGGAGCCTGGCCGCGCTGCAGCGCTTTAGCCATCAGCACATCTGGATCGTCTGCGACGGCTTCCTGGCGCGTTCGCCGCTGTTCGAGCGGCTGCGCGCCGCGCTGCCCGCCAGCAACCGCGTCAGCGTGTTCAGCGATATTACACCGGATCCGACCATTCACACCGTGGCGAAAGGGATAGCGCAGATGCAGGCCCTGCGTCCGCAAGTGGTGATCGGCTTCGGCGGCGGCTCGGCGATGGACGCCGCCAAGGCGATCGTCTGGTTCAGCCAGCAGGGCGGGCTGCCTGTCGACACCTGCGTGGCGATCCCCACCACCAGCGGTACCGGGTCGGAAGTGACCAGCGCCTGCGTCATCAGCGATCCGGAAAAAGGGATCAAATACCCGCTGTTCCATGAGGCACTCTGTCCCGATATGGCGATCCTTGACCCGTCGCTGGTGGTCAGCGTACCGCCCACCATCACGGCCCATACCGGACTGGACGTCCTGACCCACGCCCTTGAGGCATGGGTATCGCCGCAGGCCACCGATTTTACCGATGCACTGGCGGAAAAAGCCGCCAGGCTGGTATTTCGCGCCCTGCCCGTTGCGGTTCGCCAGGGCGACTGCGTCGCGACCCGCAGTAAAATGCACAATGCCTCAACCCTTGCCGGCATGGCCTTTAGCCAGGCTGGCCTCGGACTCAATCATGCTATCGCCCATCAGCTTGGCGGCCAGTTTCACCTCCCCCATGGCCTGGCCAACGCGCTGCTGCTGACCGCGGTGATCCGCTTCAACGCCGGCGAGCCGCGAGCGGCGAAGCGCTATGCGCGCCTGGCCAGGGCCTGCCAGTTCTGCCCGCCGGAAGCTGGCGAACAGGAGGCTCTCCAGGCGCTGCTTGCCGCGGTGGAAACACTGAAACAGCAGTGCGCCATTCCCACCCTCAAGGGCGTCTTGCAGGAAAAATATCCCCTTTTCTTATCGCGAATTCCCGCCATGGTGCCGGCCGCGCTGGCCGACGCCACCCTGCGCACCAACCCGCGTCCGGCCGATGGCGCGGCCATCGCGCAACTGCTGGAGAGCCTGCAATGAGTGAAGCGATAGTGCCACTACCAGACATTGACGCGGCGGAGATCCGCGAGCGCGTCCGGGCCGCCGGCGTGGTGGGCGCCGGTGGGGCGGGCTTTCCGACCCACATCAAACTGCAGGCCAGGGTGGATACCGTGCTGGTGAACGCCGCCGAATGCGAACCGATGCTGAAGGTTGATCAACAGCTGATGGCGCAGCAGGCTGACCGGCTGATTCGCGGCCTGGGTTACGCAATGACCGCCACCGGCGCCCGGGAAGGGATCATTGCCCTGAAGGCGAAATATACTCCGGCGATTGCGGCGTTAACCCCGCGACTCCCGGAATGGGCCCGGCTGCATATTCTGCCTGACGTCTATCCGGCCGGGGATGAGGTGCTTACTATCTGGCTGGCGACGGGGCGCCGCGTGCCGCCTGCCGCGCTGCCGGTCAGCGTCGGCGTAGTGGTCAATAACGTGCAGACGGTACTCAATATCGCCAGAGCCGTGGAGCAGGGCTATCCGGTGACTCGCCGGACGTTGACCGTCAATGGCGCCGTCGCCCGCCCGCTGACGCTGACTGTCCCGCTGGGCATGTCGTTGCGCGAGGTGCTGGATCTGGCCGGCGGCGCGACGGTTGCCGATCCGGGCTTTATCAACGGCGGTCCGATGATGGGCTCGCTTATGACCTCCCTGGAGACACCGGTCACCAAAACCACCGGCGGCCTGCTGGTGCTTCCGGGCAACCATCCGTTGATCCAGCGGCGGCGGCAGGATGAGCGCACCCTGCTCGCCATCGCCCGCACCGTCTGTGAGCAGTGCCGCTTATGCACGGATTTATGCCCCCGGCACCTGATCGGCCATGAGCTTTCTCCCCACCTGCTGGTGCGGGCGGTGAACTATCGCCAGGCGGCCACCCCGTCGCTGCTGCTCAGCGCCCTGACCTGCTCGGAGTGCAACGTTTGCGAGGGCGTCGCCTGCCCGGTGGGGATTTCCCCCATGCGCATCAACCGTCTGCTAAAACGTGAGCTGAGGGCGAAAAACCTGCGCTACGAAGGACCGCTGCGTCCGGCGGACGAGATGGCGAAGCACCGCCTGGTGCCGGTCAAACGGCTCATCAGCAAACTGGGGCTTGTTCCCTGGTATCAGGAGGCGCCGCTGACGGCGGTGGAGCCGGAGGTGGCCTGTGTCACCCTGCCGCTGCGCCAGCATATCGGCATCAGCGCCGTTCCCTGCGTCGCGCCGGGAGAGCGAGTAACGCGCGGCCAGCTGCTGGCAGACATCCCTGCCGACGCCCTCGGCGCACCGGTACACGCCAGTATTGACGGCCAGGTCTCCGCCATCACGGAGCAGGCCATTACGCTTGTAAGAGGTTAATCATGACCCAGGCTATCGGAATTTTAGAACTGACCAGTATCGCCAGGGGAATGGAGCTGGGCGACGTCATGCTGAAAAGCGCGAACGTACAGCTCCTGCTCTGCAGAACCCTTTGTCCCGGGAAATTCCTGCTGATGCTCGGCGGCGACGTCGGCGCCGTGCAGCAGGCAATCGCCGCCGGCACGGCGCGCGCCGGGGAGATGCTGGTGGACAGCCTGGTGCTGGCCAACATTCACCCCAGCGTACTGCCGGCGATCAGCGGCCTCAACGTGGTCGAGCAGCGGCAGGCGGCGGGGATCGTCGAAACCTGGAGCGTGGCGGCATGCATCAGCGCCGCCGACCGCGCGGTGAAAGCGGCCAACGTCACCCTGGTTCGCGTTCATATGGCGTTTGGTATCGGCGGCAAATGCTACATGGTGGTGGCGGGTGATATCGCCGATGTCGACAACGCCGTCACGGTGGCCAGCGACAGCGCAGGCGAGAAAGGATTACTGGTTTACCGGGCAGTGATCCCGCGACCGCACGATGCGCTGTGGCAACAGCTGATGGAGGGATAATGGAACCGCAAACCCCTACCGAACGCATGATCCAGGAGTATGTCCCGGGTAAACAGGTCACTCTGGCGCATCTCATCGCCAATCCGGGCAAAGATCTGTTCAAAAAGCTGGGCCTGCCGGACGCGGTCTCCGCTATCGGCATTCTCACCATTACCCCCAGTGAGGCGTCGATCATCGCCTGCGACATCGCCACCAAGTCCGGCGCGGTGGAGATCGGCTTTCTCGATCGCTTCACCGGCGCGGTGGTATTGACTGGCGATGTCTCCGCGGTGGAGTACGCGCTCAGGCAGGTTACGCGCACGCTCGGTGAGCTGATGCGCTTCACCGCCTGCCCGATCACACGGACCTGAGCCCATGAAGCGCCTGATGCTTATCGGACCCAGCCAGTGCGGCAAAACCTCGCTGACCCAGGTATTGCGTGGCGAAACCCTGCGTTATCAAAAAACGCAGGCCATCGTCTGGACGCCGACCGCCATCGACACCCCGGGGGAATATCTGGAAAACCGCTGCCTGTACAGCGCGCTGCTCACCAGCGCCTGCGAGGCCGATGTCATCGCGCTGGTACTGAATGCCGATGCGCCCTGGTCACCCTTTTCTCCGGGGTTTACCGCTCCGATGAACCGCCCGGTCATCGGGGTGATCACCAAAGCCGATTTGGCCGCCCCGCCCCGTCTGGAACAGGTCCGGGCATGGCTCGAGGCGGCAGGCGCCGAACATATCTTTATCACCAGCGCGTTAACCGGCGGCGGGCTTGATGACCTGCTCGCCTGCCTGAACGCAGAGGAATATCAATGACCTATAAAATCATGGCGATCAACGCCGGCAGCTCCTCCCTGAAATTTCAGCTGCTTAACATGCCGCAGGGAGCGTTGCTCTGCCAGGGGCTGATCGAACGTATTGGCCTGCCCGAGGCCCGCTTCACGCTGAAAACGCCGACGCAGAAATGGCAGGAGACGCTGCCCATCGCCGATCACCATGAGGCAGTGACCCTGCTGCTGGAGGCGCTGACCGGCCGCGGGATCCTGAGCAGCCTGCAGGAAATGGACGGCGTTGGCCACCGCGTCGCCCACGGCGGCGAACGCTTCAAAGACGCCGCGCTGGTCTGCGACGACACCCTGCGGGAGATCGAACGCCTGGCGGAGCTGGCGCCGTTGCATAACCCGGTCAATGCGCTGGGCATTCGTCTTTTTCGCCAGATGTTACCCGCGGTACCGGCGGTGGCAGTTTTTGATACCGCCTTTCACCAGACCCTGGCGCCGGAGGCCTGGCTCTATCCCCTGCCCTGGCGCTATTACGCCGAGCTGGGCATTCGCCGCTACGGTTTTCACGGCACCAGCCATCACTATGTCAGCAGCGCGCTGGCGGAAAAGCTGGGCGTACCGCTGAGCGCCCTGCGGGTAGTGAGCTGCCACCTGGGCAATGGCTGTAGCGTCTGCGCCATCAAAGGCGGGCAGTCGGTGAATACCTCAATGGGTTTTACTCCCCAGTCCGGGGTGATGATGGGCACCCGCAGCGGCGATATCGACCCGTCGATCCTTCCCTGGCTGGTGGAGAAAGAAGGTAAATCCGCCCTGCAGCTCAGCCAGCTGCTGAATAATGAATCCGGGCTGCTGGGCGTCTCCGGCGTGTCCTCTGATTACCGCGACGTCGAACAGGCAGCCGACGCCGGCAACGAAAGGGCGGCTCTGGCGCTGTCGTTGTTTGCCGAACGCATTCGCGCAACTATCGGCAGCTATATCATGCAGATGGGAGGCCTGGACGCGCTGATCTTTACCGGCGGCATTGGCGAGAATTCCGCCCGGGCGCGGGCGACAATCTGCCGCAATTTGCACTTTCTCGGCCTCGCGCTGGACGACGAGAAAAACCAGCGGAGCGCGACCTTTATTCAGGCGGATAATGCGCTGGTCAAAGTGGCGGTGATCAACACCAATGAAGAGCTAATGATTGCCCGCGACGTCATGCGTCTTGCATTGCCGCAGGCGCGCGAGCTGACGGTGTCGGCATAAACGATGCGCCTCCTCTTGCGGAGAATCATGGTAACCGGCGGGTCGCCATGCCACTATGCGCCCTGGCGAAGGTAAGCGGAAAGGTGAAAACGTGGCTGTTGCACAATGTCCCGCCTCGTGCGGAGAACTTATCCAGGGCTGGATCCTCGGCAGCGAAAAGCTGGTCTCCTGTCCGGTGGACTGGTACAGCACCGTCGAGGTCGAGACCGGGGTACCGCGAAAAGACGAGCGGCCGCTGTCGCGGGCGATGGTCGACCAGCTGCTGGCCCACTGGGGCTACCCCCCAGCGCTGAGCCAGCAGATCCGCATCACCCTGCACTCAACGATCCCGGTGGCCAAAGGGATGGCCAGCAGCACCGCCGATATCGCTGCCACCGCCGTCGCCACCGCCCATCATCTGGGCCATCTACTGGATGAGCCGACGCTGGCGCGCCTGTGCGTCGCGCTGGAGCCTACCGACAGCACCCTGTTTCGCCAGCTGACGCTGTTCGACCATAATACCGCCGCCACGCAAATCGCCTGTCCCCCTCCGCCAGCGCTCGACCTGTTAGTACTGGAGAGCCCGCTGACGCTGCGCACCACCGACTACCACCAGCTGCCGCGCGAGCCGGGTCTGTTGGCTAACGCCTCCCGGCTGCAGCTGGCGTGGGAGAAAGTACAGCAGGCCTGCCATTGCGGCAGCCCACAGCTACTGGGCGAAGCGGCGACCATCAGCGCCATCGCCAGCCAGCAGCTGTTGCCCAAACCGGGGTTTGACGCGCTACTGCAACTGGTGGAAAGCGCAGGATTGTATGGCCTTAACGTGGCGCACAGCGGCAGCGTCGTCGGCCTGTTGCTGGACCGCCGTCGTCATGACGTCGAATTTCTGCAATGGCGACTGGCAGACAGCGACATCGCCGCCCACTGGCCGCAGCAGCATCTGCTGGCGATGGTGCGTGGGGGCGTCACCCTGCAGTAGGCCTCAGGCCAGCACCCGCTGCAGCGCCGCCAGCAGTTGGTCGTTTTCGCTGGCGCTACGGATCGCCACCCGGAAATAACGGCTATCCAACCCCGGGTAGTTGGCGCAGCTGCGGATCAGCACATGCTGGCGCAACAGGGCGTATTGCAGGTCAAGCCCTGGCCTGTCGCAGCGCAAGAACAGATAGTTGGCGCGCCCGGGCCACACGGTCAGCCCGGTAATCTCTTTCAGTCGTGAATAGAAACGCGCCCCCTCCTCCTGCAGCCACTGCCAGGTGGCCCGCTGATACGCCCGGTCCTGGAGGATGATCTCTCCGGCCAGGGCGGCATAGGCATTGATGGACCACGGCATTTGTCGCTCGCGCAGCCGGGCCACTGCCTGGGCGTCAGCGTTGAGCAGGTAGCCAAGACGCAGCCCAGGAATGGCATAAAATTTGGTGAGCGAGCGCAGAACCCAGACGTGCGGGTGCTGCGCCAGCAGGGGAATAAATCCCGGCTGGTCGGGCATAAAATCGAGGAAGGCCTCGTCAAGGATCAGGCTGATGTTCAGCGCCCGACAGCGCTGCGCAATGGCTTCCAGCAGGCCCCGCTCCGGCAGCAGGCCGGTGGGGTTATTCGGGGTGCAAAGAAACAGGCAGTCCAGCGCCGGAGTCAGGGCATCGAGGATGGCGTCAGTCAGCTGCCAGCCATCGCACTCCCGGAGGGCATACTCCACCACCTCGCAGTCCACCGTCTGCAGCGCCCGCCGGTACTCCGCGAAACCAGGAATGACGATCATCGCCCGCCGCGGCTTAAGGCCGTGGACGAGGGTGAAGATCGATTCAGTTTCGCCGTTGCCGGCAAGGATATGCGCCGCCGGCAGCTGATGGTGGGCAGCCAGCGCCTGATGCAGCTGTTGATATTCAACGTCAGGGTAGCGCTCGGCGCAGCCTGGGTTGTCGACGATCGCCTGCCTGAGCGAAGCTGGCATCCCCAGCGGATTGATGTTGGCGCTAAAATCCAGCAGCTCGCCGGGCGCAATACCCAGCAGGGCGGCGGCCTCGCGGATGTTACCGCCATGGGCGCTTTTCAGTAAGGCCATATCCCTTTCCTGTGTGGTTATCCGCGACGGGCCAGCGTCGCGCCGTCGGCGAAGTAGGCTTTAATCCCGGCGAGGATCGACTCGGCTACCTCCTGCTGGAATTTGGCCGTTTTCAGCTTCCGCTCTTCTTCCACGTTGCTGATAAACGCCGTCTCCACCAGAATGGAGGGGATATCCGGCGCCTTCAGCACCGCAAAGCCCGCCTGCTCTACCCGATTCTTGTGCAGGTTATTGATATTGCCCATTTTCTCCAGCACCGCCTTGCCAAATTTGAGGCTGTCGGCGATGGTCAGGGACTGCACCATATCGAACATGGTGTGGTCGACATAGCGGTCGCCGCTCTTGCTGACCCCACCGATCAGATCCGAGGCATTCTGCGTCTGGGCGAGATATTTTGCCGCGGTACTGGTGGCCCCCCTGGTGGAGAGGGCAAACACTGAGGAACCGCTGGGCTGGCGGCTGGTAAAGGCGTCGGCGTGAATCGACACGAACAGGTCGGCGCGCTGCTTCTGCGCCTTGGCGACACGCACCTTCAACGGGATAAACACGTCTTCGTTGCGGGTCATATAGGCCTTCATATTGCCTTCTTTGTCGATCAGCGCCCGGAGGCGGCGGGCAATCTGCAGCACCACATCTTTCTCGCGGGTGCGATACTTCCCCACGGCGCCGGAGTCTTCGCCGCCGTGTCCGGGATCGAGCATAATGACAATCGGCCGGTCACGCCCGGCTTTGCCCGGCTGCGGTCCGCTTTGCGCCGGCGGCACCTGACGCTCCAGGTCGCCTTTGTTGTAATCCTCGAGCAGCGCCAGCAGCGGATCCTGAACATCGGTGGCGTTGGCGGGGTAGAGATCCATCACCAGACGCTCTTTAAAGCCGGCCACCGGCGCGAGGGCAAACAGCTGCGGCTTAACGTTCTGCTTGAGCTCAAAAACCATGCGCACGGTTTGCGGATCAAACTGGCCCACGCGGGCGGACTGAATAAAGGGGTCGTCATCGCGGATCTGCCCCCCCATGCCCTTCAGCACAGAGTTAAGGTTAACCCCTTCCAGATCCACCACCACCCGCTCCGGGTTACTGAGGGCAAACTGCCGGTATTTCAGCACATGATTCGATTCTACCGTGACGCGCGTGTAGGTCGATGCTGGCCAGACGCGAACAGCGACCACCCGCGCATCGGCAGCCAGCCCCACAGGGCTCACGCTCATTAACCACATGGCGCCCGCGCCCTGCAGCAGACGGCGACGGCTTAATCCAGAGTTGTTTCCCGACATGCCACTCCCAAGCAATAAAAACGCATTTGTACCCAAAACAAACAGATTGACCAGAAACTTTAACGAAAGGCATATAACCTGTCATCTATAAAAGGGTAAACATTCATTGACACCCTGCGCCGGGTCACATGTTTTTCGTGGCTTAGCCTAAAATTGGCACTTGCGTTTAACAGCAAAACAGAATAAAAATACAATAATTACGAATAATCATGCATTGAGGGTTTGTCATGGTGAAGGAACGTCGCACTGAACTGGTAGAAGGATTCCGCCATTCTGTTCCCTATATTAATGCCCATCGGGGAAAAACGTTTGTCATCATGCTGGGCGGCGAAGCCATTGAGCATGAAAATTTCTCAAATATTGTCAATGACATAGGATTATTGCATAGCCTGGGCATTCGCCTGGTCGTGGTCTATGGCGCCCGCCCGCAGATTGACGCTAACCTCGCCGAGCACCACCACGAGCCGGTCTATCACAAGCAGACACGAGTGACTGACGCTAAAACGCTTGAGCTGGTTAAGCAGGCGGCGGGGATGCTGCAGCTGGAGATCACCGCCCGCCTGTCGATGAGCCTCAACAACACCCCGCTGCAGGGGGCCCATATCAACGTTGTCAGCGGCAACTTTATCATCGCCCAGCCGCTGGGCGTCGATGACGGCGTCGATTATTGCCACAGCGGACGCATTCGCCGCATTGACGAAGAGGCGATTCATCGTCAGCTCGACAGCGGCGCCATTGTCCTGATGGGGCCGGTCGCGGTGTCGGTCACCGGCGAGAGCTTTAACCTGACTTCGGAAGAGATCGCCACCCAGCTGGCCATCAAGCTGAAGGCGGAGAAAATGATCGGCTTCTGTTCGTCGCAAGGGGTTTACAACCAGGCCGGGGAAATCGTCTCCGAACTGTTCCCTAATGAGGCGCAGGCCCGCGTCGAAGAGCTGGAAGCGGACGAAGATTATAACTCCGGCACCGTGCGCTTCCTGCGCGGGGCCGTGAAGGCCTGCCGCAGCGGCGTGCGGCGCTGCCACCTGATCAGCTATCAGGAAAATGGCGCGCTGCTGCAGGAGCTGTTCTCACGCGACGGCATCGGCACCCAGATCGTCATGGAGAGCGCGGAGCAGATCCGCCGGGCGACCATCAACGATATCGGCGGTATTCTTGAGCTGATAAGCCCGCTTGAGCAGCAGGGCATCCTGGTGCGCCGCTCCCGCGAGCAGCTGGAGATGGAGATCGACAAATTCACCATTATTCAGCGCGATAACACCACTATCGCCTGCGCTGCCCTCTATCCTTTCCCGGAAGAGAAGATCGGCGAAATGGCCTGCGTGGCGGTGCATCCGGATTACCGGAGCTCGTCGCGGGGAGAGGTGCTTCTGGAGCGTATTGCCGCTCAGGCCAGACAGATGGGACTAAGCAAGCTGTTCGTGCTAACCACCCGCAGCATCCACTGGTTCCAGGAGCGCGGCTTCACGCCGGTGGATATCGACCTGCTGCCGGAGAGTAAAAAGCAGATGTATAACTATCAGCGCCGGTCGAAGGTGCTGATGGCCGACCTCGCTTAGGCCCTTCTTCACCCTTTCTAACGGCCCGGGATAGCGCGACGCTTATCGCTTTATCCTGGGCCGGTCTCCCGCCACTCTTCGCGCCAGCGCTCGTCTGCGGTACGCGGGCGAAATTCCTGGTTTCCGCGCAGGCCATTTCTTTCTCGCTGGCTCACCGATATGCTATTGGCTGTCGACAGGACGTCGACTGGCGCCACGGCCGCCACCCGCCCTGCAAGGATCGCTGAAATAATGGAAACCAAACCGAACTGGCTGGTCAGACATATCAACCTCATTACCGCCGCGGTCGCCCTCTATCCGTGGTTGCTGATGATACTGCTGCTCTGGGATAACCAGCGCCATCATCAGCATGGTTATGCCGCGCTCGGCGCCGCCATCGCGATATTATTCCTGCTGGCCCTGACGTCCGGCATGAATGTTCTCATCTCCTCGCTGGTGATTTTTGTTGCCCGCTGTTCCACCCCACCGCTGGCCAGCGGCACGGCAGTCCGCTTTTGCGCCATGAACTCGATATCGGTGCTCTGGCTCATCCCCCTGGTCTTCAGCTACTGATTTTTCTGCCAGTCCGGGCAACGGGCTGCATTATTTTCCCATCGCCCGGATGCGGCCTCTCAGGGGGCTTCGCGCCCGGCGAAAATCTCCGCCAGGCCGCTGCGCCGCTCGGTGCGCGTCACAATGGCCTGGGAGAGCACCTGCTCGTCGGCATAGAGCGACAATCGCTGTTTCGCACGGGTGATCGCCGTGTAGACCAGTTCGCGGGTCACCAGCGGGACGCTGCGCGCCGGCAGGATCAGCGCCGCATGTTCGAACTCGGAGCCCTGCGATTTATGCACGGTCATCGCCCAGGCGGTATCATGCTCCGGCAGGCGACTCGGTTGCACCGACTTGATGGTGCCGTCGGGCATCAGGAACCACACCCGCAGCTCGCCGTTGCGCTCCAGCGCTATGCCGATATCGCCGTTAAACAGCCCCAGCGCGCTGTCGTTGCGCGATATCATGATCGGTCGGCCGTCATACCAGCGGGAGTGGCGCGGCAGGGCGATCGCCCGCTGGCGGTTGAGCCGCTGCTCCAGCCGCTCATTGACGCCGCTCACGCCGTACGGCCCTTCACGCAGCGCGCACAGCAGCTGGAATTCGCTGAAAGCGGCCAGCATGGCCTGCGGTTCGGCCCGCTCGCGGCGCAGCTGCAGGTAGCGTTCATAGCCCTGCTGGGCCGCGCCGAGCATGGCCTCGTACTCTTCAGTCGTGCTGAGGGGATGAAGCGCGATATCGTCAAACGGCTGGCGCAGCGTGGCCTTCACCTCCGCGCGCGCGCCAGCATTCACCGCCCGCGCCAGGCTCCCGATGCCGGAGTGACTGCCGAAGCGATAGCTCTTTTGCAGCAGGCACAAGCTGTCTCTCAGCGCGCCAGCGATAGCCCCCTCGCCCGCCGGCACCGGCGAACCGGTCAGCCGGGTCAGCTCCTGCGCCCGCGCGGCAGTGTAGCCCGAGCTCGCCCAGGCGCAGATATCCCCCAGCACCGCCCCCGCTTCCACGGAGGCCAGCTGGTCGCGATCGCCGAGGAAAATCACCCGCCCGTGGGCCGGCAGCGCGTCGATAAGCCGCGACATCATCGGCAGGTCAATCGTCGAGGCTTCATCCACGACCAGCACATCCAGATGCAGCGGGTTGCCGGCGTGATAGCGCATGCGCTGGCTGCCGGGCTGGGCGCCCAGCAGACGATGCAGCGTGCTGGCCTCGGTGGGAATTAACGCTTTCTGCGCATCGGTCAGCGGCAGCTTTCTCAGCGCCGCGCCCAGCGATTCGGTCAGGCGCGCCGCCGCTTTCCCCGTCGGTGCCGCCAGGCGAATACGACAGCGTGGACTGTCGTCAATCTGGATCAGCGCCGCCAGAAGCTTCGCCACGGTGGTGGTTTTCCCGGTCCCGGGACCACCGGAGATCACCGAGATACGGCGGGTCAGCGCCACCGCCGCGGCCACTTTTTGCCAGTCGGTTTCGCCAGTGGCGGGAAACAGCGCATTTAGCGTTGACGCCAGCCGCGCCTCATCCATCTCCAGCACCCGGTTGGCTTCGTTAAAGAAGCGGGCGACGGTCAGCTCGTTGCGCCACATCCGGTTCAGATAGAGCCGGTCGCCGCACAAAATCATCGGCGCCGGAGCATCGCCGCAGCTCACCGCCGACGAAGCGAGCAGCAGCGCGGGCCAGTCCTCCGGCGCGCCGGCTTCGGCCAGCAGCCGATCGCGGATCTCCCCCGCTTTCCCGCTCAGCGCCTCATTGTCGTTCAGCCGCGAGAGCGGCAGGCAGACGTGCCCTTCTCCGGCATCCCGGCTCAGTAACGCCGCCGCCAGCTTAACCGCCGGCGGGTCGTTTTGCGCCACCATCAGGGCAAACTGGACGTCCAATGGCCGCAGCAGACGCTGCTCCACCGCGGCCAGCAGTAGTTGTTCGAAAGTCATGAGGCCTCCTCCTGAGTTTCTCCGGCAAAAAGCTGATCCAGACCGTCAATCAGCGGTCGCACCGGCCGGGTGGTGAAGATCCCCTGCTCCCCCTCCTGCCCGTCCATGCCGCGCAGGAAAAGATAAATCACCCCGCCAAAGTGGCGGTCGTAGTCGTAATCGGCCAGCCGATGGCGCAGATAGCGGTGCAGCGCCAGGCTGTACAGCTGATACTGCAGATCGTAGCGGTGGGCACGCATCGCCTGCTCCATCGCCAGCCGGGTGTAGGCCTCGCGATCTTCCCCCAGCCAGTTGGATTTGTAATCCAGCAGGTAATAACGGCCTTGGTGGCGGAAGACCAGATCGATAAAGCCCTTCAGCATGCCACGCACCTGGCGGAAATCCAGCGGTGGCGTGTCGGCGGAGAGGGGATCGTACTGGCGGATAAGCGCGTCAAGGCGCTCCGCCGTCAGCAGCTGAGCGATAGGCAGGTAAAACGCCATCTCCACCTGTTTGTCCCGCGCCGCAAGCTGATTGAGCGCGATATCCGCCCCCGGCAGGCGGGTCTTCAGCACGCCCCCCAGCCAGTCGGTCAGCACCGGCGCCCACTGCGCATCAAACCCGCTCAGTTGCAGCTTCTCTGTCATCCATCCGTCCGGCACCGGCTGGGTGAAGTCCAGTTCCTCAAACAGGCTGTGCAGGAAGGTCCCCGGCGCGGCGCCGCGCGGGAACTGGTGAGGAGTCAGCAGTGGCTCTTCCACGACGTCGCCGACGCCGGCGGCATCGACATCCAGGCGCGGCAGCAGATCCTGCCCGCCGCTGAAACCATGCTGCTGCAGTCCGGAGTAGCTGGTCCCCCGCCAGTCGTCGGCGATGCGGCGCTGCAGCTCGCGCGCCGACAGCGGGGGGATGGTCGCCGCGGGCGCCTGCCACGGGGTCAGATCCAGCTCGCCCGGTCTCTGTAATGCAATATCGCCATGACAGAAGTCCGCCAGCCGCGCGGCCAGCCCGGCGGCGTCCATAGCTTCGCCCGCCTGCAACAGCCGCCCCAGCGCGCTGAGGTGGAAATCGCTGTTGCCGGATTTCCGGCTGCTGAGCGGCGCCACCCCGAGGCTGCAGTGCCAGACCGCGCGGGTCAGGGCGACGTACAGCAGGCGCAGATCTTCCGCCAGCCGTTCCGCCTCCGCCAGCTCGAGGCTGGATTCATCCTGGCCCAGATCCAGCACCGCCGCGAAGGTGTCGCGATCGTGGTAGAACGCCTGGTCCTGTTTACGAAACCGGGCGATAAACGGCAGCCAGACCAGGGGGTATTCCAGCCCTTTTGACTTGTGAATGGTGACAATTTGCACCAGGTGCTTATCGCTTTCGAGACGCATCTGCTGGCTGGCGGCGTTGCTGTCCGGCTCGGCGATATGCTGCGTCAGCCAGCGCACCAGGGCATGCTCGCTTTCCAGCTGGCTGGCCGCCTCCTGCAGCAGTTCGCTGATATGCAGAATGTCGGTTAAGCGCCGCTCGCCGCCGCGGGTCGCCAGCAGGTTCTCGGCGATATGCCGGGCCGTCATCAGCGCCCGCAACATCGGCATCACCCCGCGCTGACGCCAGATCTGGCGGTAGTCGCTGAACTCCTCCACCAGCGCGTCCCACGCCTGCTCATCCTGATTCAGGTTTTCAATATCCAGCGCGGTCAGGCCAAACATCGAGGTCGCCAGCGCGCTGCGCAGGGTATTTTCCCGCTCCGGGGCCAGCACCGCCTGCAATAGCCAGAGCAGTTCCTGGGCCTCCAGCGTCTCGAAAACGCTGTCGCGGTTGGAGAGGTAGACCGAGGGAATGCCCAACGCCTGCAGCGCTTCACGCACCTGCGCCGCCTCCAGCCGGTTGCGCACCAGCACGGTGATATCCGAAGCCTGTACCGGGCGCGAGGTTTCCCCACGCCACAGCAGCGCGCGCCCCTGCTGGCCGGCGCTCAGCCAGTCGCGGATCTGCGTGGCGCAGAGCTGCGCCATAAACGTCTGATAATCGCCAGAGCCGACGGCATCGCCGGGCATCAGCCAGACGTTCATCGCCGGTACGTCCGCCGCGTCAACGGTAAAGCGCAGCCCCTGGTTCTTTGCCGCCGCCGTCACCGGCAGGAACGGGATCTCACGAAACATGAAGGGGTTATCGCTGAGGCTGAACAGCCGGTTGACGCTGCCCACCATGCCCGGCGATGAGCGCCAGTTGGTATCGAGGGTGTAGTGCGCGGCAACGTCGCCGCGCGCTTTCATATAGGTAAAGATATCGGCGCCGCGAAAGGCGTAGATGGCCTGCTTCGGATCGCCAATCAGCAGCAGCGCCGTCTCCGGCTGCTGGCGCCAGATGCGGCGGAAAATACGGTACTGCTGGGGGTCGGTGTCCTGAAATTCGTCGATCATCGCCACCGGAAAACGCTGGCGAATGGCGCTGGCCAGCGCCTCGCCGCTGTCGCCGCGCAGCGCCTCATCAAGCCGACTAAGCATATCGTCAAACCCCAGCTCGCCGCGGCGGCGCTTTTCGCGCGCGACCGCATCGCGGATCTCGACCATCGCTCTCGCCAGCACCAGATCGGTGAGCGTTAGCGACGAGGCCAGCAGCGACTCCACGGCGCTAAACAGAGGGTGCACCGGCGGTTCGCCACCGGCTTTGGTGCGCTCATGCAGAAACGACTGGGCAAATTTCTCCAGCGCGTCGGGCAGTTGGTAGCTCAACGTCTCTTCCTGCGCCCAGGCGTTCACTTTCTCAATCCACTTGCCCTGGTTGCCACGATTGAACTTCCGCCGGTCGAGCCCGGAATTTTCCAGCACGCCTTCGATCTCGCCCACCTGCTCGCGCCACTGCTGCTTGAGCGCGTCAATGCGGCCGATGATCTGCTGATGGCGTTCGGCCAGCGTCTCGTCGGGGGCTGGCGGCGACTTAAGCTGCGGCGCTTCGCCCTGCAGCCAGCGGTCAAGGGACTTCAGCAGATCGCGCGGCCCTTTCCACACGTCGTGGATCACCGCCGCGATATCACGGGTCAGCGGATAGCAGTGGCGGCGCCAGAAGTCAGCGCAGGCCTGATAGCGCAGGCGGGATTCATCCTCGATCAGCTGCTGCTCGAACAGCATGCCCGACTCGAAGGCGTTAAGGCTCAGCATCCGTTGGCAAAAGCCGTGGATGGTGAATACCGCTGCCTCGTCCATCTGCCGTTCGGCCAGCAGCAGCATCTTCGCGGCGTCGTCTTTATCGGCGATCTCCGCCAGCAGCGCGCTGTAGAGCGGGTTGTCGGATTCGCCGCGCAGGCAGGCGATGCGCAGTTCGTGGATGTTGCTGCGGATACGCCCGCGCAGCTCTTCGGTCGCCGCCTCGGTAAAGGTCACCACCAGCAGCTCTTCAACGCTGATGGCGCGGGGATAGGCAGACTCGCCGCCCAGCCCCAGCAGCAGCCGCAGATACAGCGCGGCGATGGTAAAGGTTTTTCCGGTGCCCGCAGAGGCTTCTATCAGGCGCTCGCCCCTCAGGGGCAAGCGCAGGGGATCCAAAGACTCAGCGGTGTCGGTCATTCATTCTCTCGCATCAGGGGTAAGGATTGCTGCAATGCGCTGACGTTTTCCCACACTTTGCCGCCTTTCGGCTGGGCATAGTCCGCTTTGCCATTCTGGCTACCGGAAATCTGGGACAAGATCGTCATGCCCTGCGGATCCACCACCGTCTGATGGAAGAAGTCGGCAAGTTTTTGCGGCGTCAGCAGTTTAATCTGAGCCACTACTTTATCACGTGAATCAAAACGCATATTACCGCGATCGAAATCTTTGCTCAGTTTCGAGGCTTCATCGCCCAGCGTCTGCGGCGCCTGCAGCATCTGGCTTATCACCGCCTGCTGGAGCTGGGCAAACTCTTCCGGCTTCATCGCCCGCAGCTTCGCCTCCGCGGTGGGGAAGAAGGCCTGGAACCGCTGCCAGAGGAAGGCTGGCTGCTTGTCGCTACTCTGCAGCAGGAAGCCCATGCCCCACTGGCGCCCCACGTTCATCGGGAAGGCAAAGACCGCGTAGCCGAGCTGCTCTTCGGTACGCAGCTGGTTGTAGAACCACGGCTGAATAATCTGTCCCAGCAGGGTGCTGGCGGCGGTGCTGCTGAACTCATCCACGTTGGGCGGCGCGAACACCGCGGCCAGCGCGGAGTCGGTACTGTTGCCCGCTTTGTTGAAGATCGCCAACTGCTGCCGGTTCACCACCACGTCTTTGTTGCGGCACCATTCGTTGCCGTCAGCGCCCAGCTGCTGCTGGATCTGGCGGGCCAGCGTCGTGGCGGCATCGGCGGTCATATTGCCGATCACCATCAGTTCAGGACGCCCCTTGGTTTTCAGGTTGGCGCGGTAGTCGAGCACCTCTTTAAGGGTGATGGAGGGCAGCAGCGCCCGGCGCACTTCGCGCTGGAAGTACGGCACCTGGGAGACCATCTGGATCGGCATTATCGCCTGATCGTAGGCTTTGCCTTTCTCGGCGGAGTCCATCATCTGCGCATACCAGGATTTGGCCTGCTCCAGCTGCTCCTCGGTCGGCGTATAGCTGAAGTATCCCTGCAACAGATCGCTGAACAGCGCCGGAAGGTGCTGGGTATAGCCGTTGGCATTAACCATTAATCCGTTATTAGCGCCGGTGGAGAACGAAATGCCGCCGACCGCCGCCTGGTTACTGAGCTGATCGAGGGCGATGCCGGCGAGATAATCGTTGAGGGCAAACATCACCTGCCGGCGAGCGCTGTCCATCGCCTGGGGATTACGCAGCACCAGGGAGATATCCGCCTTCGGCTCGCTGGAAAAATACTGGCTCGGGGCATACACCACCCGCAGCGTCGGTTCATCCAGGATCAGCTGCGGATGCGGCCAGGCTTTATCGCTTTTGATGAGGGTGAAATCATCCGGAATATAGGGGTTGAGCACCGGCAGCTGCAGCTGGATGGCCTGCGATTTTTGCTGCCAGTCAGCGAACGTCTGCTCGCTAATCTTATCCACCTGATACGGCGCATCGACAAAATAGGCCGTCTTGTTATGCGGCTCCTGGGGGCTGATATACCAGATACGGGCGTTCTGCGGGGTCATCATCGCCAGCCGGTCTTTGATCGCCTGCGGGTCGTACTGGTCGGCAATATTCACCACGTCCAGCGCATGCTCGACCGGCACCCGGATCATGGTATCCGCCAACCATTCCACGTAGTCCATGTCGCGGTTGATCGACGGATAGCGGAAATCCAGCGCCAGCACATGCGCCAGTTCATCGAAGTACCGTTTGTCGATGCCCTGAGTACGCAGGAGGTCAAGGTAGCTAAAAATGGCAGCCGTCACTTCGTCGCGGTGCGCCAGGCCTTTATCGGTGAGGGTAGCAGAGATCGCCAGTACGCCGCTGTTGCCGTTTACCACAGGATCGGAATCGGCGCGGATACCTTCCGCCAGCCCCTGCTTTTGCAGCCAGTCGGAGAGCGTGCCCGGGCTGCGGTTGCCGATAAGATAGGTGACCAGCTCATCAGTTTTGCTGCGGAAGCGATCGCTGTTGTTGTCGATGCGAAACTCGACGCGCAGCACTTTGCGCGGCATCGCCGGCACATAGTGAATAATGATGCCTTTTTGCGCATCCGTTACCACCGGGACGGTAATTTCCGGCCTGCTGATCTGACGATTCGGCACGCGGCCAAAGGTGTCAGCAGCCATCCGCGCCAGCTCCGGCAACGGCTTGTTGCTGTAGATCACCGCTTTCATCAGGTTGGCGGAGTACCAGCTATCGCGGAAGGTGTGCAGCGCATCAAGCACCGGACTGCCGGGCTTATCGCTGAGCGTCTCGAGGTTGCCACCGGAGAAGTGGGCAGCCGGGTGAGCCGGGTTGATGGTCTCCGCGCTGACCTGGGCCATGCGCATCCCGTCTCGCGTCCGGGCCATCGTCAGCTCGGCATTGACCGCGTTACGTTCGCGGTCGGCATATTTCTTATCCAACAGCGGCGCGGCGATGGCGTCGGCCAGGCGGTCTACGGCCCCGTCCAGCGCATTATTCTCCACTTCGAGATAAAACGCGGTGCGGTAAGGCGCGGTGCTGGCGTTATGGCTGCCGCCGTGCAGCTTAAGAAACTCTGCAAGGCTGTCAGGCTGGGGATATTTTTGCGACCCCATCAGCGTCATATGTTCCAGAAAATGCGCCAGCCCCTGATGATCGGCAGGATCCTGCAGGGATCCCACCGGCACCACCAGCGCCGACAGCGATTTCACCGCCTGCGGATCGGAAACCAGCAGCACGACCATGTCGTTATCAAGGCGGATCGCCTGATACTGACGCGTATCTTTTTCGCTTTTGCGGATCGTCTCCTGAATCGGCTGCCATCCGGTGTCGGCCTGACTAAACGGCGCCCAGAGGGCGGCCAGCACAACAAAAACCTTGAACCATAAACTGCGGGGCATTCACGAACCTCATCATTAACAAACTTGCGCTGCACAGCGTGCAGCCTTTTATGTCCATCAGTCCGTGATACGTTGCGCATAATAAATGAACCGCCATTCACTGCGCAATTTTTATACTATTTAAATTTGTGTGGACTGATGGTAACGATATAGCGGTAACAGATAACGCTGCGTCTGGGCAATGATTTCTTCGTAATGCGCCGGCTCCAGCGAACGCCACAGGCGTTGATACCAGATATCGGCGCCCTCCCCGCTGACCACCATGTTACCTTCGTAGGTCTGCAGGAATTTGCTCCGCGCTTTCTGCTGCGTCTCTTCGTCCATTAAGATGACATCCTTTTCGGCGTCGTAACAGGCTTTCAGCCAGGCGCCACCGCTTTCCGGCAGCAGCAGCAGCGGCTGTGACATCCCCTGCAAATAGCCATCCACCAGCGCATTAAGGTACGCCTGCGCCTCGGCGGGCGCCAGCGCCGGGAAGCGCCACTCTCCCTCTTTACGCACAAACAGCCGGCTCTCGCCGGTGCCGCCGCTGGCACAGTAGACAAGATGTTCCAGCCAAAGTTGCATCCCCTGGGAGACGCTCAGCAGCGAAGGCCGCCAGCGCAGCAGGCCGTCCGGCTGCACCTGCTGCAGCCAGCCGGTGAGATTTACGCTGCCGCACTGCAGATCGATCTCCATACTCTGCGCCTGCTGGCGCTCGGCCATCACTCGCTCGGCCAGGGCCTGCATCTCCAGGCGCTGCGTCTCCCAGACCAGCTCGCCAAAGGCGCCATACGGCAGCTCGCCGGCGGCGCGGAAGCGGCGGAACATAGCCGAGACGTCCTGCTCCTCGATAAGCGTATTGAGCAACTGCTGATTCAGTTGATAACGGCTCAGCCCTTCAAGAGTGAAGGGTTCGTCGTCAGGAATATCGTCCTCTTCCGCGCGGAAATTGACCCGCAGACGCTGCTGAAAGAATGCGCGAACCGGGTGCTGCCAGAAACGCAGGAGCTGCTCGAACGGCAGGCTGTCAATCGGCAGCGCAGTGAGCGGCTGAATGAAGTCGTTATGCGCTTCCCCCTGCTGACCGGCGGCGGCCAGCCATTCGCGGGCGTAACTTTTGTTCTCGTCCTCCTGAAAATTGGCGACGTCGAACGGCATGCGCGTATGCAGATGGGTGATATGAGCTTTGACACGGGCTTCGCTGGCGTCACAATCAAGCTCCTCGTCGCCAGCGAGACAGTGGCTCTGGCCGATATAATCCGCCAGCTCCTGCACCAGCACCGAGGGAAAGCGCTCGCTGTTGTCCTGGATCGAACGGCCGATGTAGCTGATATACAGCGTCTGTTCGGCGGACATCAGCGCTTCGAGGAACAGATAGCGGTCATCATCACGCCGGCTGCGGTCGCCGCGCTGCGGCTTCTGGCTCATCAAATCAAAGCCCAGCGGCGGCAGCGTTCGCGGATAAACTCCGTCGTTCATCCCCAGCAGGCAAACCACTTTGAAAGGAATAGAGCGCATCGGCATCAGGGTGCAGATGTTGACCGGGCCAGCAAGAAAGCGCTGACTGATCCGCTGCTGATCCAGACGCTGAGCCAGTTCGTCGCGCAGCAGCGTCAGTGGCACCTGGTCGCCATACTGTGCTTCCAGACCGCTATCAATAACCGCCAGCCATTGTTGCTCAATCAGCGCCAGCGCCGCTTCGGTCTCGCTGTCCGGCAGGAAAAAGTCATTCAGCAGATCGCGACAGACCGGCAGCCACTCCGCCAGCGGCCGCTGCTGGGCGAGGCCGCGTCGCCACAGATTAAGCTGCATCAGCAGCGACGCGAGGTTGCCCACCAGTTCGGCGATCAAACCGCTGGATTCGTCATATGGCAGCACCGACTGCCATTCTCCCTCGCGGCTGTCCATGGCGTAGCCCAACAGCATGCGGGTGAGGCCGAACCGCCAGGTATGCTGCCCGGTCGCCGGCAGGTCCAGCTCGCGGACGTTGTCGTCATCCATTCCCCAGCGGACGCCGGACTCGTTCACCCACTGGCGCAGGTAGCGCAGCCCTTCTTCCGTGATATTAAAGCGCGCCGCCAGCACCGGGACGTCCAGCAGCGCCAGCACATCTTCGCTGGCGAAGCGGCTGTCCGGCAGCGAGAGCAGCGTAATAAACGCCTGTAGCACCGGGTGCGACTCGCGGGCGCGACGGTCGGAGATTGCCCACGGCAGCCAGCGATCGCCGCTGGCCGCGCCAAACACCGCCTGAATATAGGGACTGTAGCTGTCGATATCCGCCACCATGACGATGATATCCCGCGGGGTGAGCGTCGGATCCGCCTCCAGCATCGCCAGTAGCCGATCGTGCAGAACTTCCACTTCGCGCTGCGGACTGTGGCAGACGTGAATGCTCAGACTGCGGTCATCCAGCGCCAGCGGACGTTTGTCGCGACTGTGGGCGAACGCCTCTGCACTCTGCCCGGCCACCGCCGCGTTGCGCAGTTCGAGGATATCCGACTGCAGGTTATGCAACAGGTTATCAGGAGCAATATCGACAAAGGCATCCAGCTCCTCATAGCGCTCCAGCCCTGCCAACAGGTAGATATAGTCGCGCCCCAGTTTGCCCCAGGAGGCGAGCAACGGGTTGCCGACATCCTGCTCCCCGGCGTCATTAAACAACCCTGGTGCCTGCTCGGTATCGCGAAACAGGGGTAGCGCGCGCCCCTCGCGGTGATGGCGCCGCTGACGCGACAGCAGCTTCGCCAGAAACGCCGGATCCTTAATGTCTCCCCAGTAGTAGCGGCAGGGGTTGGTAAACAATACGTAGACATCAACATGCTTACCCAGCGCCTGCAGCGCCTGAAGATAGACCGGCGGCAGCGCAGAAATTCCGCAGATGAAAACGCGCGACGGCAGCCCGGCGGGCAGTTCGTCCGCTTTTTCCAGGGTACTGATAAAGCGCTGGTAGAGATTGGCGCGGTGCCACTGCGGTTGCCCCAGCTCGGCGGTGTAGCTCACCAGCGCCTGCCACAGCGGCGCCTGCCACTGCTGTGCGTCGCCGAGGCCATCAACCCGCTGGCCGGCCTCCCAGCGCATCAGCCACTCCGGGCGATAGACGAGGTACTGGTCATAGAGGTCCGCCACCCGGGCAGCCAACTGAAACAGCTTGCGCTTGTCACCGTCATCGCTCAGATACTGGCGCAGCAAGATAAAATCGTCTTCCTCCAGGTGCTGCGGCAGGAGGGTCATCAGCTTCCAGCTCATGCTCTGCTTGCTGAAGGCGCTTTCACCCGGAATATCTTTCAGGACGCGCACGAACATGTCCCAGATAAAGCTCGCCGGCAGCGGGAACTCGATATTGGCGGCAATCCCGAAGCGCGAGGCCAGGGTCATCTGCAGCCACTGCGCCATGCCGGTACTCTGCACCAGCACCATTTCGGCCTGAAAAGGGTCATCCAGCCGCTGGCGCTCGACGATAAATTCCATCAACGCCTCGAGAACATCCAGCCGGTTTGAGTGGTATACCCTTAACATAATTGCTCCTGACTACTGACTGACCGGGCAATGCAGCCGGCTCATCTGCACCCGCTTTGCAACGGGCCTACTGATCGTTACCGTGATGCTGACACATCTTTGCGTCGATGTCTGCATACGGCTTACCTGCCCGTGTGCCGGCGACGGCGGCGCGGAGAGCTGGCTATAGCGCCACGCGTCGCGCCACAGCTGACGCGTCTGGTTCAACTGGTGAACCCCTTGCGCCATTCCGCGCTGATAGCCGCCCAGCGCGGTAACCGTCAGCACCATCAGCGCCATCGCCAGCACGGTCTCCGGCAGGCTAAACCCCCGCTGACGCTTCAGGGCATTTGACATAAGCTCACCTCCCTGAGCGGGCAAAAATCGCTCCAGCCGTGGGCGGAAAAACGCACCTGCCCGCCGCGCACCTCGCCGGACTGCCAGACCTGCACCTCGCCGCTGGCGCTACTGAGCAGCAGCGAACCGTCGCTGAAGATACGCAGACAGGCACGCCAGCCCTGCTGTGCCTGCTCCCGGCAGGCCAGCGGCACCTGCGCCGACCAGGCCTGCTGTTTTCCCCACTGCAGCGCCGAATGGGCAATGGCCGTATCGCGGATCGCCTGCGTTTCGCTAGCAGTTTGCGCCAGCAGCGCCCGCTGCTGCAGGTTAAGCCCCTCGAGTAACAGGCTGCCGAGAGTCAGCAACAGGAGCACCATCAGCAGCGACGACATCCCACGCTGGCGGATCACAGGTTATACCCCGTCACCCGCTGCTCCCCCTCACTCACCAGCCCCGCCTGCCGGGCAGAGCGCGCCGCCAGCGTCACGCTCAGCTCCGGCGCAAAGCCCGTGGTGACCAGACGCTGTACCGAGAAGCGCGTCACTACGATAGCGGCCGGGTTGGTGATTTTTTCCCATCCGCTGCCGCGGCAGTCGCTGGCCCCGCGCAAGGTCTCCAGCGCACCGTCGCGCAGGCGAAAGCCAGTACTCTCCGCCATTGCCGCAGGGGAAGTTTCCCATCTCCCGTTGCTGTTCGCATCCCAGCGCACAATCAGGCACTCGCCGCCGGCGGTTAGCTCCAGCCCGGCTCCGCCGCACGCTCCCCGGCAGTACCCGGCGCGCTGCAGGTGTTTCCCCACGGCATGCACGCGCTGCCACAGCTCATTCTCCAGGGTCAGCTGTTCGCCCTGACGCAGAATATGGCGCTGCAGGGCAGGCAGAAAGCGGCAGGCTCCGATCAGCAGCAGCGAGCCAATTGCCATGGCGATAAGCGCCTCCGCCAGGGAAAATCCGCGGCGGCTCACTGGCATCCTCCTGCGCTATCGCTGGGGCATAAACGAATCCGCCCCCAGTGTGAGATCACGATGCTCCAGCTGCCGGCCGCGCTCTGCAGCCGCAGATTCCCCGCCCAGGCGGTGCTGCGCAGACCATAAAACCCCAGACCAGGCGTAACGCCAGCCAGCGTGATCCCCGGCCAGCGCGGGCGCAGCGTGAAGGATGTCCCCGAGGCGCAGTCAGGCCCCTCCCCCTCCGCGCTCAGGCACCAGCCCACTTCGTCCTGGCCGACGCGAAGCACGCGGTCCCGGTTGTAGGCGTTGGCGTCATCGCGCAGAAAGAGCAGAAAATCCCGCACCTGGACGGCGGTTTGCCACAGTCGTTGCTGCTGCTGCCAGCGCTGCCAGCCGTACAGGCCGCCGACGCTGAGGATCATCATCAGTGTCAGCGTTACCAGGGTTTCCATCAGGGTGTAGCCATGTTCTCTGTTCATGGCGTCGAGTATGCCGCGGCGATTGGCCCTGGCGCGACGACGGAAAATAGCTTTCCCGGCCAGATACGCAAAAAAGCTTTGCATACTCGACAGAAGAACATTTTTTTGCGAACGTCTACCCAACTTCGCCCACCGCAACCACCTGTGGCCTGGGGGGCAGGTGAAAACAACCTTCTCCCGGTGGTAACGGAAAGCGCTCCCATCGGGTGGTGCGAAGGGCATAAAAAAACCGGCGCCATCGGGCGCCGGTTAGTCATCTCTGCTGGGGGGTTAAATCGCCACCGGCGCTTTAATGCCCGGGTGCGGATCGTAACCTTCAATCTCGAAGTCTTCAAAGCGGTAGTCGAAGATCGACGCCGGCTTGCGTTTGATGACCAGCTTCGGCAGCGGACGCGGTTCGCGGCTTAGCTGCAGGTTGGTCTGCTCAAGATGGTTGCTGTACAGATGGGTGTCTCCGCCGGTCCAGACGAAATCACCGACCTGCAGATCGCACTGCTGCGCCACCATATGCACCAGCAGCGCGTAGCTGGCGATATTGAACGGCAGGCCGAGGAACACATCGCAGGAACGCTGATACAGCTGGCAGGAGAGCTTGCCGTCGGCGACGTAGAACTGGAAGAAGGCGTGGCACGGCGCCAGCGCCATTTTATCCAGCTCGCCGACGTTCCATGCCGAGACGATGATCCGGCGGGAGTCCGGGTCGTTTTTCAGCTGGTTCATCACCGTGCTGATCTGGTCGATATGGCGGCCGTCCGGCGCAGGCCAGGAACGCCACTGTTTGCCGTAGACCGGCCCCAGGTCGCCATTCTCATCCGCCCACTCGTCCCAGATGGTGACGTTGTTCTCGTGCAGATAGGCGATGTTGGTGTCGCCCTGCAGGAACCACAGCAGTTCATGGATGATGGAGCGTAAATGACAGCGCTTGGTGGTCACCAGCGGGAAGCCTTCCTGCAGGTTAAAACGCATCTGATGGCCGAAAATGGAGATCGTGCCAGTGCCGGTGCGGTCATTTTTTGGCGTGCCCTCGGTGAGCACTTTCTGCATCAAATCAAGATACTGTTTCATGGTTCCTCAAGAATTCTGTTGCTGCGGACGGTGGCGGTAAGCCCAAACCATCATAATGATACCCGCAAGCACCATCGGGATCGAAAGAATCTGCCCCATACTGATGTACTGCACCCAGCCGCCGGTGAACTGGGCGTCGGGCTGGCGGAAGAATTCCACGATGATGCGGAACAGGCCGTAGCCAATCAGGAACAGACCGGAAACGGAGCCGGTCGGGCGCGGTTTACGGATAAACAGGTTGAGGATCAGGAACAGTACCACGCCTTCCAGCGCCAGCTCGTACAGCTGCGACGCGTGACGCGGCAGCGCGCCGTAGGTATCGAACAGCGATTGCCATTCCGGATGCGTCGGCAGAAGCGCCAGGTCTTCGGCACGGGAGCCCGGGAAAATCATCGTGTAGTGGAAGCTCGGGTCTACGCGGCCCCACAGCTCGCCGTTGATAAAGTTGCCCAGACGCCCGGCGCCAAGACCAAACGGGATCAGCGGCGCGATAAAATCGGAGACCTGGAAGAAGGTGCGTTTGGTGCGTCTGGCGAAGATAATCATCACCAGGATCACGCCGATCAGGCCGCCGTGGAACGACATGCCGCCGTCCCAGACGCGGAACAGATACAGCGGATCGGCAAGAAATACCGGCAGGTTGTAAAACAGCACGTAGCCGATACGGCCGCCCAGGAAGACGCCGAGGAAGCCCGCGTAGAGCAGGTTTTCCACTTCATTTTTCGTCCAGCCGCTGCCCGGACGATTCGCCCGACGGGTGGCCAGCCACATCGCAAAGACAAAGCCCACCAGGTACATCAAACCGTACCAGTGGAGGGAGACCGGGCCTAGAGAAAAAATGACCGGATCGAACTCCGGAAAATGCAGGTAGCCACTATTCATCTGTCACCATAAAGACTTGTTATTCCGCCGAAAGTGGACAGCGGTGATGATCTATGCCCGATAAAAACGGGCACGCCGAAGGAGGCGAATCATAGCATAAGCCTGGAGTGCGATCCGCGCCGAACGTGTAAAAGATATGTATACGGATGCTAACAGAATGCCGTTTTCCCGGCGGTACCCTATTTTGCCGGATGGTGCGAGCAGAGGATCTCCGGGTTACGGCTTACGCCTCACCCGGGCTACCGCTACCGCCCGCCGCGGATCAGGCCGCCGAGACCGCGACGCTCCATAAAGGCCGCCACCTGATGGCGCACCTCAGCGGTCATCTGGGCATCAAGGCTGCGACGCGACAGCTCCTGCGCCTCTTCGATATCAATGCGGCGCAGCAGATATTTCACCCTCGCCACCGAGCGGCCGTTCATCGACAGATGGCGATAACCGAGGCCGATAAGGATCGTCACGCACATCGGGTCGCCCGCCATCTCGCCGCACAGTCGCAGATCGATGCCAAAGCGCTCCGCGTCATGGGCGATCATCGCCAGCGCCCGCAATACCGCCGGATGCAGGCTGTCATACATGCTGGCGACCCGGGTATTGTTGCGGTCGACGGCCAGCAGGTACTGGGTCAGGTCGTTCGTCCCTACCGAGATAAAATCGATCCGACTGGCCAGCTGCGGCAGCATAAAGACCATCGACGGGACCTCCAGCATCACCCCCAGGCGCGGACGTGGGATGGCGTAGCCGATCATCTCTTCCACTTCCCGGCTGGCGCGGTCGATCAGCCGACGGGCCTCATCCACCTCCTCCAGACTGGTCACCATCGGCAGCAAAATGCTGAGGTTGCCGGTGGCGGCGTTGGCGCGCAGCATCGCCCGCACCTGGATCAAAAAGATCTCCGGCTGATCGAGGGTGATGCGGATCCCGCGCCAGCCGAGGCACGGGTTCTCTTCGCTGATCGGCATATACGGCAGCTGTTTATCCGCGCCGATGTCCAGGGTACGCAGGGTCACCGGTTTGCTGTTAAACATCTGCAGCATGCCCTGATACTGGGCGACCTGCTCCTCTTCAGAGGGGAAGCCGCTCTGCAGCATAAAGGGAATTTCGGTACGGTAGAGGCCAATGCCGTCAACAAAGCTGCCGAGCTTCTCTTCGTGCTCCGGGCTTAAGCCGGCGTTGAGCATGACTTTCACCCGCTCGCCGCTTTTCAGCTCCGACGCGCGCTGGAGATCGTCCTCCGCCAGGCGGCTGAGCTCGTTCTCTTCGCTAATAAGGCGCTGATATTCCTGCAACAGGACAGGTTCGGGATCCACCAGCAGCTCACCGCGATAGCCATCGACAATCAGCGTATGGCCATGCAGCAGAGAGGGCTGGATATCGGCGCCCATCACCGTCGGGATCCCGAGGGCGCGTACCATAATGGCGGCATGGGAGTTGGCGGCGCCATCGCGCACCACCACACCGACCAGACGATCCTGCGGCACTTCGGCGAGGGTGGTGGCCGACAGCTCGTCCGCCACGAGGATAATGCGCGCCGGCCAGGTGTTGGGCCCCTGAATGCTGTCGTCGAGATGGAACAGCAGACGCTGACCCAGGGTACGCAGATCGCCGGCCCGCTCTTTCAGATAACCGTCGCTGAGCGCGGCAAACTGTTCGGCGAACTTCTCAATGATCTTTTTGACCGCCCACTCGGCCACCGCGCCTTTGTCGACTTCGGCAAACAGCTCGCGACGCAGGCGGGCGTCGGAGAGGAGGTGCGAGTAGAGATCGAAGATCGCCGCCGTCTCTTTTTGCGCGCCGGCAGCGTAGCGTTTGCTGTAGCGACGAAATTCGTTAGCCGCCTCTTCCAGCGCGCCGGTCAGGCGTTCGCGTTCCGAGGCGGTGTCCAGCGTCGAGGCTTCATACACCTGCTCCATCAGCGGCAGGCTGACGTCCATCCAGCCCTCGGCGATCGCCACCCCGGAAGAGGCCGGGAGGGCGCGAATGCGCGTCTGACGATACTGGCCGAACAGGGCGTTCAGCTGGGACTGGGAGAGGATCGCCGCCATCTGGGTGGCGAGGGTGACGAGGAAAGACTCTTCGCTTTCATCAAACTGACGCAGCTCGCGCTGCTGGACCACCAGCACGCCCAACAGCTGGCGGCGCTGAATGATCGGCACGCCAAGGAAGGCGCGGAAGCGGTCCTCTTTGACGGCAGGGATATATTTGAAGCTGGGGTGTTTTTGCGCATCGGCGAGGTTGATGGGCTCCGCCAGGCGGCCAACCAGACCCACCAGGCCTTCATCGAACGCCAGCGCAACGGTGCGCCCGCGAGGTTTTTTTAACCCGCGGGTGGCCATCAGGTAATAGCAGCGTCGGTCATTGTCAGCCAGGTAAACCGAGCAGACTTCCGTCTCCATCGCCTGGCAGACATCCGTCACCAGAATATCCAGCGCCTCGTTTAAACGCGGCGCACTCGCGACCTTCTCGACTATTTCTCGCAACCGAGTGAGCATAATGTGCGTGGCTTAACCTCTTTTACGTCGATAAGCAGGCGCGCTTTGCGGCTTAGGTGCACTCTCCGCCAGCGACATGGTCACGCTGGCGAACTCTTTCATCACCCGGCGGTAGACGTCGCGCTTGAACGACACCACCTGGCGGACCGGGTACCAGTAACTCACCCAGCGCCAACCATCAAATTCTGGTGTACTGCTGGTTTGCATATTGATGTCCGCATCGTTGCCGATCAACTGCAAAAGAAACCACTTTTGTTTCTGGCCGATACAAACCGGCTTTGTGTCCCAACGCACCAAACGTTTAGGCAACTTGTAACGCAGCCAGTTACGGGTTGAGGCAAGGATCCGCACATCTTTACGGCTTAACCCGACCTCTTCAAACAATTCCCGATACATCGCCTGCTCTGCGGATTCTCCTGGATTTATGCCCCCTTGCGGGAACTGCCACGAGTGCTGACCATAGCGCCGGGCCCACATGACCTGGCCCTGACGATTACAGATTACAATACCGACATTTGGGCGGTAGCCATCGTCATCAATCACCGGACTACCTCAAGATAAGCTTCAATGTGAATGATTGTTTCACACTCGCCGGAAACGGTAAACCACTCTGTTCGCACACTGAGAACGGATAACATTTGAATAACTCACAGTAATGGCCAGAGTTATAAACAACGAATACGGCTTAGGCCCTATTTTATTCACTTTTTCTGTGGATAGAGTTGTGAAGAAGTACGGAATTACCCCGGGAAAACCCGGAGTAATCTGAACATCGCACCGCTAACACCTTAAAATAATGATAGCATATTCATCAAGTTAGAATATATTCCTTTCATTTATTACAACGTAACGTGACGATCATCACATATGCGATCCGCTGACTGATGAAAGATCGAGCAATGTCGATTTTATCCACAGATTACGCGCAGACCGCGGGCAGGTTTTCTCTAAAATTTCGATTTTCGTCGCACGTCAAGGCTGTAAATCGAACCAGTAGTGAGGCTTTTCCCCAGTTATCCCAATTTTCTGTGGATAACATGGTGTAAGATCCTGTTTATTGTCAGTGACCAGTTCTGGAAAACCTGTTTTCACGGTTTTCACCCGCGGCGCAATAAGTTTAAAAACTCATATAAATCATGACATTGGTATAGTTACTCAGAAAACGGTAAACTCTATCCACAACGCGCAAAAATAGCGCTCATTTTTTAGCCAAAGGTAGCGCCCTATGCCCACTATCGCCCCTCTCTCCTCGCCGCCGCAAAGTCAGGAACAGTTGCTGGCCCAGGCCCGTCAGCTGGCTGGCTATTCGCTGGGCGAGCTGGCGGCGCTGGCCGGGATCCCCATTCCGCGCGATCTGAAACGCGATAAAGGCTGGACGGGCATTCTGCTGGAGCTATGGCTGGGCGCCAGCGCAGGCAGTAAACCCGAGCAGGATTTCGCCGCGCTGGGGGTCGAGCTCAAAACGATCCCCATTGACAGCCGGGGGCGTCCGCTGGAGACCACCTTCGTCTGTGTCGCCCCGTTAACCGGCAATAGCGGCGTCACCTGGGAGAGCAGCCATGTGCGGCATAAGCTGCAGCGCGTCCTGTGGATCCCGGTGGAGGGTGAGCGCACCATTCCGCTGGCGGCACGGCGCGTCGGCGCACCACTGCTGTGGAGTCCGGACGAAGACGAGGAGCGCCAGCTGCGCATGGACTGGGAGGAGCTGATGGATCTCATTGTTTTGGGCGAAGTTGAGCGCATTACCGCCCGCCATGGCGAGGTGCTGCAGTTAAGACCGAAAGCCGCCAACAGCAAGGCGCTGACCGAGGCCATCGGCGCGCACGGGGAGACGATCCTGACGCTGCCGCGCGGCTTTTACCTGAAAAAGAATTTTACCGCCGCCCTGCTCGCCCGCCATTTCTTGTTACAACACGATTAATTTTTTGTTCTGCGTTAGGGCTTGCATATAATTGCTGCTTTCTATTTTGCAGGACTTTGAACAATGTTATTTGCATGGATAACCGATCCTAACGCCTGGCTGGCGCTGGGCACGTTGACGCTGCTGGAGATCGTGCTCGGGATCGATAATATTATTTTTCTCTCTCTGGTCGTGGCCAAGCTCCCCACCGCCCAGCGCGCCCACGCGCGACGGATCGGTTTGATGGGCGCGATGGTCATGCGCCTGGCGCTGCTGGCCTCTATCGCCTGGGTAGTGAAACTGACCAACCCGCTCTTCACCGTCCTCGGTCAGGAGATTTCGTTTCGCGACCTGATCTTGCTGCTCGGTGGGCTATTCCTTATCTGGAAAGCCAGTAAAGAGATCCATGAATCTATCGAAGGTGAAGAAGAGGGGCTGAAGACCAACGTCCACTCCTTTCTCGGCGCTATCGTGCAGATCATGCTGCTGGATATCATCTTTAGCCTCGATTCAGTGATCACCGCCGTCGGCCTGTCGGATCATCTGTTCATCATGATGGCGGCGGTGGTGATTGCGGTGGGGGTGATGATGTTCGCCGCGCGACCTATCGGCGATTTTGTTGACCGCCATCCTTCGGTGAAAATGCTGGCGCTGTCGTTTCTGATCCTCGTCGGCTTTACCCTGATGCTGGAAAGTTTCGACGTTCATGTGCCGAAGGGATACATCTATTTCGCCATGTTCTTCTCTATTGCGGTGGAGAGCCTTAACCTGCTGCGTAATAAGAAAAACCCGCTGTAAACCACAAAATTGCAGCCTGGTCACAGGCTGCAACCCTTTTTCAGACTTTACTGCTTTTTATGTCTCACAAATCAGGCTATTAATAGACGGGTATGGGGTGCAGCTACTCAAGAGGTGATGACGATGAAAAAATGGGCAGTATTGATTTCCGCCGTAGGACTGGCGTTCTCGGTTTCCGGTTGCAGCAGCGATTACGTCATGGCGACCAAAGATGGGCGAATGATCCTGACCGACGGTAAACCTACCGTGGATGACGATACCGGTTTAATCAGTTACGAAGATCAGCAGGGTAATAAAATGCAGATCAATCGTGACGACGTTTCGCAAATCATTAAGCGTTAATCTTTCCCCGTCGGCCCCAGCCTCTGTTGACGCTGCGCTTACCGACAACCAGTCTTTTGAGAAGAGTCGGGACACACCAGGACGCCGCGGGTTCCACCCACCGCCCCTCCTCGTCACCCGGCTTTTTTGATTTTTTACTTCCTCTTTTTCTCACCCTCTGCCATGTTGATACTCCTTTGTCGGGGAATGCCTGACCTTATAAATAAAAAGGAAGCTGGCTATGCAGTATCACCGTATCCCACACAGTTCACTTGAAATCAGCACCCTCGGGCTGGGGACCATGACCTTTGGCGAGCAGAACAGCGAAGCTGATGCCCATCAGCAGCTCGATTACGCGGTTGCCAACGGCATCAATCTGATCGATGTCGCCGAAATGTACCCCGTCCCGCCGCGCCCGGAAACTCAGGGGCTGACTGAAACCTACGTCGGCAACTGGCTGGCGAAACGCGGCAATCGCGAAAAGCTGGTGCTGGCCTCCAAAGTTAGCGGGCCCGCGCGCAATAACGACAGCAGCATTCGGCCCAATCACGTCCTGGACCGCAAAAATATCCGCGAGGCGCTGCACGCCAGCCTGAAGCGGCTGCAGACCGATTACCTCGACCTGTACCAGGTACACTGGCCGCAGCGCCCAACCAACTGCTTTGGCAAGCTGGGTTATACCTGGGCTGATGCCGCGCCCGCCGTGACCCTGCTGGATACCCTCGAAGCGCTGACCGAGTTCCAGCGCGCCGGGAAGATCCGCTACATCGGCGTGTCGAACGAAACCGCCTTCGGCGTGATGCGTTATCTGCACCTGGCGGATAAGCACGACCTGCCGCGGATCGTGACGATTCAGAATCCTTACAGCCTGCTGAACCGCAGCTTTGAAGTCGGCCTCGCGGAAGTGAGTCAGTTCGAAGGCGTGGAGCTGCTGGCCTACTCCTGCCCGGCTTTCGTCACACTGACCGGGAAGTATCTCAACGGCGCGAAGCCGGCAGGGGCGCGTAACACGCTGTTCAGCCGCTTTACGCGCTACAGCAGCGAGCAGTCGCAGAAAGCGGTAGCGGCCTATGTGGATATCGCCAAACGCCACGGCCTCGATCCGGCGCAAATGGCGCTGGCCTTTGTGCGTCGGCAGCCATTTGTCGCCAGCACCCTGCTGGGGGCGACGACCATGGCGCAGCTGCAGGCCAACGTGGAAAGTTTGCAGCTTGAACTGAGTGAAGAGGTATTAGCGGAGATTGAGGCGGTGCATCAGGTTTATACCTACCCGGCACCGTAAGAAAGCAAAGCCCCGGGTAGCGGCGTATACGCCACCACCCGGGCTACCGAAGAGCAGACATTGATGAACCCGTCGCCCGGTTAAGCGCAGCGCAAGCCGGGAGGTTATTTACGCCGCCCCCAGACCCACAGCGCGGCGATGGACACGGCAAAGGCCGCGCCAAACCCTATCCCCACGGCGACCGGCGGAACGCCCACGCTCACCGCCAGGGAATAGAGCCCCAGCATCAGCAGCATCGCCACGTTTTCGCCCAGGTTCTGTACCGCAATGGCGTTACCTGCCCCGACCGAATGTTTCCCACGCTCCTGCAGCAGCGCGTTCAACGGTACGATAAAGAACCCGCCGAACACCCCGAGCAGTAACAGCAGACCGAACGCCGGCAGCAGCGACTGCTGCACCGCAAAGGCCATCACCGCGATACCGATCAATATTCCCGCCGGCATACAGCGCGATACCGTCTCCAGGGTCACCAGCTTCGCCGCCGCCCCGGCCCCCAACACAATCCCGACCGCCACCATCGCATTAAGATAGGTAGGCATGGCGTTGCTGGTAATGCCCAGCGCCACCGGCACCCAGATCACCAGCAGGAAGCGCAGGGTCACGCCAGCGCCCCAGAACAGGCTGGTCCCCATCAGCGAAAAGCGGGTTTCGCCGTTGCGCCACAGCGTGCGGCAGGCGCTGAAGAAGCTGTGCGTCATTGGCTTAAAACGCCACGACTGCCCCGGGCGCGCCGCCGGCAGCCTGGGTATCCACAGGTTTGCCACTACCGCCCCGCCGTAGACCAGCGCGCAGACGATCAGCGCCGCCAGCACGTGCCAGTCGGCGAGGATCCCGCCGGCCATGGAGCCCAGCAGGATCGCCGCGATGGTCGAGGACTCCATCAGTCCGTTAGCCTTCACCAACTTATCGCCGGTAGTCAGTTCACCGAGAATGCCATACTTGGCCGGCGAATAGGCGGCGGCGCCAATCCCCACCAGCGTATAGCCGATAAACGGATTGACACCGAAGCAGATGCAGCCGGCGCCGAGCAGCTTCAGACCGTTGGCCACCATCATCACCCGGCCTTTGGCAAAGCTATCGGCAAACTGGCCGACAAAAGGAGCAAAAAGAATGTAAGCGCCCACAAACAACATCTGCAGGACCGGCTGGCTCCACTCCGGATAATAGAGCTGCTTCATCAGCGCCAGGGTGGCGAAGAGAAGCGCATTGTCGCCGAAGGCCGACAGGAACTGGGCGCAGATCACCGCCAGCATCCCTTTCGAGTACAGCGAAGGGTTAGTATGTACTGACTCACTCATGGGTTGTTTCCGCCTCGTCGACCATGTTTTTCAGGGTGACATAGTCTGGCTTGCCGCTGCCCAGCACCGGCAGTTGCTTCAGCCAGCGTATATCTCGCGGTACCGCCAGCTCCGGTACTCCGTGCTGGCGAGCGTAGCGCAGCAGGGCTTCGCGAGTCAGTTCATTATCGGTGGTAAACAGCACCAGCGCCTCGCCTTTGCTGGCGTCCTGTTTAATCGCCGTGGCGTGCATTTTGTCCGGCGACGCGCCGAGGGCCACCTGCTCCACCATCTCGAGGGAGATCATCTCGCCGGCGATTTTGGCAAAGCGCTTCGCGCGGCCCTGGATGCGAACATAGCCCTGCTCGTCGAAGGTGACGATATCGCCGGTGTCATACCAGCCCGCTTCCTTCTCGCCGTGCTGGTTTTCCGCCGCTGGCGCTTCCAGCACCCCGGGGTTTTCCACCCGCAGGTAGCCTTTCATGATGTTCGGCCCTTTTAGCTGCAGTCGCCCCCCTTGCTCAATGCCTGGCATCGCCAGCAGGCGGGCGTCCATCCCCGGCAGGATACGGCCCACGGTGCCGACCTTCGCCGCCATCGGTACGTTAATCGATACCACCGGCGCGCACTCGGTCACGCCATAGCCTTCGAGAATGCGCAGGCCGAATTTATCCTGCCACAGCTGTTTGGTGCTCTCCTGCAGTTTCTCCGCCCCGGCGACCACATAGCGCAGGCGGTAGAAATCATACGGATTAGCGAAGCGGGCATAGTTGGCGAGGAAGGTCGAGGTACCGAACAGCACCGTGCAGTTGCGATCGTAGACCAGCTCCGGCACCACGCGATAGTGCAGCGGGCTGGGATAGAGAAACACTTCTGCCCCGGTAAACAGCGGCGTCAACAGGCCGACGGTGAGGCCAAAGGAGTGGAACAGCGGCAGCGCCGACATAAAGCGGTCGTTGGCGGTAAAGTCGGCGATGGTTTTGATCTGCTCGACGTTGGCCAGCAGGCTCTTATGGCTGTGCACCACCCCTTTCGGATTACCCTCCGAGCCGGAGGTGAAGAGGATCATCGCCGCGTCTTCCGGCTGCTGTTTAACCTGCGCCAGACGCGGCGCCAGCAGATGTCCGAAAATCCATAGTTTGTCAGCGAGGGTGATATCACCTTTAAGATCTTCGAGGAATACCCAGCGCACCTGGGTCAGCTGCTCCGGCAGATGCCAGAGTTTGCCTTTATCGAGGAAGGTGCGTGAGGTAAAAATAGTGTTGATTTCCGCGGCGGCTATCGCGCTGCTGAGCCCTTTCACCCCGGCGGTATAGTTCATCATCGCCGGAATACGCCCGCGGGCGATAGCGCCGAAAATCACCGCCGCGCTGATGCCGGCGTTAGGCAGCATCAGGCCAATCTTTTCGCCCCGCTGGCTGTATTTTTCCAGAATGCGGGCGACAAACAGGGTCTTGGTCAGCAGCTTGCGATAGGTATCCGGCTGGAAGTTGATATCCTCCACGCAGGGTTTGCGCGCGCCGAAGCGGTCCTGCGCCGCCAGCAGCGATTCATACAGGGTTTCCCGCGGACGCACTGCCATCCGGGCTTCCATCATGATTTGATGCAGCATTTCCCCGGCGATTTTCCGCCGGTCGCGGGCGCGCGGCGCCTCGGGCATCGGCAGATGGGTGGGCGGCAGCAGATGCAGCTGAATACGCGGGAACAGGCGACGCTTCACCAGCCCCTTCAGCCGGCTGAAAGGCGTCAGTTCGGCGCCTTCAATGCGTAGCGGCACGATGGTCGCCTGCGATTTGGCGGCGACAAAGGCGGCGCCGTCATAAATTTTCATCAGCGATCCGCTAACCGAAATTCGCCCTTCCGGGAAGATAACCACCGGTCGCCCCTGCTCAATCAGCCGCACCAGATGTTTGATCGACATCGGTTTGGTCGGGTCCAGCGGTACAAAATCGATAATCGGCGTCAGCGCGCGCATAAACCAGCGCTGGCTGATTGAGGTATAGACCGCAAAAACCGGTCGGACCGGCAAAAACAGCGCCAGCAGAATGCCGTCGAGGAAAGAGACGTGGTTCGGGGTAATTAAGACCTTTTGCTGGTATAAAGCCTGCGTGTCGCCGGTCAGTCTGACCCGGTATAACCCCTTGAACAGCAGTCTGAAAAATCCCAAAAGCATAACAACTCCATGTGACCGGTGATGAGTCAAAGCAGGTTACACGAGAAGGCATGGGAAAGCAGTGCAGCGGGGAGATTTTCGGAATAAAAAAAACCTGCGCATCCGCGCAGGTCGGTGTAAGACGTTCAGTACGAAGAGCGTACCTAAGAAACTCACCTATCAATACCTCTGGGATCTCGATTGTCACGTTTTTTGGCCGTAACGGGCCAGCGGGAAAACGCAAGGGAGTGAGCCTAAGTGCAACCAGGTATTACGATTTTCGCTATCTGTAACAACGCCGATAACGGGCAAAAAAAAACCTGCGCATCTGCGCAGGCTGGTGTAAGTAAAGTGGTCAACGTGACGTTGACTCCACCTATCAATACCTCTGGGAGAGCCAGAATATCAACCGGGTCCGCGAACAAACCAGCGAACATTCGCAACAGCGCATCGCAAAGTGTAAGCAAAGGTTTGTATTTCCCTGCGTCGGTTTCAATTAGCGATGACGTCAATGTAACCAGGTTACCCATAAGCCCGGCCTGAATCACATTTGCGCCATTCCTTCGCCGCCGCGCCTTGAATCTGCCGCTCTTTCCCGTAACATAGCAGTATGTAAACGCTTACCCTATAAAAGGCATGGTATGGCGACAATTAAGGATGTAGCCCGACTCGCAGGAGTCTCCGTCGCTACCGTCTCCCGCGTCATCAATAACTCTCCCAAAGCCAGCGAAGCCTCGCGTCAGTCCGTGGGCGCGGCGATGGAAACCCTGAACTATCATCCCAACGCGAACGCCCGGGCCCTGGCCCAACAGTCAACGGAAACCGTCGGCCTGGTGGTGGGTGATGTCTCCGACCCCTTCTTCGGCGCGATGGTCAAAGCCGTCGAACAGGTGGCTTACCGCACCGGCAACTTTTTGCTGATTGGCAATGGCTACCACAACGTGCAGAAGGAACGCCAGGCGATAGAGCAGTTGATCCGCCACCGCTGCGCGGCGCTGGTGGTGCACGCCAAAATGATCCCCGATGAGGAACTGGCGGGGTTAATGAAGCAGATCCCCGGCATGGTGCTGATCAACCGCATCCTGCCCGGGTATGAAACCCGCTGCGTGGCGCTGGACGACCGCTATGGCGCCTGGCTGGCGACCCGTCATTTGATCCAGCAGGGGCACACGCGTATCGGCTATCTGTGCTCAAACCACCATATCTCCGATGCGGAAGATCGACTGCAGGGGTACTACGCGGCGCTGGAAGAGAGCGGCCTGCCGTGCAATGACCGGCTGGTCGCCTTTGCTGAACCGGATGAAAGCGGCGGCGAACTGGCAATGACCGAACTGCTTGGCCGCGGCCGCCACTTTAGCGCCGTCGCCTGCTATAACGACTCGATGGCCGCCGGCGCGATGGGCGTACTCAACGACAACGGCATCGACGTCCCGCGGGAAATTTCGCTGATTGGCTTCGACGATGTCCTGATTTCGCGCTATGTCCGTCCGCGGCTGACCACTGTCCGCTACCCGATCGTCACCATGGCGACCCAGGCGGCCGAGCTGGCCTTAGCCCTGGCGGAGTACCGCCCGGCTCCGGAGATCACCCACCTGTTCAGCCCGACGCTGGTGCGCCGTCACTCGGTGGTCGCCCCGCTGGAAGGCGATAAATCGTAGCGATAGAGATGCACGGCGGTGGCCGGGTAATCCAGCCCCTCGCCGATGTAGCGCCAGCCGAAGCGTTCATAGAAATCCCGGCAGGCGGAGTAGAGATAGAGCTCCCGAAAGCCCGCGCGGCGGGCATAATCGATCACATGCCGCTGCAGTTTTCCGGCCAGCCCCTGACCGCGGGCGGCGGGCGCGACGTACAGCGCCGCCAGCCAGGGAAACAGATCCTGGCGGCTGATCAAGTCGCAGCGCCAGAGGCCAATCGTGCCGAGCAACTGCTCGCCTTCCACGGCAATAAAGGTCAATGGCAGCGCCTCCGCCGTCTGGCTATGCTGCACAATGCTGGCGAAAAACTCCCGCGGCAGCGTCTCGCCGCCAAAGGCGTGCCACAGCCAGTCGGTTACCTGCGGGGCGTACTGCGGCGCAGCGTACAGCGGCAGGATCGTCATACCAGCTTCCCCTGAAAAATCGGCACCGAGTCGAACAGATAGCCGTCAAAGTCGGGGGCGTCTTCATCGGACAGCTCCAGCAGACTGTTTTTGACGTTTTCCAGATGCTGCCACATCGCCTGCCAGGCGCCCATCACATCGCGACGCCGCAGCGCGGCGAGCAGCGTCTGTCGGTCACCGAGCCACTTCAGCCGCCAGGCGCGGCTGGCAATATGCACATTGAACTGCTGCCACAGTGGGCTGCTGTCCATCTGCAGCCAGATCCGCTCCACCGTCGCCAGCAGCATCTGGTTCTGCGTCGCCCCGGCCAGCACCAGATGGAACAGACGAGCGTTATCCTGCGCGGTGTCGTTGAGGGCGATAGCCCGCTGCTCCTGCTCGACAATCCGCTTCAGATTGTCGATATCGGCGCGGGTGGCCATTTTCGCGGCAAAGGCGGCGATATTGCTCTCCAGCAGCTGGCGCGCCTGCAGAATTTCAAACGGACCGACGTCGCTGCTGAGCAGTTGCTCCTCTTCGCTGTCGTTTTCATGGGGAATACGCATGACGTACACCCCGGATCCCTGACGAATATCCACCGTCCCCTGCAGCTCCAGCATCAGCAGCGCTTCGCGCACGATGGTCCGGCTGACGCCGTAGGTTTCGGCAATATGGCGTTCCGGCGGCAAACGCGACCCGACCGGGTAGCGCCCCTGCGCGATCTGGGCGCGTAAGTCATCACCAATCTCCTGATAGGGCTTCTTTTCCGGCGGAATTATCGCTTTTTCCACAAAATCACCTGTGCGTTACATGCCTGCGAGTCAAATACGCCGCTATCTTAGCAAATATTGCCCCCGGCTAGCGGTATTCATCATCGATATCCAGCACCAGTTCACGCCGTTCGCCCAGTTGACGAAACCAGTGCGCCGAGGCTTTGGGTCGCCGGGCGCGATGGTTTTGCAGGTCGATTTCGATAAGCCCGTAGCGGTTTTTAAAAGCGTTCATCGGCGATACGTTGTCGGTAAACGCCCACAGCATATAGCCCTGGCAGTTGGCCCCTGCCTCGCGGGCGCGCAGGGTGTGCCACAGATGTTCGCTGATAAAACGGATGCGGTAACTGTCATCGATGGTGCCTTCGCGATTACGGAACTGGCCTTCGTTTTCCACCCCCATCCCACTCTCCGCCACGAACCAGGGGATGTTGCGATAGTCATTTTTGATCCGCATCGCCATATCAAAGATGATTTGCGGGTAGATTTCCCAGCCGCGGGAGGCGTTCATTCGCCGGCCGGGCAGCTCAAACGGCTCATAATACCAGGCCGGATGAAAAGGGGTATGCGGATGCCAGGCCCGCGACGGGGCTTTGACCCGGTGCGGGTAGTAAAGATTAATCCCCAGCTCATCGACGGTGTGCTCGCGGATAATCGCCAGATCCTCCTCGCTGGCGTCCCACGTCACCTGATGCTGCTCGAGCAGTGCAAGAAGCTCCGGCGGCCAGACCCCGTGCACCAGCGGGTCGAGGAACATGCGGTTGTAGAACAGATCGTAGATCTCCGCCGCGCGCAGGTCATGGGGGGCGCGTGAGCGTGGGTAGGTCACCTCCGGATTGAGGATGCAGCCGACGGTCCCGGGATAGCCGAGCTCGCGAAACCGCTTCACGACGCTGGCGGTCGCCAGCACCTTATGATAGTTCCACTGCATCCAGGTGCTGGTGTTCTGCTCATAGGGCCAGCGCAGGGCATCCAGATAGACCCGGGTCTGTACCACAATTGGCTCATTAAAGGTAAACCAGCGGGTCACCTTCGGGTGGTAGCGGGCAAAGACCTGCTCCGCGTAGCGCACAAACAGCTCGACCACCGTTTTCGACCCCCAGCCGCCATACTTTTCCAGCAGATAGCCGGGCAATTCATAATGCTCAAGGCAGATCATCGGCGTGATGCCGTTGGCCAGCAGCGCATCGAACAGCTGGTCGTAATAGGCCGCATACTCCTCATCCACCGTGACGTTTTCATAGTCGGTCAGAAAGCGCGACCAGTTGATTGAGGTGCGGTAGTGGGTCAGCCCGGCCAGCTTCATCAACTGCACATCTTCCTGAAAGCGGTTGATAAAATCGGTGGCCACCGCCGGGCCATAGCCGTTATGCCAGACGTGGCGGTCGTTTTTGTACCAGAGATCGGGCCAGGAGTCCTGCCCCGGTTTTTTCCCGCTCCAGCCCTCGGTCTGCCAGGCGGAAGCCGCCGCGCCAAGGATAAAATCATCGGGAATGGTCATCCGTACGGTAGTCATAGGCTCCTCAGACAGGGTTGGCGGTCTGTTGATTGTCGGCCTGACGCTGTGCGGCATCGGCACGGCGGGAGGCGATTTTGACGAAAGGCAGATAGATAAGCACCGCGGTCACGATGCAGATAAGCTGGGTCACCACCGCCCCCATCGAGCCGGCGGTGGAGAGCCAGGCGTTGATCAGCGGCGGCGTGGTCCAGGGCACCATCACTACCGCCTTGCCGGCGAAGCCGGTCAGGGTGGCGAAATAGCCGATGCTGCCGGTCACCAGCGGGGTGATGATAAACGGGATAGCGAGGATCGGGTTGAGCATGATCGGCATCCCGAAGATCACCGGCTCGTTAATATTGAACAGCCCCGGGCCTATCGACAGCTTGGCGATCTCTTTCATCTCTTTACGCTTCGTGGCGATCATCACCGCAATCAGCAGGCCGATGGTCAGCCCCGAGCCGCCGATGCTCATGTAGACGTCCCAGAAGGGCATCGTGATAATGTTCGGTACCTCTTTTCCCTGCTCAAAAGCGCTCATATTGACGGTGATCGCCCCCAGAAGCAGCGGCTCGCGGATCGGCTTGATCATCTGGTTGCCGTGAATGCCGATCACCCAGAACAGCTGGGCGACGAACATCAGCAGCAGGATCCCCGGCAGGCTCTGCACCACCCGCTCCAGCGGCTGCTGCACCACCTGGTAGACCGCATCGTACAGATACATTCCCGTCAGTTGGTGAAAGAGAAAACCCAGGGTGGCGATCGCGGTGGTGGTGATGATCGCCGGGATCAGTGCCGAAAAAGAGGCGGAAACGTTCGGCGGCACGGTATCCGGCATTTTGATCTTCAGTCCCTTGCGCCCCTCCAGCCAGCAGTAAATCTCCACTGACAGAATGGCGATGAACATCCCGAGGAACAGGCTGCGGGTATCGGAGAACTGGCGCAGCAGGACATCTTTCACCACGTGCATCTGGCCATCGACCATCATCTCCACCGTCGTCGGCGTGACGCAGATAAAGCAGATCACCGCCAGCAGGCCGGGAAACAGGCTTTTGATGCCGTTGATCCGCCCCAGCTCAATACCGATCAGAAACACGGCGCCGATATTGAGGAAGTTGAGCGTGGCGTAGTTAAGCGCGCTGGTGATCGGCTTCAGCGCCGCAAGAAAGGAGAGCGAGGAAAAGCTGGCGAGCCCATTCTTCGGATCCAGCACCATATTGGAGATCAGTACCGAAAAGGCCCCGACGATGATCACCGGCATCAGAGTAATAAACGCCGATTTGATCGCCATAATGTAGCGATAGCTGTTGAATGTCGTCGCGAAACGCCCCAGCGCGTCGATCAGTTTGTCCTGTAATGCCATAAAAGAGTACCTCAGAGTAAAGGGCTTATTGCGGCCAGGTGAACAGCCAGAGACTTTTGGCATACCAAAACATAGTCGCCAGGCAAAAATAGTTCTGTGACAGCGCTCGCAACGCGCACTGTGGTATCCCAAATATCCGATAGAATCGACATTGGCATACCAGACTATGCCGGCTCGTCAGTTCCTGCCAAAAGCGTGATCGCGATGGTTTTTCCGCCCCGCCCCGTCGATATGTCCCTTTTCGGTCTGTGATAAACTGCGCTTTACCACGTGAAATCAGGAATCGATGAATGGCTACAATGCTGGATGTCTCAATTCGCGCAGGCGTCTCGAAAGCGACGGTTTCCCGCGTGTTGAACGGCACAGGTCAGGTGAAAGAGAGCACCCGCCAACAGGTCTTTAAAGCGATGGAAGAGCTGGGCTACCGGCCGAATTTTCTCGCACGCTCGCTGGCCAATCAGACCAGCAATAGTATCGGGCTGGTCGTCTCCACCTTCGACGGCTTCTACTTTGGCCGTCTGCTGCAGCAGGCTTCACGCCAGACGGAAGCCTGGGGAAAGCAGCTTATCGTCACTGACGGTCATGATACGCCGGAGCGCGAAGAGGAAGCGGTGCAGATGCTCGCCGACCGGCAATGCGATGCGATCATCCTCTATACCCGGCACATGAGCGAAAAGGCGATCATGTCGCTGATTAATTCGATCGCCATGCCGCTGGTGGTGATTAACCGCGATGTGGCGCAGGCCCGCGAACGCTGCGTGTTCTTCGAGCAGCAGGAAGCCGCCTTTCAGGCCGTTGAGTATCTGATTACCCAGGGCCACCGCGATATCGCCTGCATGACCGTCCCGATGCACACCCCTACCGGCCAGGCTCGCCTGCAGGGCTACCGCAACGCGCTGATAAAACATGGTATTGAGTGGGATCCGAGCCGGGTGAAGTACGGGGACTCGACGATGACCCGCGGCTACGAACTGTGCCGGGAACTGCTGGACGAGAAAGCCCGCTTCAGCGCGCTGTTTTCCTGTAACGATGATATGGCGCTGGGGGCGTCAAAGGCGCTGCATCAGGCGGGGCTGCGTATTCCGCAGGATGTGTCGCTGTTTGGCTTCGACGATGCGCCAAGCGCGAAATGGCTGGAGCCGGGGCTATCGACGGTCTATCTGCCGATCGACAACATGATCACCACGGCTATCGATCAGGCGATCAAGCTTGCTAACCAGCAGCCGATAGAAACGATCCCGCCGTTTACCGGCACGCTGGTGTTGCGCGAGTCGGTAACGACGGGACCTTTTTTTAAATAAGCTCTAAGGCCAGCAGCTCCTGAATGGTCTGGCGACGGCGGATCAGCCGCGCCTTGCCGCCATCAAACAGCACCTCCGGCAGCAGCGGACGGCTGTTATAGTTGGATGACATCGAAGCCCCGTAGGCGCCGGTGTCATGGAGCACCAGATAGTCCCCAGGCACCACCGCCGGCAGCAGGCGGGTCTCGACTTTGCCCCCTTCCTGCTGGGTAAAGACGTCCCCGGATTCGCACAGCGGCCCGGCCACCACGGTTTCCACCTGCGGCGCGGCGCTGAGATCGCGACCATCCGCCGCCAGAGCGGTGATATGGTGATAGCTACCGTACATTGCCGGGCGCATCAGGTCGTTAAAGCCGGCGTCAATCAGCACAAAGTGACGGCTGCCCATCTCTTTCACGCTGCGCACCTGCGACACCAGCACGCCGGACTCGGCCACCAGGAAGCGTCCGGGTTCAATCTCCAGTTTCACCGGGTGCCCCAGATGGGCCGCGATCTGCTCCCTGGCGCGGTTCCACAGGCCATAATAGTGGGCGGTGTCGATGGCCTCTTCGCCTTCGCGGTAAGGAATCGACAGACCGCCGCCGGCGGAGATGGCCTGCAGATCCTGGCCAAAGTCGACGACCTGACGCACCATCGCGCCGCACACCTGCTCCAGATGACCGTAGTCAACGCCAGAGCCAATATGCATATGGATCCCGACCAGCTGCAGCTGATAGCGACGCATCACTTCCAGCGCCGCCGGCAGGTGGCTGTACCAGATACCATGCTTGCTGTTCTCCCCGCCGGTATTGGTTTTCTGGCTGTGGCCGTGACCAAAGCCCGGGTTGACGCGCAGCCAGACGCGATGGCCCGGCGACACCTCGCCCAGCTGGCTCAGCATGTCGATCGAGCCGGCGTTCACCGGGATCTGTAACGCTTTCACCCGATCGAGGGTGGCGTCGTCGATCAGATCGGCGGTAAAGACGATATCCTCTGGATTCTGCTGCGGATCGTAGCCCGCCGCCAGCGCCCGCTCGATCTCCCCCAGCGACACCGAGTCCACCTTCACCCCCTGCTCACGCATCAGACGCAGAATATGAATGTTAGAGCAGGCTTTTTGCGCAAAACGTACCACGTCAAACTGGCTGAGCTGGGCAATCTGGCGGCGAATAATCTGCGCATCATAGACCCAGACTGGACAGCCAAATTCCGCGGGCAGGCGCAGCAGGTTGTCTGCGGTCAGGTCAGTATCGGTGGCGTAAAGCGAGTGTGGCATAAGAACTCCGGTGCAGTGCGTGTGTTGGTCGCTGTTTTTTTTCGATTACGCCACAGTGGCGGACGAATAAAAAATATCGTTTTATCGCGACTCTATGCAAAAATGATATGGTTACAGCCGAGCCTCATGGAGACCGCATGCCAGCCGTTAATTTGCGTCATATCGAAATCTTTCACGCGGTGATGACCACCGGCAATCTGACCGAAGCGGCGCGGATGCTGCACACCTCGCAACCCACGGTCAGCCGCGAGCTGGCGCGCTTTGAGAAAGTGCTCGGCCTGCAGCTGTTTGAACGGACCCGCGGTCGCCTGCAACCGACGGTGCAGGGCCTGCGTTTGTTTGAGGAGGTTCAGCGTTCCTGGTACGGCCTGGACCGCATCGTCAGCGCCGCCGAGAGCCTGCGCGAGTTCCGCCAGGGCGAGCTGTCGATCGCCTGCCTGCCGGTCTTTTCCCAGTCCTTTCTGCCGCTGCTGTTGCCGCCGTTTCTCGCTCGCTACCCGGAGGTCAGCCTGCAGATCGTCCCCCAGGAGTCGCCGCTGCTGGAGGAGTGGCTCTCCGCCCAGCGCCATGACCTCGGCCTGACGGAGACCCTGCATACCCCGGCGGGCACCGAACGCACCCCACTGCTGACGCTGAATGAAGTCTGCGTGCTGCCTGCCGGCCATCCGCTGGCGGTGCAGACGACGCTGACCCCCGCCGATTTTCAGGGCGAAAACTACATCAGCCTGTCGCGCACCGACAGCTATCGCCAGCTGCTTGACGCCCTGTTCCTTGAGCATCAGGTTAAACGGCGGATGGTGGTCGAAACCCACAGCGCGGCCTCGATCTGCGCCATGGTGCGCGCCGGCGCCGGGATCTCGGTGGTGAATCCCTTGACCGCTCTGGACTATGCCGATAGCGGCGTGGTGGTGCGCCGCTTTAGCGTCGAGGTGCCGTTTACCGTCAGCCTGATCCGCCCCCTCCACCGCCCGCGATCGGCGCTGGTCGACGCCTTTGTTGCACACCTGCAGGAGAGTCTGCCGCAGATCCTCACGCCGCTGGCGTCGGTCCTGCAGAGAGCATAAAGTTGACCGCGTCTTCTGCGTGGATCGCCGCAGTGTCAAAGACCGGCAGCGGGCTGAGCTCGGCAGGCACCAGCAGGCCAATTTCCGTACAGCCGAAAATAACCCCTTCCGCCCCCTGCTCCGCCAGGGCGGCGATCACCTGCAGATAATAATCCCGCGACGCCTCGCTGAAAGTGCCGAGACAGAGTTCGTCGAAGATGATCTGATTGATCCGCGCCCGATCGTCAGCCTCGGGGATCAACGTCTCGATGGCAAACTGCTCCAGCAGACGACCGCGGTAAAAGGTCTGCTCCATGGTATAGCGGGTGCCCAGCAGCGCGACCCGGCGCTGGCCTTTGGCGGCAATCGCCCGCCCGGTGGCATCGGCAATATGCAGGAAGGGAACCTGGCAGCGGGCGGCGATGGCATCCGCGACTTTATGCATAGTGTTGGTGCACAGGACAATGCCTTCGGCCCCCGCCTGCTGCAGCCCAACCGCGGCTTCAGCAAGGATCTCCCCGGCGCGATCCCAGTCGCCGGCGGACTGGCAGGCTTCGATGTCGTGAAAATCGACGCTGTGCAGCACCAGGCTGGCAGAGTGCAGGCCGCCCAGTCGCGCCTTAACGCCCTCATTGATCAACCGATAATAGGGGATCGTGGACTCCCAGCTCATGCCGCCTAACAGGCCAATGGTTTTCATCTTCTGCTCCTTATGTCGTTTCTGCCAGTGAAGCAAACTTGTGATCAACTTTCCACTTCTCTGGCCGCGTATTTCTTTTTCATGAAGAGTGGGATAAGTTAAATGAAACAATGTTTCACTTTAACAACAGGACCGCCCGATGTTTATTTTCCATAAAGACACCACCCTTGAAGACCTCGGCAATGGCGTAACCCGCCGCATTCTGGCCCACGACGGAAAAATGATGGCCGTGGAGGTGAATTTTGCCGCCGGCGCCGTCGGCCCGATGCATAACCATCCCCACGAACAGCTCACCTATGTGCTCTCCGGTGAGTTTGAATTCACCATCGGCGAGGAGACGCGCGTCGTCAGTGCCGGCGATACGTTGTATAAGCAGCCAGGGATCATGCACGGCTGCGTCTGCCTGCAGCCCGGCACGCTGCTCGATACCTTCACGCCGGTCCGCGAAGATTTTCTCTCACGCTGATCCATGATGGGGGCGTTTACCGCCCCCGGTTTACGTGTTACTGCAGGCATTAAAAAAGATGCCGTCACAATCATTATCCTGGTAATAATATTTTTCACTCAGTTAACGCTGAACCTTCATTCTTTTCAGGCTCCCGCAGCCCCCTAAAATGCTTACCACCTCACCTTTTTGAAACATCGTTTCGACTTTGATCACATTTCCATCCTGATCTGCATGACGCAGAAATAAATCGCAATAAAATGAAATTAAAACGGTGTTTTATAAAAAATAGAGCAGCATAAAAGCGAGCCTGACAGCACGCCACTTGCTGGCTCACTTAAATAATAACCCATTCATTAACAAGGACATGTTAATCAGAGGAAGCGTTCAGACATTTTTGCGTTGTCAGGCGAAAAGGCCGACAGCGCCGCGTCACCGAATCCGTATTACAACTCGTAAGCCAGGTAGGTATGTATGAATGAAAACAAGCTGCTGGGATTGGCATGGATATCACCCTATATCATCGGGCTGATCGTCTTTACCGCTTTTCCCTTTGTTTCATCTTTCTTTCTCAGTTTTACTGAGTACGACTTGATGAGCCCGCCGGTATTTAACGGCATCGAAAACTATCGCTATATGTTGACCGAGGACAGCCTGTTCTGGAAATCGATGGGCGTGACCTTTGCCTACGTTTTTTTAACTATTCCCTTAAAACTGGCTTTCGCCCTCGGCATTGCTTTTGTGCTCAATTTCAAACTGCGCGGCATCGGCTTTTTCCGTACCGCCTACTACATTCCGTCGATTCTCGGCAGCTCAGTGGCTATTGCGGTACTGTGGCGCGCCCTGTTCGCCATTGACGGCCTGCTGAATAGCTTCCTCGCCGTCTTTGGCATCGATGCCGTCAACTGGCTGGGGGAGCCTTCGCTGGCGCTGATGTCGGTCACCCTGCTGCGCGTCTGGCAGTTTGGTTCCGCGATGGTCATCTTCCTCGCCGCGCTGCAGAACGTTCCGCAGTCGCAGTATGAGGCGGCGATGATCGACGGCGCCTCAAAGTGGCAGATGTTCATGAAGGTCACCGTGCCGCTGATCACTCCGGTCATTTTCTTCAACTTTATTATGCAGACCACTCAGGCGTTCCAGGAGTTTACCGGCCCGTACGTGATAACCGGCGGCGGCCCAACCTATTACACCTACCTGTTCTCACTCTATATCTACGATACCGCCTTTAAGTACTTCGACATGGGCTATGGCGCCGCGCTGGCGTGGGTGCTGTTCCTCGTCGTCGCGGTCTTTGCATCGATAGCCTTTAAATCATCGAAATACTGGGTCTTCTACTCCGCCGATAAGGGAGGCAAAAATGGCTGATATTCAACAGATGGCGCCGGTAATGAGCAACGCCGATCGTGAGGTCGCTCGTACGCTGCGTCGGGAAAAGGTGAGTCGGGTGGTACGCTACGTCGTGTTGATATTCGTCGGCCTGCTGATGCTCTACCCGCTGGCGTGGATGTTCTCCGCCTCGTTCAAGCCGAACCATGAGATCTTCACCACCCTCGGACTGTGGCCTGCCCACGCGACCTGGGACGGGTTTATTAATGGCTGGAAAACCGGCTCCGAATACCATTTCGGCCACTATATGCTTAACACCTTTAAGTATGTGATCCCGAAGGTGGTGTTAACGATCATCTCCTCCACCATCGTGGCGTACGGCTTTGCACGCTTTGAAATCCCGTGGAAGAAGTTCTGGTTCGCAACGCTCATCACCACCATGCTGCTGCCGAGCACCGTCCTGCTGATCCCGCAGTACCTGATGTTCCGTGAAATGGGGATGCTGAACAGCTATCTGCCGCTGTACCTGCCGCTGGCCTTCGCCACCCAGGGATTCTTTGTCTTCATGCTGATCCAGTTTCTGCGCGGCGTCCCACGCGATATGGAAGAGGCGGCGCAGATCGACGGCTGCAACTCCATCCAGGTGCTGTGGTACGTGGTCGTGCCGATCCTCAAGCCGGCCATTATCTCGGTGGCGCTGTTCCAGTTCATGTGGTCGATGAACGACTTTATCGGCCCGCTGATCTACGTCTACAGCGTCGATAAGTATCCCATCGCGCTGGCGCTAAAAATGTCCATCGACGTCACGGAAGGCGCGCCGTGGAACGAAATTCTGGCAATGGCGAGTATCTCCATTCTGCCGTCCATCATTGTCTTCTTCCTGGCTCAACGCTACTTCGTGCAGGGCGTGACCAGCAGCGGAATCAAAGGTTAAGAGGGAAATATCATGGCTGAAGTCATTTTCAACAAACTGGAAAAAGTTTACTCCAACGGGTTTAAAGCGGTGCATGGTATCGACCTGAAGATTGCCGATGGCGAATTTATGGTGATCGTCGGCCCCTCCGGCTGCGCCAAATCGACCACCCTGCGCATGCTGGCGGGTCTGGAAACCATCAGCGGCGGCGAGGTGCGGATTGGGGACAAAATCGTCAACAACCTGGCGCCAAAATCACGTGGCATCGCGATGGTGTTCCAGAACTACGCCCTCTATCCGCATATGACGGTGCGCGAAAACCTCGCCTTCGGCCTGAAGCTGAGCAAGCTGCCGAAGGCGCAAATCGACAGACAGGTGGAAGAAGCGGCGAAAATTCTCGAACTGGAAGAACTGCTCGATCGCCTGCCGCGCCAGCTCTCCGGCGGCCAGGCGCAGCGCGTGGCGGTGGGTCGGGCGATCGTCAAAAAACCGGACGTTTTCCTGTTCGACGAACCGCTCTCCAACCTTGACGCCAAACTGCGCGCCTCGATGCGGATCCGCATTTCCGATCTGCATAAGCAGTTGAAAAAATCCGGCAAACCGGCGACCACCGTCTACGTCACCCACGATCAGACGGAAGCGATGACCATGGGCGACCGCATCTGCGTGATGAAGCTCGGCCACATTATGCAGGTTGATACGCCAGACAATCTCTACCACCAGCCGAAAAATATGTTTGTCGCCGGGTTCATCGGCGCGCCGGAGATGAATATTCGCCCCAGCCAGCTGGTTGAGCACGACGGTCGCCTGCATCTGACGCTGGGCGATCAGCGACTGCCGCTCAACGACCTGCTGCAAAGCAAAGTTGAGACCCATAAGAATCAGCAGGTTTTCTTTGGCGTGCGCCCGGAGTTTGTCTCTCTCTCCGATGACCCCTTTGCCGAGGGTTCCTGCACGGGTGAAATGGTACGTGTGGAAAACATGGGACATGAATTCTTTGTTTATCTGAAGGTTGCTGATTATGAGCTGACCGCCCGCGTGCCGTCCGATGAAGCGAAACCCATGCTCGAGAAGGGCCTTCATCGCAAGGTGTATTTCAAATTTGATCTCAATAAGTGTCACATCTTTGACGCGAAAACCGAACAGAACCTCTCTCTGTGAACACTGGAGTATTAAAATGAAAAACGTGCTTTTAAGCGCCGTCATCTCCGCCACTCTGGGCCTTACCGCATTACCTTCAATGGCGAAGGATGTCGACCTTCGTATGTCCTGGTGGGGGGGCAACGGCCGCCATCAGGTCACCCTCAAGGCGCTGGAGGAATTCCACAAACAACATCCCGACATTAACGTCAAAGCAGAATACACCGGCTGGGACGGCCATCTTTCGCGCCTGACCACCCAGATTGCCGGCGGCACTGAGCCTGACGTGATGCAGACCAACTGGAACTGGTTGCCGATCTTTTCGAAAAATGGCGAGGGCTTTTACGATCTCAATACCCTGAAAGACGAGATCGACCTCAGCCAGTTCGATGCCAAAGAGCTGCAGTCCACCACGGTCAACGGCAAGCTTAACGGTATTCCCATTTCCGTCACCGCCCGCGTCTTCTACTTTAACGACGAAGCGTGGAAAAAGGCGGGCATCGCCTTCCCGAAAACCTGGGATGAGCTTATGGCGGCGGGCAAAACCTTCGAAAGCAAGCTCGGGAAACAGTACTACCCGGTCGTGCTCGAACACCAGGACGTGCTGGCGCTGCTCAACTCTTATATGGTGCAAAAATACAATCAGCCGGCCATCGATGAGAAGGGGCGCAAATTTTCCTACAGCAAAGCGCAGTGGGCAGATTTCTTCGGTATGTATAAGAAGCTTATCGACAACCATGTGATGCCGGACACCCGCTACTATGCCTCGTTCGGCAAGAGCAACATGTACGAGATGAAGCCGTGGATCCAGGGTGAATGGGGCGGCACCTACATGTGGAACTCCACCATCAACAAATATTCCGATAACCTGAAGCCGCCGGCGAAGCTGGTGCTGGGGGAATACCCGATGCTGCCGGGCGCCACCGACGCCGGACTGTTCTTCAAGCCCGCGCAAATGTTGTCGATTGGCAAATCGACGAAAAACCCGCAGGCGGCGGCGAAAGTGATTAACTTCCTGCTGAACAGTAAAGAAGGGGTGGATATTCTCGGACTGGAGCGTGGAGTACCACTGAGTAAAGCGGCGGTCAACTACCTGACCGAGGACGGGATCATCAAAGCCGACGATCCGGCGGTGTCTGGCCTGAAACTGGCACAATCCCTGCCCACGACCCTGCCGGTCTCCCCGTACTTCGACGACCCGCAGATTGTCGCCCAGTTCGGCACCACCCTGCAGTACATCGACTACGGTAAAAAGTCGGTGGAAGAAGCGGCCGAGGACTTCCAGCGCCAGACCGACCGCATTCTGCGCCGCGCGATGCGCTAACCTGCCCGTCTGAACTCTCCCGCGGCGTCCGCCGCGGGAGAGTCTGCCTGAGTATCCTGTCAGAAAAAATATTTAAAACGCACCCGAGCGCCGTAGCGTTCATCGGGATTCCCGCTCTTCGCTGCCGTGGAATCGAGCCACGAAGCATAGGCGCCAAGGTAAATATTGAAGTTCGGCATCGCCATAATATTCGGCAACTGCCAGGAGGTGTGCAGAGTATGGATGTCATAGCGCCCCGGCGCGAGAATTGCGCAGTCGCCATCGCATTCGCTGGTCACCCCGGCCATATTGAACTGGTCGATTTTGTTATGCGCGTAGATATAGCCCAGCTCCACGCGATGCCACAGGGCGTTAATTCCGGCGCTGAAGTCGGTTTCGTCCGCCGCGTCCAGCAGAGCGGTACTCAGATTGACCACCGCCCCATCCTGCGGGTCGCTTTTCAGGGTGTTCCAGCTCATGGTCAGCCCGTAGCCGGTGCGATTTGACTGGTCGACCCAGCGTCCGCTCTGGTTCTGATAGCCGTAAGCATTGTTGACGAGATTGCTCTCTATCGCCGCGGCCGCCGACCAGGCGCCGGACTGCCACACCGCCACCGGCCGCACGTACACCACATTTTTGCGGTTTTCCAGCGCGTTACCATGATAGTTCTGATCGACAAACAGCGAACTGCCGTCCTCCACCAGGGTGTTAACCTCGAAATACCAGTTATCCAACGTTTTGCTGAACAGAAGGTTGCCGCCGCTGCTGCTGCGCCCGCGCCCCTCTTTCATCATGTAAATATAGCCATAGCCGTCGGAATAGAGATCGTTAGCGGTATTGCCTGAATATTCAATAAAGGTGTCCTGATTCAGGGGGAACATATCCCAGGCTTCAAAGCGACCTATTTTTATTTTCCAGTCATCCTGCTGACCAAAGAAAAATACCGCATCGTCGAGATTCATTTTGCCATCCATATCCGCCAGCGGCTGCACGCTGAATCCGGCATATTTCCCGTCAGCGCCATTACGCCTGCCGTCAATCCCCAGCAGAATACGACCATTAATATCCCAGCGTTCTTTATCGCCCGGCGCCCAGCTTTTATTCGCGCTGGTTTTGACCGACGTCAGACTGCCGGTGCGGCTGGCGCCATCGAGGTTAAATTCGACGTCGCCATAAAATTTTAATTCGCCATTGTCGTTTAGCTGCAGGCGCGGCGTAGCCGGCGCCGCGCGGGCGACCGTCGTGGCCTGCTGCTGGCCTTTCAGTGTCTTAATTTCCGCCTCTGCGCTGGCGGCGCGCGCCTCCGTTGCCTTTAACCGCTGCTCCATTTGCGCCAGTCGCTCCTCCAGCGATAACGGCGCCTGCGCCATAACGGATGGCAGATACAGAGACGTGAGAAAACACCCGACCCAGATTTTATTCATCGGTAAACCCTTTTATTATGGAATGAACTGAATTTGTTATTAATGGGTAACGCACGACGATGCAGGCAATAATAACCCGCCCATCGTCAAAGACGGGTTATTAACGACAACAGCCTTATTATTATTCGAGCTGCCAGGCGCCGGCTTCAGTTAATGCAGCTGAGCCGCTCCAGGCAAATAACGCTAATTCACGGCAAGGGACCTGCGGATAGATACGGCTGCTCAGGCAGGCTTCGCCATCATTGACGAAAACCTCAACCGAAGAGCTATCGAAAAATATCCGCAGGTTGAGATCCGCCCCGGCGGTCAACGGCACGCTGCGCGTCCCGCACAGGCCAAACTGCGGATAATGCCGCTCCACCACCAGACGCTGCTGTTGGGCATCCACGTAGATGCGCAGGCCATCGCCAAAGCGCAGACCATACTGCTCAGCGCTGCTGCGGGCGCAGTCCCAGCGCAGGTGCACTTCCATCGCCTCGCAGTTGTCGACCATCGTCGTCTGCTGGTTGTTCAGCGTGCTGACCGGCCACGGGAACCAGGCGCCGCGCAGGCTCTCCACTTCTTTCGCCGGGCGCATCTGCAGGCGGCCATCGGCGCTCAGGCTCAACTCGCGCGGCAGGGAGAGCATGCCCGCCCAGCCGTCCTGCTGTTCCGGTAGCGGCGATTCCCACATATCCAGCCAGCCAATTACGATCCGCCGGCCATCGGGGGTGGCGAAACTTTGCGGGGCATAGAAATCGTGGCCGTGGTCCATCTCCCTGAATTCGCCGTGGCGAATAAAACGCTGCCCCGGCTGCCACTCGCCGATCAGATAGCCGCTCTGGAACAGGTTGCGGTTGCGGAACCCTTCGGCCTGCATCCCCTGCGGGGAAAACATCAGGACGCGCTTACCGTTGAGGGTGAAGAAGTCCGGGCACTCCCACATGTAGCCCATGGTGCTTTCCGCTTCATCCAGCACGCCCGCATCCTGCCACTGGCGCAGATCGGTTGAACGGTACAGCCGCACCTGGCCGGTATCGCCTTCGCGCGCGCCGACGATCATGTACCAGCTATCCCCTTCCCGCCAGACCTTCGGGTCGCGGAAGTGGTGCATGCCTGGAGGGGTGTCGACCACCATCCCCTGGCGCTCAAAGTGGATCCCGTCGCGGCTGGTGGCCAGACACTGCACCTGATACAGATTGGCTTCGTCGCCAGGATCGCCGTGGAACTTATGCCCGGTGTAAATCAGCGCCAGGGTATCGCCATCGACCACCGCCGAACCGGAGAAGCAGCCGTCTTTATCTTCCGGCCCCTCCGGCGCCAGCGCCACCGGCAGGTGCTCCCAGTGCACCAGATCCTTACTGCGCGCGTGCCCCCAGTGCATCGGCCCCCATTGGGTGGAATACGGGTGATGCTGATAAAAGGCATGGTACCAGCCGTCGAACCACACCAGACCGTTAGGGTCGTTGATCCACCCGGCGCGGGCCGCCAGGTGATAGTGTGGATACCAGCGCAGATTGAGCGCCTGGCGTTGTGTCTGGAGTACCTGTTCAGCCCGGGAGATTGTGTAAGTCATCATTTTCACTCTTTTTGATTCAGATAGCGGTAGGTTGCGACACCAGCGGATCGGCCGAGGATTTACCGGAGCGCAACAAGAAGATGGAGATAAAGGTGGTGCAAAACACCAGCAGGCCCATGATCAGATAGGACTGGGCGAAGCCATATTTTTCATAGCTGTAGCCCGCCAGCGGCGACAAGACGCTGGCAATGATCGAGCTGGTGCAGGCGAAACCCACCAGATAGAGGGTGGAGGAGAGGCGTTTATCAAAGTTGATGCTGTTGTACTTAAAGATAGCCACCAGCAGTATCGGCAGCTCCACCGCGTGCAGCAGTTTGGTAATGGAGATCAGCAGCGGCCCCTCCACCAGGCCAGAGGCCACCATGCGCATCGCCATCACCATGCCGGCGAAAATCAGACCGTTCTTGGCGCCGATACGGTTCACCAGCCACGGCGCGCAGAACATGCCGGCCGCCTCGAGGAACACCTGGAAGGAGTTGAGATAACCATACATCTCGTTGCCTTCCTGCAGGGTCGCGAACTGCGATGAGAAATAGACCGGGAACTGCTGGTCATAGACACCGTAGATGCAGGTGCCGATGACGAAAAAGACCAGCGCCCAGAACCGCGGCAGCGTCAGCAGGCGCAGTGCATCTTCCAGCGTCACCTTACCGCCCGATACCGCCTCCTGCATCGCATGCGGCGCCGAGGAGACCCGCAGCCGCGCCAGCAGGATAAAGAACACCAGCCCTGAGCAACTGGCGACGAGGAAGTTAAGCTGCGGATTGATATTAAACAGCAGGCCGGCGAAGAAGGTGGCCACCGCCCAGCCGAGCGAGCCCCACATCCGTGCCCTGCCGAATTCAAACTGGCTCTGACGCGCCACGCGCTCGGTGTAGGATTCCAGCACGCCAATGCCGCCGTTAAAGGTCAGGCCGATGTAGATCCCGCCGAAGATGCTGCCCAACAGGACGTTAATCTTCAGCAGGTGGCCGAACAGCAGATACGCCGGACCGGAGAGGATCAGCAGCGCGGTGATATACCAGAGCAGATGTTTGCGCAGCCCCAGTTTGTCCTGAATGAAGCCATAGAAAACTTGCGCAAACAGCGCGGAAACCGACAGTACGGCATAGATAATACCGGTATCGCCAGCCTTTAACCCAACCTCCTGGTGAAGCCAGATAGAGAGCAAGGAGCCGGATGACGACCAGGTCACGAAAAAGAAAAACAGTAAGGCACTGAGCAACGGGTAGCTGTGTGAGTGATGCGCTTTCATCATGACATTCTCGTGTTAGAGGAATGCAACTATGGTAACGTTAACAAAAAACAAAACGCAGGGGGATTCGCTGCGATACATGATGTTAATCACAAAAGTTAACGTTAACATAATGAAGATGCGATCGCGATCAAATATTAACCGCGGCAGCGTTCAGGACGGAGATAGCAGAAAATCGTTTCACTCTTTTACATCAGCGACTTAGTTGTATAGCCTGTACTCTGCAGCCACGGCGGAGGAAAAAATGGCGTCCCTGAAAGATGTAGCAAAACTGGCGAATGTATCTCTGATGACCGTCTCGCGGGCGCTGAACACCCCGGAGCGGCTCAAGCCGGAGACCCTGGCCCGCGTGCAGGCCGCCATCGCCGAGACCAACTACGTCCCCGACCTGTCGGCGAAGAAGATCCGCGGGGCGCGCGCCACCCCCAGCACCATCGGCGTGCTGGCGCTGGATACCGTCACCACGCCCTTTTCGGTGGAGATCACCCTCTCGATCGAAGAGACCGCCCGCGCCCACGGCTGGAACAGCTTTGTGGTCAACATGTTTTCGGACGATAGTCCGGAAGCGGTGGTCGACCTGCTCCTCTCCCACCGTCCGGACGGCATTATCTTTACCACCATGGGGCTGCGCCAGGTGCCGCTGCCGGACAAACTGCTGACTCTGCCCTGCGTGCTGGCCAACTGCGAAAGCCTCAGCCAGCCGGTGGCCAGCTATATCCCGGACGATGAACAGGGCCAGTACGACGCGGTGAAAGCCCTGCTTGCCGCTGGCTATCGTCATCCGCTGTGCCTGCACTTACCCGCCAGCCAGCTGGCGACGATCCGCCGCCGCCAGGGGCTGGAGCGCGCCTGCCGGGAGGCGGGTATCGAACCGGACCATCTGATCCATTCGTATATGGGCCAGGGCGATGAGCATTACCACGATATCCCGGCGGTGGTGCTGGCGCATATCCGCGAGGGTAAACCTGGCTTTGACTCGGTGATCTGCGGCAACGATCGCATCGCGTTTATGGTCTATCAGACGCTGCTGGGTCAGGGGTTACGCATTCCCCAGGACGTGGCGGTGGTGGGATACGACAATATGGTGGGCATTGGCGATCTGTTTCTGCCGCCGCTCTCCACGGTGCAGCTGCCGCACTACGACATCGGGCGCCTGAGCGCCCTGCATATCATTCACGGCGACAACCATCGGGAGACGCGCAAAGTCGCCAGCCCGTGGTTGCCGCGCGCCTCACATTAACGGTTACCGATGTTGCGCAGCTTCTCGCCCGCCATCAGGTTGCGCTCAATGTGCTCGAGGGTGACATTCTTGGTTTCCGGGATCAGCCAGAAGGTGACGCCGATAAAGGCCACGTTGAGCACCGTGTAGAGCCAGAAGGTACCGGCGGCGCCAATCGCGTCAAGCAGCGTCAGGAAGGTGGCGCCGATGATCATGTTCGACACCCAGTTGGTGGTGGTCGAGCAGGTGATACCGAAATCGCGGCATTTCAGCGGCTGGATCTCGGAGCAGAGGATCCACACCACCGGCGCCGCGCTCATCGCATACCCGGCAATACACATCATGGTCATGCCGACGGAAAGCCAGGAGAGACCGCTGGAGGCGGTGCCATTGTCGAACTGCATCAGGCAGTAACCCAGCACCAGGGTGCCCAGCGCCATCACGCTAAAGCCGATTTTTAGCGCCGGCTTACGACCCGCTTTATCCACCGTGAACACCGCAATAAAGGTGGCAAACATAAAGGTCAGGCCCACCACCAGAGTGGCGATCATCTGCTGTTCGGTAGTGGTAAAGCCCGCCATTTTAAAGATACGCGGCGCGTAGTACATGATGATGTTCATACCGGTGAACTGCTGCATCGCCTGCAGCAGCATGCCAAGGAACACCGCCCGGCGCACGTTACGATTGACCTTAAACAACGCCCAGCCGCCCTGCTTCAGCTTCAGGCTCTCACGGATCTCGTTAAGCTCGTCGCGCGCCTTTTCCGAGGTATCGCGCAGCATCCGCAGCACCTCTTCCGCTTCGATATGGCGTCCTTTCTCCGCCAGCCAGCGCGGGCTGTTCGGCAAAAAGACGACCAGAATAATCAGGATCACCGCCGGCAGTGCCAGCACGCCTAACATGGCGCGCCAGTTACCGCTGTAGCTAAAGGCAGTATCGGAAAGAAACGCCAGCACAATGCCGAGGGTCACCATCAGCTGGTACATACTGATCATTTTCCCGCGCACGTTCTCACTGGCCATCTCGGAGAGGTACAACGGCGCGGTATAGGAAGCGATCCCGACGGCCACCCCCAACACCACGCGGGCTATCAGCAGCACCTCCACGCTGGCGGCAAAAGCGGAGCCGATAGAGCCGGCAACAAAGAGCACAGCCCCCGCCATCAGGCTGTATTTACGGCCGAGGCGGAACGACAGCCAGCCGTTAAACAGCGCACCGATCGCCGCCCCCAACATCATACTGCTGACCACCCACTCCTGAAGCTGGCTGGATAAGGTGAAGTGGTCGGTAATAAAGGGCAGCGCCCCGGATATCACGCCGATATCCAGGCCAAAGAGCAACCCCGCTACCGCCGCAGCGATAGAAACAAACCAGTTCATCCGCCGGGTGTCACGTTGTGTCCGCGGCGTTAATGCAGAGTCGTTACTGATTGAAGTCATTTTTATTCCTGCCACACAGAGAAAGACATAGGACGAAAGTACGTGACTGGCGGAGGAGTTTGTCAGGCTGGATAAGCCAAAGATATGGACTATTTTGCTGGCAGGAGAGGTTTTGTGATGGACATTAAACTTTCTAAGGAACAAAAAATGCGTTTGTCATAGTGAATAACCCTGTCCATACAGGGTAGTAACATTAATCAGGCGATATAGAATATGGACGATTATCACTTATTGATATGGACAATAATTGCTCACTCGGCCGGTGCGATACTCACCGCCCCGGCCGTCGCGGAGGGGGTTAGCGCGCCAGCCAGCCGCCGTCCACCGCCACCGTGTAGCCATTGATGTAATCGGAAGCTGGGGAGGCAAGGAATACCACCGGCCCCATCAGATCGGCCGGCAGGCCCCAGCGCCCGGCGGGAATGCGGTCGAGAATTTCGCTGCTACGCTGTTCGTCAGCGCGCAGCTGCTGGGTGTTATTGGTCGCCATATACCCCGGAGCGATGGCGTTGACGTTGATATTGTGTTTGGCCCATTCGTTCGCCAGCAGGCGGGTCACGCCCATCACCGCGCTTTTGGACGCCGTATACGATGGCACGCGGATCCCGCCCTGGAAAGACAGCATGGAGGCGATGTTAATGATCTTCCCGCCGCTGCCCTGGGCGATAAAGTGCTTCGCCGCCGCCTGGGACATGAAAAATACGCTCTTGATGTTCAGGTTCATGACGTCGTCCCAGTCCTTTTCGCTGAACGCCAGCGCGTCCTCGCGGCGGATCAGCCCGGCGTTATTGACCAGAATATCAATATGGCCGAACTCCGCCACCGCACGCTCCAGCAGCTGGGGGATACCGTCGATCTGGCGCAGGTCGGCGGTCAGGCTGAGAAAGCGGCGTCCCAGCGCCGTCACCCGCTCGATGGTTTCCACTGGCTCGACGATATTGATACCAACAATATCGCATCCTGCTTCCGCCAGCCCGAGGGCCATTCCCTGACCTAAACCGGTATCGCATCCGCTCACGACGGCTACTTTTCCCTGCAGGGAGAATGCATCAAGAATCATAATGTGTTCCTTAATCGTTCAGAGCCTGCTGCGTGCAGGCAAGGTTCTCTCGGCCCTGCCCACGCCGATGGCGGAGCTGAGCGTGGGGTGAACTCTCGGGCATAGCCCACCATAATGAAAATAAAACAGAGTTCCGTTTTTGCTGATGGGTGCCATCTTAGCCCTGCCCCCTGTCATTTTCAATAATATTTAAAACGATGTTTCATTTTTTATGATGGCGATTACAAAAAAAGAAAAAGCGAAGGCACCTGGCGGCACGCGCCGGGTCGGAAGCGATTTTAAAAGGTTGATGATTCAATCGGTTGTCTGGAGAGACGGCAGAAGACAGGCCAACAGGCCGCTGAAAATGCGGGAATTACGCTGAACTGCGTGAAGCATCACAAATAATGAAACGATGTTTTGATAAATTAACACTCATCTTTTAAAACACATCACTCAGCGACACGCCTCTGGTCCAGCGGCATCGCAGGAAAGAAAGGAGCACTACATGGCTAAAGGCATGCGGGTCAAACTGAATTATCAGGTCAGCCACGATCCGGATACCGGAGCGGAAGTTACCCGCTTAACCCCTCCGGAGGTCACCTGTCATCGCAACTACTTCTATCAGAAGTGTTTTTTTAACGATGGCAGCCATTTACTGTTCGCCGGCGAGTTTGACGGCCACTGGAACTACTATCTGCTGAATATCGCCAGCGCCGAGGCCATCCAGCTGACGGAAGGCGCCGGGGATAACACCTTCGGCGGCTTCCTCTCCCCGGACGATAAGTCGCTTTATTACGTGAAAAATGACCGCACCCTGCTGGAGGTGAATCTGACCACCCTCGTTGAGCGCGAAGTTTATCGCGTCAGCGATGACTGGGTCGGCTACGGCACCTGGGTGGCAAACAGCGATTGCAGCAAACTGGTGGGCATTGAGATTGCGAAAAGCGACTGGACGCCGCTCAACGACTGGCAGATTTTTCATGACTTCTTTCACAAAGGACCACACTGCCGCCTGCTGCGCGTCGATCTGCACAGCGGTGAGAGCCAGGTGATCCATGAGGAAAAAATCTGGCTGGGACACCCAATCTATCGTCCCTTCGACGACCACACCGTCGCCTTCTGCCATGAAGGGCCGCACGATCTGGTGGACGCCCGCATGTGGCTGGTCAATGAAGATGGCAGCCACGTCCGCAAAGTGAAAACGCATGCCCCGGGCGAAAGCTGCACCCATGAATTCTGGGTACCGGACGGTTCGGCGCTGATCTACGTCTCCTATCTGAAAGGTCAGCAGGGGCGGACGATCTATCGCTTTGATCCCGAAAGCGGCGTCAACGAGGCCCTGATGACGATGCCGGCCTGCTCGCATCTGATGAGCAATTTCGACGGCACGCTGCTGGTGGGCGATGGCTCAGGGACCCCGGTGGATGTCAAAGATACCGGCGGCTACTCCATTGATAACGATCCTTATCTGTATGTCTTTAACGTGGCGCAAAAACGCTACTTCCGCGTCGCACGTCATGATACCTCGTGGGCGACGGTGGCCAACAGCCGTCAGGTGACTCACCCACACCCCTCGTTTACCCCGGACGACAGCGCCATTCTGTTCAGCTCCGATAAAGACGGTAAACCGGCCATCTATATCGCGAAATTACCCGAGCATCCGCCAATGCTAAGCGCCTGATCCACGCCACACGTCTTTCTGTCACTGGCCTTGCCCTCCTTCGTGGAGGGCTTTTTTTGTCCCTTCTCTTTCCCCCATAAAAAACCCCGGCTGACGGCGCCGGGGAAAACAAACGATGAGGGCTGAATGGTCTGTCAGAACGAGTAGGCCACCCCAACGCGGAAGCGGGTCTGACGATCGCTGCGGTCGTTCACCCCGACGTTGCCAATTTCACCATACGGTGACCAGTTGTTATCCAGCTTATAAGCCACCTTCACGTTATATTCCTGCGAGTAGGGTTTGTTGTCGTTGCGGCTGACCCCTTCGGAACTGCGGGCATAGACATAGTTCAGCTCTGTACGCCAGTCACCAAGCGCAAACCCGGCCCACGCGTCGCCGCGGTTAACTTTGTCATCATCTTTACCGGCGTTGTTCGGATAACGGGTGTATTCATAACGATAGCGAGCGGCGACATAGAAGCCGTTGTCGAAGCTGTATTGCACGTGGAGGTGCGGCTTGTAGATGGAGCGGCTGTCGTTGCTCTCAATGGTAAACCCCGGGGTGAGGAAAAAGTTCGACGTTGCTTTCCAGCGCCAGCTAATGGTGTCTTCATGTCCATTACCCACCACGTCTGAATAGGGCTGCGAACCGTTGTCGCCACCCGAACGCCATTTGGCCTCGACGGTAAAGCCTAGCCCGTTGGCAAAACGGTGGGAAACGGAGACGCGGTCGGCATTACTTTTATCGCTCTTACCGCCATCAATGAATTCATGACGTAAATCTATCGTTACCGCAGTCGCCGCAAAAGACATACCACAGAGGGCGGCCAGAACCAGAGATCGTTTTAACATAGGGTACCCCTTATAATAAATAAAATGTCATTTCGTTTTTATGAAACGTTATTTTATTTTTTAAGCACCTTAGTTTTAGTGACCAGGATCGTAGTTATTTGTTTCAAAAAATGTGGCACAACAAGACGTGACGGAGCTCAATAAATTCGCCAGGGGGGAAGTGAAATACGCGAGAAAAAGCAGGGTTCGGCAAAGTGCGGCGCATAAAAAAGGCCTCCCGCAGGAGGCCATGTAGATCGAGACAGAGCGTCAGGCGCGCTCTACCGCCAGCGCCACGCCCTGACCGCCGCCGATGCACAGCGTCGCCAGCCCTTTACGGGCATCACGCTTGATCATTTCATGCACCAGCGATACCAGGATCCGGCAGCCGGAGGCGCCGATGGGGTGACCGAGGGCGATCGCGCCGCCGTTGACGTTGACCCGCCGTTCATCCCACTCCAGTACCCGGCCAACCGAGATCGCCTGAGCGGCAAAGGCCTCATTGGCTTCGATCAGATCGACGTCGTCCAGCCGCCAGCCGGCCCGCTCCAGACAGCGACGGGTGGCGTGCACCGGGGCAATGCCCATCAGCGCCGGATCGACCCCGACGCTGGCGAAGGCGCGGATCCGCGCGAGGATCGGCAGCCCCAGTTCAAGGGCTTTGGCTTCACTCATCATCATCACCGCCGCCGCGCCGTCGTTGATGCTGGAGGCGTTGCCGGCGGTCACCGACCCGAGGCGGTCGAAGGTGGGCTGCAGGCTGGCCAACCCTTCCGCGCTGGCATCCACCCGCGGTTGTTCATCGGTATCCACGGTGCGCGCCGCGCCGTTATGCTCGGTAATAACCGGGACAATCTCGTCGCGAAAGCGGCCGGAATCAATCGCCTTGCGCGCCTTATGCTGTGAGCTGAGCGCCCAGGCGTCCTGCAACTCGCGGCTGATGCCGTATTCCCGGGCGAGGTTTTCCGCCGTAACGCCCATATGATAATCGTTGAAGGCATCCCACAGTCCGTCATGCACCAGGCTGTCAATCAGCTGGCTGTTGCCCAACTGGGCGCCGGTGCGGCTGTCGGTGAGTACATGCGGAGCGCGGCTCATATTCTCCTGGCCGCCGGCGATCACCACATCCGCTTCCCCACACTGAATCGCCTGGGTGGCGAGGTGCAAAGCCTTCAGGCCGGAGCCGCAGACGTCGTTTATGGTAATGGCCGATACAGTGTTAGGCAGCCCGCCGCGAATTGCGGACTGCCGCGCGGGGTTTTGCCCGGTACCGGCGGTCAGCACCTGGCCGAGGATCACCTCATCCACACTCTGCGGATCGATCCCTGTCTGCTCAACCAGCGCTTTCAATACCACACTCCCCAGCTCGACGGCTGAATGGCGCGATAAGGCACCCTGAAAGCAGCCAATCGGCGTTCGCAGCGCCCCGACGATCACGACATCCTTCATCCTCTACCCCTGCCCATGCTTTTGCGCAAAGAAACAGCGATATACTAGATAATTGTTATCAAAAAACTTTGTAATTGTTTAAAAAAAGTGAAGCCAATCACAAAGAAACCGCTTTTTATTAACGTTCACGCCGCTGCAGATGCTCACGCAGCCAGCTGCCGGCCGCCCCCGGCGGCGCTTTCTTATTCCACAGCAGATCGACCGAAATCGCCCGCGGCCAGCCGGGAATATCAAGCGCCACCAGCCCGCCCTGCGGCGCAAACTCCGCCACCAGCGCACAGGGCAGAATGCACCAGCCGAATCCCTGCACTGCCATGCTGAGCAGCAGCAGATAGTTTGGCGCCGACCAGACCTGACCTGCGGCAGGTTCGGTGGCGCTGGCCAGAAAGGTGCTCAACCGCAGCTCACGCCAGCTGCGCAGCTCATCCCAGACGACCTTGCCCTGCGCCGCCAGCGGATGGTCAGGCGCCACGTAAATGCCCATCGCCGTCTGCAGCGGCAGGCGGGTGCTGCCGATGTCGGTCGGGTAGCGATCTCTGGCCTCAATCAGCCCCACCTGGGCGCGGGCTTTTTGCAGGAGATCGATCACATCCTCGTCTTCGCCAATCAAACACTCAAACTCGGTATGGGGAAAGCGGCGGTCAAACTGCACCAGCAGATCTTCCAGCACGTCCGGGTGCAGGGTGTCCGAGAGCACGAAGGTCAGCCGCGGTTCCGTCTCACCGGCGAGCGACACCGCCAGCTCATCCAACCGCTCGCTGGCGGCGAGGATCGCTTTGACATAGCTCAGCACCTGCTCCCCCTGCGGCGTCAGCGTCGGCTGCCGCGTTGCCCTGTCAAAGAGGGTCACGCCGAGATCGGCCTCCAGGTTGGCGATAGCGGTACTGATCGTCGACTGGCTTTTACGCAGGCGACGGGCGGCAGCGGAAAACGATCCGCAGTCAACCGCCTCCACAAAGGCGGTTAACGCTTCCGGGGAATAACGCATAATCTATCTACTTTATCGATGGTTTCTATCTTTTGTTTATCATGTTTTTCCATAAAATGCCGGGTAATTTCCTGTTCAGGCTAAAACTGGAGGTCGCTCGCCATGCAACAGATCCCTCATCAGCGCAAGACGCTTACGGAACGCGTTATCCACGCCATCACCTTCGAAGGACTGGCGACGCTGATCCTCGCCCCTACCGCCGCCTGGCTGATGCAGCGCTCGGTCGTGGAGATGGGCGGGCTGAGTATTCTGCTCGCCACCCTGGCGATGGTATGGAACATCATCTATAACGCGATGTTCGATCGCCTGTGGCCGGTCTCCCGCTTTCCCCGCCAGCTGAAAGTGCGTGCGCTGCACGCGCTGGGCTTTGAGACCGGATTCATCATCATTGGCGTCACCATGGTGGCGATCGTGCTGGGCGTATCGCTCTTGCAGGCGTTTATGCTGGAGATCGGCTTCATGCTCTTCTTCCTGCCCTACACCATGGCGTTTAACTGGGCATGGGACACCCTGCGCGAGCGCGTTATCCGCCGCCGCCGCCCACGCCAGCCGGCGCGCGGGTAGTGCCCCGGGCGGATCCTCCACGATCCGCCGCGACTTTATCACCAAAAACTATCGCAACAGACGAACCATAAATATGGTAAATTGCACTCCTTTTTTTTGGTTTACCGGTTGATAAAGTCGCATAATGTCTAAAATTTGGTCTAAAGAAGAAACTCTATGGAGTTTTGCCTTATATGGCACTGCAGTAGGCGCTGGGACGCTATTTCTACCGATCCAGCTGGGTTCGGCTGGCGCCATTGTCCTGTTCATCACCGCGCTGGTCGCCTGGCCGCTCACCTACTGGCCTCACAAAGCGCTAAGCCAGTTTATTCTCTCGGCCAATATCGCGCCGGGAACCGGGATCACCGGCGCAGTCAATCACTACTATGGTAAGAAAATCGGCAACCTGATCACCGGCCTCTATTTCCTCGCCTTCTTCGTCGTGGTGCTCATCTATGCCGTGGCCATCACCAACTCGCTGGCCGAGCAGGTGGCGCATCGTACGCCGGTGACCCCCACGCTGCGCGCGCTGCTGAGCCTGGGCGTTGTGCTGGTCCTCAACCTGATCTTCCTCATGGGTCGGCAGGTCACCATCAAGGTGATGGGCTTTCTGGTCTTCCCGCTTATCGCCTGCTTCCTGTTTCTCTCCCTCTATTTAATCCGCGACTGGCATCCTGAGCACCTCACCAGCCAGATGCAGTTCAGCACGCACACGCTCCATCAGATCTGGATCTCCATTCCCGTGATGGTTTTCGCTTTTAGCCATACGCCGATCATTTCTACTTTTGCTATCGACCAGCAGGAGAAACATGGCGACCTGGCCATGGGTAAATGCAAAAAAATCATGAAGGTGGCCTACACCATCATCTGCGCCAGCGTGCTGTTTTTCGTCTTCAGCTGTCTGCTGGCGATCCCGGCGACCTATATTGAAAGCGCCCGCGATCAGGGGGTGACCATCCTTTCCGCCCTGTCGATGGTGCCGGGCGCGCCCGGCTGGCTGGCGGTAACCGGCATCATCGTTGCCGTGGTCGCCATGTCGAAATCCTTCCTTGGCACCTACTTCGGGGTGATTGAAGGCGCCAGTGAAATCGTCAAGAGTTCGCTGGGGCTGGTCGGGGTGCGTAAGAGCCGCGCCTTCAACCGGGCGATGTCGATCCTGCTGGTCTCCGCCTTCACCTTTGCGGTGTGCTTTATCAACCCGAATGCCATTTCGATGATCTACGCCATCAGCGGGCCGCTTATCGCCATGATCCTGTTTATCATGCCCACGCTGTCCACCTGGCTTATTCCGGCGCTTAAACCGTACCGCTCGGTGGGTAACGCCATTACGCTGGTGGTCGGCCTGCTCTGCGTTTCAGTGATGTTCTTTGGCTAATCGCCTCTGGCGGCAGCGGCTTACCTGAGCCGCTGCCGCACATTCTGACAACATTCTCGCCCTTCCCTTTCCCCTGAGCGGATTACACTTACGGCTTAGCCACCGTAAGGAGAGTTCGTATGTCCAGTGTCACCTTATCCGGTCGCGGCACGCTCGGCGATCGCCAGGTTTATCGGTTGGGTTATGGCGCGATGCAGCTGGCCGGCCCCGGCGTCTTCGGCCCGCCGAAAGATCCCGAGGAGGCGGTGCGCGTCCTGCAGGCTGCCGTCGAGGCCGGGGTAAACCATATCGATACCTCTGATTTTTACGGTCCGCATGTGACCAATCAATTGATCCGCAAAGCGCTCCATCCCTATCCTGACGACCTGTGTATTGTCACCAAGGTTAGCGCCCGCCGCGACGAGAAGGGCAACTGGCTGCCGGCCATGTCGCCTGCCGAACTGACCCAGGCCGTCGAGGATAATTTGCGTAACCTGGGGCTCGACGTGCTGGAGGTGGTGAACCTGCGCAGTATGCTCAGCCCTCACGGCCCGGTGGAAGGCTCGCTGGAGGCGCCGCTCACTACCCTGCTGGAGCTCAAAGCGCGGGGATTGATCCGCCATATCGGCCTCAGCAACGTGACGGCAAAACAGGTCGCGGATGCGCAGAAAATGACGCCCATCGTCTGCGTGCAAAACCTCTATAACATTGCCCATCGCGCCGACGACGCGCTGGTCGATGCGCTCGCCGCGCAGCACATCGCGTGGGTGCCCTTCTTCCCGTTGGGTGGTTTTACGCCACTCCAGGCGCAGGAGCTGAACGAGGTCGCGGCCTCGCTTGAGGCGACGCCGATGCAGGTCGCCCTGGCCTGGCTGCTTCAGCGTTCGCCGAATATTCTGCTGATCCCCGGCACGTCTTCCCGCACGCATCTGGCGGAAAATATTGCCGCCGCGCAGCTGGCCCTGCCGGGCGACGCCCTGCGCATCCTCGATAATATCGCCACCCGCGCACGCCCCTGACCCGTGGGGAGAAATGGGGGGAACGACAGCTATCCTTAATATTTGCCTGGAAAAACCTCAACACTGCTGGCACTATAGATCTTACAAATGGGGTGTGATCGACGATCGTTTTCTCATTATCCCCGTTAATCAAACTACTGTTTTTATCCTTCGACCGGTCTCCAGCATGGAGGCCGTTGTCGTTTTTGTCATGACCAAAATTTGAAACTCTTGATTACAGGAAACACAATATCAAATTCCAAGTTTATACATATCAATCTGGCTGCAAAGATAGCCAATAACATCAAACGCTCATAAAAACATCTGATTAACCCAATCAGAATGTTGCTATTGCTATAAGAAAAATCAAACGCCTCACGACAACTATTTACAAGGGAAGCACATGACAGAGGGAACGATAAAGACCAGTAAGTATGAAATTATTGCTATTTTCAGAGAGGAGTTGCGCAAACGTACTGAAATTGAAATATTTTTTAACAACACGAGTATCGTAACCCAACTGACACGTGTGGATTTTGCCGAGTTCCATATTCAGACTCACCGCAAAATCCCGCCGGGGCATAAAATTCGCTTTCTCCTGCATAGTGATTCAGGGAAAATAGAGTTTAATGCACCCCTGACAAAACATGACAATAGCGGTGTGGATAAAGGTATCCGCTACGCCTTTTCTTTGCCTGAATGTCTGCAGGTCGTACAGCGCCGCCGCGATCCCCGTTTTCGTTTACGCCACGAACATGATTTTTATTGCCGCGGTCGCCATAAAAATGGCGAAAACTATCTTTTCGACATCAAAGACATTTCAGATGGCGGTTGCGCATTGATGACCAGGACGCCGAACCTGAAATTTCTCAGCCATAACGCCTTACTGAAAAATGCTGTACTGATGCTCGCGGAATATGGTGAGATCACCATTGACCTGGTGGTAAAGAATGTCATTGTTATCACCCTTGATGACGCCAATGAAGAGAGTGAAAGCTACTATCAGATATCCTGCCAGTTTAAGTTCCGCCATCTCGATGACCAGCGCAGAATAGAGAAGATACTGCTGGACCTGATCTTAGAAGCCAAGCGCAAAAAGAGAATCTGATACCCTTGGACAGTATATTGCTGTACACCAATGATAATCTCATTGGTCACTCAATCTATCACTACCTTATTGATAGCCATGAAAATATCACCCGTCTTGGTTATGGCGACGTTATCCATGAGAAACATCTACCTCTGGCTCAGACGGTTATTTTCAATTTAATTAATAAGGATATTTCTGCCATCAGAATCGTCGACCTGCTGAACGCGCTTCGCCTTTCTCTGCAGCGCTGCCAACAGCCGGTACTGGTGGTGAAAAGCGACATTGTCGCCCTGTGCAGAGAGTTGATAACTATTGATAATGCCATGATTATTAGCGAAAAATCTCCATTATCTCTTTTTTCCTCTATCGTCAAGCGCGCAGAGGGCGCCAGCGAACTGCCACCGCGAAGGTTGCGCAAACAGCTGTCGCCACGGGAGTGCCAGATCCTCGAACTGCTGATTGCCAACAATAATAACAAGCGTATTGCCGCCCTGCTCGGCATTGCCCATAAAACGGTTCACAGCCATCGTATCCATATCATGCAAAAGCTGGGCATTGATAATTCCCGCGCCATGAACCAGCGTATTGCCGCACTCCATCAATGTTAAATTATGCTCCAGTAAATCAATAGCGGATAAAGCGTACTTATTCGCTGTTGATTTACATTTCCTGCCATTCCCATTAACCATCAGGTAGCCTATAATTAGTGTATCCTCTGCCTATTGTCTGACTAACCTCGTGATGAGGGATAATGAACACTAAAATAACCGAAGACAACATTTTATCTCGTAATGATATCGCTGTACGCTACGTCTTTCAGAAAATGTTTTCCCCACAAGGTACCTTAGTCGCGGTTGAATGCCTGAGCCGCTTCGATAATCTTACCGTCTCTCCTGAGTATTTTTTTCGTCATGCTACCGCGGCGGTTCGTGAGCGTATTTTTCTCGAGCAACTGGCATTGATTGAAAAACATAAAGATTGGTTTTTACGCAACAACATTTCCGCCACCATTAACGTCGATGACCATATCCTGAATCTGCTGCGTCATAAGGAAATAAAAGATAAAATTGCCGCACTCGCCTGCGTCCATTTCGAAGTGACCGAAAACGCCGAGAACCTTCTCAATAATTCCCTGGCCGCCTGGCAAAACCCGCAAGATACCTCGCTGTGGCTCGATGACTTCGGCTCAGGCTATGCAGGGATTAACGCCATCAGAGGTTATCATTTTGACTATGTCAAAATTGATAAAGATTTTTTCTGGCATCTGATGCGCAAAGAGTCCGGTCGCCAGTTAATGGATGCCCTGGTGACCTTTTTATCCCGCAATCATCACAACGTGATTATTGAGGGGGTGGAAAGCGAAGACCATAAAAAATGGTTGCAGGGAATGGAGTGGTTTGCCATTCAGGGCCATTACTGGCAGGAAGTCAGTATTGAACAACTGGTTGCTGACGATATTACCCGATAAAAAAAGCCGGGGATTCTCCGGCTTTTTTGCATTGCTTAATTATAAACTAATTCCCACGTTGCCCAACTGGTAATCGGCCCACTGGTGGCGCTTTTTGGCGTTGGCGAAACGTAGCCCACGTAATAGGTGAACAGCCCACCGCTGACCGCGTTTTCCTGCAAATGCACCTGATTTTGCTGCGGGTCCGCCGGGACAATTTTATTACTTTTATCCAGCGTATTATTATCATTGGTCGACAGCGCCAGATAAATATTCTGCGCCCCATCTGGCAAGGTATTGGCCAGATAGCCCGCATTCTCATTCCCGACCGCCGTCAGTAAAAAACCGTCAATCCAGCGAACGCTGACCCGTCGCACTTCGTCCTGCGAGGCGGCCCCACCGTCATGGCGCAACTGACAGTTTGACAGCGCCAGGGTAAATGGCTGCGGCTTCATAAACGCCCCGGCCCCGCGATCGTGCACTTCCGCCAGGCTGACCGGCGCCAGCCAGACGTTGCCATTGCCGGCATGCTGACCGCCATTCAGCGCGACGCTGCAGGAAATATCCGTCACCCGCCCGGCAAATTCGACCCGTCCGCGGTCATAATTGGTCTCGAAACCCCACGCCGAGGGGGCGGCGAGGCTGCCGCAGAATAGCAGCCACGCGATAGTGTGTTTCGGCAATCCCTTCATTCCCCCTCCCGTATTAATCGTACGTCAGGTTAAAGATCATATGCGACTCCACCTCGCCGGTGCTGGTCGTCGGGCCATACTGATAAAAGCGCGCGTGCAGCGGGATGGTGATGTAGCGGATCTCCTGATTATTCAAGCGGCCAACGGTGTATTTCTTATTAAACTGCAGCGGCGATCCATCCTTCAGTACCTGAATACCGACGCCTTTTGCCATACCGCTACCGGCCTTTTCATTGAGCAACGCGCCCATAGTCGCCGTCGTGCTGGTAGCCAACGTTCCGGAAAACGAGGTGCTGATGTTGGCATACCCGGTTTCGCTCAGGCCGCCGCTGCACTGCAGATCGATATTAAAATCTTTCCCGCCCGCGGTAGTGCCCACCCCTTTCAGGTCACTGCGCCGGATGGAGCCCACATCGACATTCATATTCTTCCCGCTCATCACCGTACAGGAGGGCGAGACCACGGTGATGGCGTTGGCGCTCAGATAGGTTTCGAGGATCGGGTTGCCGCCGCTCTCCCAGTCATAGGAGGTGTATTTTCCCGTCGCCAGGGTGCCGCTGCCGGTGGTTGCCGCAGTTTTGATTATCTCCAGGGTAAAGCGCGATCCCTCCAGCGAATAGTTGGTGGTACCCGATACCCGAGACGAAAAGACGTCGGGATAGACGATATTGACCGTCGCGCCGCCGCGGCTGAAACGCATGCCGATACCCGGCACGTTGGTGGAATAGATTTTATTCCCGAGGTCCATGGCCCCTGGCGCAACAATCTTCGCCGCGAAGCGGTTGGTGCCGGAGGTACAGCGATAGCTCGCGCCGCCGGGGGCGCTCATCGTCCAGTCGCGGGTGAGGATCACCGACCCCACCGGCAGATCCGGAGGCACCACCACCCTGCCCACCACCATGTCCAGCATCACCGTTGGCGAAGAAAGGCGCGTACAGACGGCCCAGGAGGAGGTGGTTCCCAGCGCCATTAAGACGATAAAAAGCGTTAGTAATTTCCTCAGCGACATACGCTATCCTTTGTTGTTTGCGGTCCCAGATCCACCGAACACTGCCCGCCGCTCCACTTCACAATCGCGCGTTTGGCATTCGCATCGCTGATAAACATCATGCTGCCCTGGCCGACAACGCCGATCTCCTTACCATCAGGAGAGAAAATACTCGCCGCAAACGGCAGCGGCTCATGGTTCGCCTGGCGCACCTGCAGCGTGAGGTTGTTCTGCACCGTGGTGCCGAACGCCACCTTAACCACGCTGCCTTCCCACGGCACAACCTGCGCCACGGTGCGATCGAAGGCGACATCGTCAAGGCTACCTTTCGGGTCGATCTCGACGGCGTTAATCCGGTACGGGCGCAGATACGGCAGGATGGCGTAACCATTGCTGTCCACACGGGTGCCCGGCGACCCCGGGAGCATGGCGCCGGCAGCATCTTTGGCTTCAATCAGCGCCATCGTCGAGCCGCTTTCCGGCGAGAGCACCACGCCGCCGCTATGGGCGATCATCGTCCCGCTGGCGCCCAGGCCGCTCTGACGATAGCCTTCGCCCTGGCTGTAGCTGCCGTTGAGCGTGGTCCATGGCGTACGGTAGCTGCCGTTGAGCGCCACGTCGTGCTGGCCTCCGGTGGCCGTGGTGGTCGACACGCCGTAGTTAAGGTTGTTTTCACTGTCCAGCGAACCGTTGATACCAATCTGCGAGCTGGCAAAGCGCGAGTTGTTGAACGAGGTGTTCGACGTCAGGTTGGCGGTGCGGTTATCGCCAAACCACAGCGGGTAGCTGAAGTTAAGTGAAATACGATCGTCGCGGCGATGACCGGAGCTGTCTGGCGTGTAAACGCGCTGCGCGCTCGCCGACCAGGAGAGACGACCAAATGAGTTGTTGTAGCTGACCTGATACTGCTTCTCGGTCCCGGAACGGTTCCAGTAATCGGAGATACGGCCACTCAGATAAAACCCGCCCCAGCCGTCCGGCAGGTTCTGGTTCACGGTGAAGGTCATGCCGTTTTTCTGCCGCCACAGGGTGTAGTTGCTGCGGCTGTTTTTTTCCTGATCGACGGCATACAGCGCGTCGTTGAGGTTGTAATAACCTTTCGTCGAGTAGCGATACGCCGCCAGCACGATGCTGGTCTGGGTATCGGTAAACATGCGGTTAAAGGTGGCGCGATAGCTCTGCCCCGAATCATCATGGGTATCACTCTTCAGCCGCGAATGGGTCACGTCAAAGGAGAGCGCGCCGATGCCGGTGTTCATCCCGGTCCCCACCAGGAAGGCCTGATAGTCGTCGAAACCCGTGACCCCGGTATAGCCGGTCAGCAGGTTGTTGATACCGTGCTGCCAGGTGGCCTGATAGAGCATCGGCTTGTTACGCAGAGAACTGTCGTCCACTTTACCGGCGGAGAGCGCGTAGCGGGTCATTCCCGGGCGCAACAGCTGGGCGACGGAAGCGTAAGGCACGCTAAACACTTCCACCGAACCATCCGCCTCTTTCACCGAGACCTCAAGGTCGCTGCCATAGCCGGAAGGATAGACATCCTGCAGGGTAAACGGCCCGGGCGGAACGGTGGTCTGATAGATAATGTTGCTGCCCTGGCGCACGGTGACGAGGGCGTTGCTCTGCGCCACGCCGCGAATTTCCGGGGCATACGAGCGCATGCCATCCGGGAACATATTGTCATCGGTGGAAAGGTTGACCCCACGCAGACCGATGGTGTCGAAAAATTCACCATTGGTAAAAATCTGCCCGCCGCTGACGATGGAGTTGAGCTGCGGAATGGGGCGCTGGAGATAGGTCTGGTTGCTGTTCCAGTGCGCTTTACCCTGCTGCTGTTGCCAGTTCAGGTTGCCGATGTGCTTCAGCAGCCAGCCGTCCCACGACAGGCCGGCGTTGACGCCAAGATAGGCGCTGCTGTTATCCGAGCCGCCGACCGAAGAGATGTGGCTGTTCCAGGCGTTGGCCATCCAGCCCAGATTGAGCGCAGTAATGCCTTTGTCCCAGAACTCCGGGCTGACATAGTTTTTCAGACGTTGATCTTCATAGATCTGCGGCACCGAAATGTTCAACCGCAGGGAGGACTGGACCAGGTTGTCTTTGACGTTTTCTTCGTTACGCCAGGATTTGAGGCTACCACAGTACCCCTCCTGTTCGCTGAGCTTTGGGTTAAGCTTTTCCGCCGCGATGCCGTACTGCGTCAGCATCGCTTTGGTGTAGCAAACGCCAAGGTTACCGTCTTTGTCGCGCGCGATGCGCAGGTCGTAGCGCCCTTTCCACTCGTCGTTGGTGTAGACGTCAAGGGAGTAAGTGCCTTCAGTAATCGCGCTGGTCGAAAAGCGAGACAGATCGACCTTCTCGCGGCTACCGACAATAAAGCCGTCGTTAAATTGATATACCGTTCCCGGGTTTTCCTGTCCGCTGGAAAATGGCGGAAAGCAGCACAGCGCGATGGCTATCGCGGTGCTTAATCTTCCCGGGCAGAATGACCTCTGCTTCATTAGCTTTTCCCTTATTTAACGGCCACTTTCACTGCGACATCGGCGCCATAGTCATTAATGTTGTTAACGGTCAGGGTTTCGCCGCGGTTGACGGCGGAGGAGAGTGCTACCGTCTGGCTGGACTGCGGCGCCAGCATCACGGTTTTGCTGTTCAGGGCTTTACCGCCGTCGCGGGAAATACGGCTGACGGTAATGTAGAACGGCGTCGGGTTATTGATGGCGAGACTGCTGCCGTTGGCAGTCAGCGTCAGCTTCTCGGCCGCCGCATCGCGGTTGCCCAGTCCGGCAGGGCGGTAAATAAATTTAAAGCGGGAACGGATCGCCAGCTGCAGCACGTTCTGGCCTTCATTTTTCTGATTGGCCACTACCGGTGGAATTTCCAGCAGATTCAGCCACCACAGTGTCTCTTTATCTTTCGCCAGACCGGCGCTGCTGCCGAGCTTAATACGCAGCGTCTGGCCACTTTTGGCGTCAACGCGCGAGATCGGCGGGGTGATAATAAACGGGGTGGTAATGGTATCCGGTGTGGCATCGGCATCGCCATTATCCAGCCAGGCCTGCGCCAGTGCCGGACGGTCGGCGTTATTTGAAAGCTGTACCGTTATTTCTTTTTCATTTCCTGGATAAATAAAGCGGGTACCGTTAACAATAATGTTGTTGGCATGGGCCGCAAAACTAAAAATGAAACAGAAAAAAAGGGCAATACGCTTCATGCTGACCTCAGAATAAAAATACAAGCGGCGGACATCGCCGCTTTATTATTGTTATTAACTGCCCCGGAGCGGGGCAGTTTTATTTTCTGGCGGAATTACTGATAGGTAATTTCGTAAGTCGCGTAGCTGTTGACCACACCGGTAGTTACTGTGGTCGGTGCGCTGGTCGCATAACCAACGTAGTAGGTGAAGCGCGCGCCATCGGCTACAGCAGCAGCATCGCCTTTTGCTTTCGGCTGAGTGCTGTCACCCGGGATGATTTTGTTGGTCAGCGCGGTGGCGTTGTCAGTAGACAGCACCAGCTGGATGTTCTGGGCACCGGAAGCTTCGGTGTTCGCCAGGTAACCCTGCTGTTTGCTGGTTGCGCCAGCCAGCAGGTTACCGCCGGTCCAGTTCACGCCCAGTTTGGTTACGTCATCCTGTTTGGTGCCGTCAGCAGCCTGGCAGTTAGAGACGTCAATGGTGAAAGATTTCGGTTTCAGATAAGTATCCGCTGCTGCCGCTTTAACTTCAGTCAGGGTTACCGGAGACAGGTAAACGTTCGCATCGCTGCCCTGGCCGTTAACAGAAACAGTACAGGATACATCGGTAACTTTACCGAAGAAATTAACCTGGCCGCCGCCAACATTGGTATCAGCTGCATGGGCAGCAGTCATGCCAAAAAACGCGGTTGCCATTGCTGCAGAGAGAAGAACCTTTTTCATTGCCATTTCCTTGTCAGAGTGAATTACGAATCAATGAGCACACTGTGAATTCGCATAGAACCAGAAACATCAGGCGATGCTGATTTATGCCACTGCTAATAGAATCTTCGACTGACCGGGAGCCGCAATATTTAAGGCGTCAGGTAACGAACTTAAAAATATCAGTTCGCTGGTGCTATCGGCGTCAAAGAATGCTATTTATTCGCCGACAAATATACATTTGTTCACGTTTCATTAAGTTATATAACAGATAACCATCAACTATTAATAAACAGTCATTGATAGATGAAAACGAGAGGGTGGTTGTTTACAGCGCAGCAAGCCTAACGCCAGTGCGAGAGAAAGTGACCGCAACAGCATGCAGAAAAAGCCCTCGGAAGGCCATCGCGATAAGTCTGAATCTGCCTTTGCGGTGGTGAAAACAGCACCAAACCATTCATACAACGAATGATGAAAGCATGAATGAGGCGCATTCCTCTCCCTGAACAAGGGCAGCCCATGTGATATCCCCTTCCAGAAACAAATCATTAATCCATTGTTTTTAAATTAAAAAATCGATAAACAATCATATTTCCGCCATCAAACCGCCATAAAAATGTGATCTAAATCGCACTTTTTGCAACGCACGTTATAGTTAGCAGACTTATTATAAGTCCATCGAAAGCAAACACGCTTTCCACCATAAAAGTTAAAAGGACAAACACCATGAAAAACGTAAAATTACTCGCCGCTGCCGGTATGCTCTCCCTGGTTTCTTTTGCTAGCTTCGCGCATCCGGTGAGCGTGACTGCCGACACCCTGGACAGCGCAGAAGCGAAAATCGCGACCATTGCGAAAGAACAAGGCGCTTCCTACCACATCACCGAAGCGTACACCGGCAACCAGGTCCATATGACCGCCGAGCTGTCTAAATAAGCGAATGGTTGCAGAGGGAGCTGCCGGACAGGCCGCCTGCGGGTGGCTGGTCTGGCTCCCGCCGCCCCCCCCCGCACGCAGCAATGTCGAGCCCCGTTATGGGGCTTTTTTCGTTTTTGCTCCCGCCGCCTGGCGCGCCAGCGCGCGCTGGATAGACAGCACGCTCGCCAGCACCACGATCAACCCCACCAGCGCCATCCCCTGGATCTTTTGTCCAAGGAAAATCCATCCCAGCACCACGGCGGTCACCGGGCTCAGCAGACTCATCGCCGACACCGCCACCGGCGAGAGGCGGCCAATCCCCCGGAACCACAGGCCATAGGCCAGCATGGCGCCCGCGACGCACAGCCACAGATAGCCTGCGACCTGCAGCGCTGTCACCTGATGCAGAGGGGGGTCAACGATCAGCGCCACCGGGGCCAGCACCACTCCCCCAATCGCCAGCTGCCAGCCGGTCAACGCGACAATCGGCAAGGAGAGCGCCCAGCGGCGGGAGAGCCAGGTGCCCAGCGCCATACTGATCGCGCCGAGAAACGCCGCGCCGATCCCCAGCGGGTCGAGGACGGTGTGCGGCGACAGCAGCAGCATGGCCATACCGAGTATACCGGCGATGGCGGAGAACACCGCCAGCCAGGGCGAGCGCTGCCGATCAACGCACCAGGCGAGGAGCATCACCAGCAGCGGCTGGATCGCGCCAATCACCGCCGCCAGTCCACCGGGTAAGCGATAGGCAGCGATAAACAGCAGCGCCTGGAAAGCGCCGATATTTAAAATGCCGGTAACGATAAGCTTTGCCCACTCGCCGCGCTGCGGGAAACGACGGCTCCAGATCAGCAGGGCGATGCCTGCCGGCAACACCCTCAGCAGCGCAGCGATAAATGGCCGATCGGGAGGAAGGAACTGGGAGGTGACGATATAGGTCGTCCCCCAGATAGCGGGCGCCAGCGCGGTGAGCAGTAAGTCGATCATCAGACTACGTGAGAGAAAAGCCATGATTTTATCTTCGCTTCAAGCTAAATTGGTGACTGAAGTATGTACCGACAAGTATCTTGATATCAAGACAAGTGAGCACTGATGGACAAATCACCCGCGATCGACGCCGTGGATCGCATTCTCGCCCAGTGGCAGCGGGAGCGACCGGATCTGGACTGCAGCCCAATGGGACCGATAGGCCGCCTGAAACGATGCGCCATGCTGCTGGAGCCGCAGGTGGAAGTGGCCTTTACGCGCCACGATCTGGTGCGCTGGGAGTTTGATATGCTGGCGACGCTGCGCCGCGCCGGCCCCCCTTTCACTCTTTCGCCGACCCAGCTCTTCTCCACGCTGATGATCACCTCCGGCACCATGACTCATCGCCTGAAGGCGCTGGAGAAACGCGGATTTATTACCCGCCTGCCGAACCCGGAGGATGCCCGCAGTATGCTGGTCGCCCTGACCCCTGTCGGGCGTGAGCGGATCGATGAGGCGGTGGAAACGCATGTCGATAATGAACGGCAGCTGCTGGCAGGACTCAGTGACAGCGAACGCCTGCAACTGGATCAGGCGCTACGGGTATTGATGCACCTGCTGGAAAGTCGTTAACAGCCGGCGGCGATAAAGTCGCCGTTGGCGCTGATCGGCACCACGGTGAAAAACAACCCGGCGGCAAAGAGGATCAGCGCCAGCCCGCCGAGGATCTTCACCAGCGGCACCAGCCAGGGCCGCGGACGACTCCCCACCGTCAGCCTGTTGACCGCCCGGTGGCGGGCATAGTGCACCGTCAGTGACAGACCGAGGATCGAAAGTCCGGTACCCAGCGCCATGGTCATCACCGCGGCGATGCCCCAGCTGACAATCCCCAGCGCGTTGGCGAACAGCAAGATCATGATTGCTCCGCTGCAGGGGCGGGCGCCGATGGCCAGCACCACGCCAAGGCGTGTTTTCCAGTCGGCGCCGTGCAGGTTGTGCCCCACGCCGTGGTGCCCGCAGCCGCACGAGGCATCATGCTGATGCACCGGCGTCATGGCGCGAATCACTCTCTTGCCCGGCCCCAGGTTCTGCAGTGCGCGAAAGATAATGTAAATTCCAAAGGCGCCGATGGTCAGGGCGCTGATCTTCTCAACGTACCAGCGGCTGGCGCTGAGATCGCCGGCGGCCAGATTCAGTCCTACCGCGAGAATAAAGACAAAGAGGATGGCGCTGACGCCCTGCAACAGGCTGCCGAGAAAGGGCACCACCCGCGCCGCCATCAGGCTCTCCGGGTTGGTGCTCAGGTAAGTCGTGACGATAAACTTGCCGTGACCCGGCCCGATGGCGTGCAGCACGCCGTAGAGAAAGGCGCCCACTAACAGCCAGACGCCGCCGCTGTACTGGTGATTATTCAGCAGTAAAAGATACATCACCAGATAGCGATGTAAGGTTATTTGGGTGGCGAGGCACCACTGGAGAAAATCGCCCCAGTGGCTATGCAACATGGTGCCGGCCACCAGCAAAAGGAGCCCGCCGCTCCCGGCCGCCAGCAGGTGCCAGTCGCGCTGCGCAATCGGAGTATTCATCATTATGCCATTGCGTAAAGAGTTTATCTCACCGGGCGGCGAACCGTCTGCCTGCCCTGTCGGCCAGGGGAAGCGGTATGCCCCCTAACAGATAGAGATAACATTAGCCTGGGCTGGCGTCGACAGGCAAAGCGGGGTTAGTTATTGTTGACCACGATGATGACCCGGCTTTTCATCTCCCCGGTACGTATATTCTCGCCATACTTCATTGGCTTGATATTAAGGGTAATTGGGTTTTTGCCGTGCACGGCTTCCTGAGGCGTTTCGTACAGGTAGCCATTGTCATACTGGATATCCGCCCCGCTGGCATCCTGAATATGGAACCCGACCTCACCGGCGCCGGTGGCAGATAATTCCTCATCGTTAGCTAACACCTGGCCGTTTTTCAGTCCCGATGCGCTCCTGAACGAGTACTCAATCTTGCCCGGCGTCAGTTCCAGTACACCGGACTCTCCCTGGCGGCAGTCGATATAGATCACCTCCGGGCGGTACGCGACAGTTCCCTGTTTAATATCGATGAAATTATATTCACCCATGTTGATTTCCGTCGTCGGATTCTCAAAACCACAGGTCATCACGTTGATCTGCAAAATGATATGGTAAATATAGGTAATGGGGATATCGGTGCACTCTTTATCCTTATTCTGACAGTACCTCAGATTGAGTTTATAACTTACCGTAAAGGGCTGACCGGGGGTGATCACCGGCCTGCCTGCGACCTCTCCCTTACTGATGGCATAGCTAATCGAGGCGGTATCATTAAAAATGTCAGACAATTTATAGTGAATTTTTTCGGTCAAATCGGTGCCGGAAATATTATGCGGCGACAGGTCGAATTTAATTTTATATTTTTCGTGGCCCACCAGGAAATTATACTCGGTGCTGTGCTGCGCTTCTCCTGTCAGGGTAATCACGACGTTCTGTAATGACTGACAAACAAACAGCCAGTCATCATTGGTAAAGGTGCCTTCGCGTAACGCCAGAGTACCGGAGAGGGTGACGGGTTTGAAAATATAGGTACCGTACCCCTCAATCCCTTTCTGGATATGACTGGTGTTCAGGTCGCAGTTCCCCGCCCAGGCGCCAAAGGTACTGAAGGTGAATAGCAGAAACAGTAGCCATCTCATCGTAATATTCCTTTACCGGCAGACATAGGTCTGCTCTTCATCAATGGTTTGTTTAAAGGTGATCGTGCAGTACTGATTATTTGCTTTATCAACAGCCACTTTCAGCGTCGACGGAACAGTATCCGTGCGGATGTATAATAAGCTGCCCTGGCCCACGACCCCGACATTCTGCCCCCGGTTATCCTCGATTTCATAACCAAACGGCAGCGGCTCACCCGCGGCTTGTCGGGCATGAATCAACCACGGCTTACGCTGGTCGGTATCAAAGTGGCTGACCACCACAGCCCCCCGATACGGAGCCACCATTTTCCGGTTGCCTTTCAGTTCCGTCGTACTGTGGGAATCCGACACATCCAGCATCAGGGCGTTTTCACGGAACGGCGTGAGGTTGTCGTAGAGCACGATCCCTTTCCCGTTAGTGGTGCGGTATTTCTGACCATTGACATAAGCCCCCTCCAGCCCCGGCGCCTGCAAAATCGCGAAGGTGTCTGATAACCGATTCGCCAGGCTGACGCCCCCGGACCAGAGCACCATGCCCCCGGACAGGCTTCCGCTGGCCTGGGTGTAGTTTGACGACTGGCTGTAACTACCGCTCAGTGTGGCCAGCGGGGCATTCCAGGTGAGATTGGCCCCGGCAGCGGTTTCATTATTTTGCTGCTGATGACTGAGATTAACCCCGTAGCTGAACTGATCGCGGGAGCCGGCAATGCCGTTCAGTCCGGTGTTATTGGAGGCAAAGCCACTGTTATCGAAGGTAGTGGAGTTAGACAGATTCAACCGACGACGCGGCACGGTCAGGTCGTCCCCCCAACTGAACGGAATGGAGAAATAAAGATTAAATCGCTTATCCTGGTGATGATATTCGTCATAGGTTTGGCTGGCCGATAGCGTATAGGTCAGCCGCTGCCAGATATTCGAGTAGCCGAGCTGATAATCTTTATTGCTGCCGCTTTTTCCCCAGTAGTCGCGCCACAGGGCGCTCAGGGAAATCGCGCCATAGCCCGCCGGAAGCGCCTGACTCAAACTGGCCGACAGGGAATTTTTCCTGCCGAAATCATATTGATAATAATCGGCAATATCGTAGACATCATTTTCGTCGCGGTGATAGTGGGTTCTGTTCTTCGCCCACACGTGATCGTTAAAGGTGCGGTAATCGCGGCTGGAATAGCGGTAGGCCGCGAGGCCAAAACGGGTCTGGGTTGGGGTGAGGAATTTACTGTAAGCCACCTGATAGCTTTGTCCATCATAGGTGCCGTTATCCTGCTCGCTGTGCGACTGGGTGGCATCGACGGAAATAGCGCCGAGCCAGGTATTCCAGCCCGTCCCGAGGGTAAAAGCCGAATAGTGATTCGACAGCATCGAACCACCATACAGCGTCAGCAGATTGTTCAGACCATACTGATAGGTCCCCTGGATAAAATCAGCCTGCCGATCGGCCCCCTCAATATGGCTGCGTCCGGCAGCAAGATCGTATTTCGAGACGCCTGCCTGCAGCATATTGGGAACGGAAGAAAAGGGAACCAGATAGCTGGTGACCGTCCCGTCTGCTTCTCTGATGCTCACGTCAAGATCGGCCCCGCCGCCGGCCATCTGTAAATCAGCGATGGCAAAGGGACCGGGCGGCACCTCTTTCTGATAAATGACAAAGCCATTTTGCTCAATGGTGACCAGGGCATTGCTTTGCGCAATCCCCTGGACGATCGGCGTAAAGTTGCGTCTGGAGTTGGGCAACATCTGCATATCGCGATATAAGCGCACCCCGCGAAAGCGCACAGTGTCGAATATATCGCCTGATGTGTACATATCGCCAGCGCGCAGCGTACTCTCTATCTCGCCGAAGCCTCGCTCCAGATAAAGGGTGTTACTTTTCCACTCACCGGCGCCAGAATCATTATTGTTATAGCTGGCGTCAGAGTGCAGTTGCCATCCCAGGAGATTTAAACCGCTGGTAAAACGGGCAAAGGTACTCTTGTTATTCCCGGCGCTTTTATAATCGCTGTAATACTGACTGGCATAATAGGACGTATAGAAGGCGTTGACCCCGCGGTCCCAGCTTTCCGGGGAAGCATAGCCCGCCTCCAGCTCATTAACAAACGCCTGCGGGACAGTGAGCTCGAGGGTCAGGGTGGAGATATCAAAATGATATTTCCCCCCCTGCACAGCCTCGCGTAGCGTGATGCATTGCGCCAGATCCTTTTTGTCCAGCCTCTCGGCTTTAATACCGAGCTGCTGCAGCTGGGAGTGTGACAAGCAGCTTTCCCCTGGCTGCTCCTTCACTGTCAGGTCATATTTCCCACGCCACTTGTTATTGACATACACATCCAGGTTATATTCACCCGCAATCGGTGCGTCATCTGTAAACTGATAGTGACTGTCTTTGACCCCTTTCATCCCGCCGAACATAAAGTTGGTATCAAAGGTCTCTTCTGCCGCCAGGGCTTCAGCAAATAATGATGCAATAATTGCCAGGGCCAGTGATGTCATCCTTAACATAACCACCTCTTTTTATTTTACGCTGATGCTATCACTAATATAATTTCCATAATCATCAATAAGAGTTATTTTGTACTGTCTGGCAACGCTGCCGCTGAGGGTGATCATTTGCTGTGAAAATGGCGCCAGCATAATGGCCTTACTGTTTCCTTTCACATTATTCACTTTAATTTCAGGGATCGTAATCCAGTTTGCGCTGTTATTTTTAAGCAGTACATTTTTACCTTTTTGCTGCAGGTCTAAATGATGAAAACTGGCCTGCGTAACGCCAGCGACACCTTCCGGGCGATAAAACAACTTAATTCGATTTTGGATCGCAAATTTCACCACATTTTTACCATCATTCACGCTGGCATTGGGTGGGATATCGAGGACATTCAAATAAAATAAACTTTCCTGATTTTGCGGTAACGTATTGGATAATGCTTTTATTTTAAGCTGCTGCCCGGTATTGGCTCTGACGCGCACCACCGGCGGTGAAATAAGAAAAGGTACGCGGATATTTTCCGGGGCAATGGAAGTATTACCGTCGTCGATCCACGCCTGTACCAGGGCGCCGCGATCGCCGCGATTCATTAACTGCACCATCACCTCATTTTTACCGGCCGGATAAATAACGCGCGTCCCATAGATCACAATACCCGCCTGCGCGGGGATAATGAAAAAGGTCAGTAGCAGCAGAATGAATCCTTTCATCTCTTTCACTCCATGTAAACAGAGACCCGGCGAACGCCCTGCGTCTCGCCGGGTGACAGCATCACTCGGTTACCACGGTCAGCGTAAGGGTTGACTCAACATCGCCCTGGGTGACTGCGTTACCTGCGGCCACCACCGCATACTGTGCTGAAAAATCAATGGTATATACACCGTTTTCATCAGGATCCCCATTAAGAGGAATCAGCGAGTTGGCGTTTAGTTCGGCGTCATTCGCTGTCACCACAAAGCCGACGCCGGATGCGCCACCCGCTACGGTATTTTTCGTAATGTTCGGGTAAGTGGTATCAAACTGGTTACGTGCCAGGCTGATTTTCGGCGCAGCACCGGTACATTTTAATTTTAATGGCACCGTGGTGCTGTTTTTAATGCCGGTATAGGTGGCGCCGGCACCCAGACTTGCAAGACTTTCCTGCCCGACCTGGTTCATCGTAATAGTGGTTGAGTTGTTGCCATCAAGAAACTGACACGTGGTTCCCACAACGCGTCCGGTGATAATAACTTCACCCTGGTCAGTATCCGCAAAAGCACCGGCACTCATAAATACGGTGGACAGGACTGCTGCAGCAACAGTTAAACGCTTCATAATATAGTTCCTTTTATTTGTTTATCCATTTAGCTTATGAGATGAGAAAAAACTCATGCGGTAAATATTGCACGCGACTTAATCATTCACAACAGACGTATTTAATTCACTTGACTAATATCAAGCCAAATAATTCATTATATCTACGACTCATCCAAAAGTTATGTTGCTTATATCGCATTAAAACACAATAAAAACATAGACATCAGAAACGACGAATTCATTTAATAAAAAACAACGTTATCGCTGGCAGCGACGCATTTTGTGCTATCCTCACTTAAGCTATATGATAATTTTATAATTACCTGCTAATTATTTATTGTGTTTATAAAAACAGAAGGCCATCTCCATGAAAAGAGGCTTACTTGCCCTGGTCTGCGTCGCGCTGCTGGCGCCATCGTTTTCGGCGCAGGCGACCTGGCGTGGCGACAAACGCCAGGACGCCCGCGATATCCGACAGGATAGCCGCGAGCAAGGTCGTGATACCAAGCAGGAATGCGTCCGCAATAACAATCAAAGCAACGCCAGCTGCCGTCACGATAAACGGGAAAACCGCCGCGAAGGTCGCCAGGAAGCACGTGACGAAAAATGGTGAAACTGAGGCTTCGGCGTCTTCAGGACGTCATTCCTCCCACCGCCGGAGCCTTTAACGTCCCCTCATACTTCAGTTGTCTGGCTGACATTTGTGGCATGCGCCTTATTCTTAGCATAGCGCAGAATATTCCCGCGCCCCCCTCAGACCGTATCCCGGTCCTCATCATATCCCCCTTTTTTCCAGCCCACTAATATCGCCGCCACTGGCGCTTACCGTGCCTGATACCACTCCACTTCGACCACATGCTTTAGATTAAACTGAATTACTGAAATACAGCGTAAAGTGCCCTCATACAGACAATGGCTATTATCCCCAGGCTTTTTGCAGTATGGTTTAATCACTGTTGTAGTTTTGCAGTGAATGCTATCCAGACGATGCAGAGTTGTATTCTGTCTGAGAAATTTCTCATGCTATTCCCGAAGGTTGTTGGCGCGGGAGGTTGGTTTGCTGGCGCAATGATGTCCAGCAGGCAGGCAATAAATCATGACGGCATTGATGGCCGCCTTGCCGCGGCCGGAAGCCCGCGCCTTCATCATCATGCGGGCATCATCAAGAGGATCAGGGATGTACAGAACGTGGAAACCACCAGGAAAGCGACGCCACTTCAACCCGCTAACCCTTTCTTTACCCTTCAGCTTGCGGCGCCTTATCGGTGGCGATGGAGATAGCCTATGATACCGCACGCTCACTCAGCGATAGCATTCAGATTTTGCCTTCACCAGGTGAAACGCTTTCGTATGAGATTAAAACGTTATCAGCACGCCGTTTCAAAATAAAAAGGCAGTCGAATTTAACAATGACCTGACGCAGGCCTGAAAAGAGAAAAATATGCCTGCAATAAAAGGGAAAACCATGACGAATAACGCCGATATAAAAAAAAGGAACTTCCTGACTCAGAATGAGATCGAGTCTTTACTTAAAGCCGCCGATACCGGTCTCTATGCCGCACGGAATTATTGCCTGACATTACTGTGCTTCATTCACGGTCTGCGAGCCAGCGAGATCTGCCGTCTACGAATATCGGATATCGACCTTGCTGCCCGCTGCGTTTACATCCATCGACTCAAAAAGGGGTTTTCAACTACCCATCCGTTGCTGGAGAAAGAGATCCACGCCCTAAAGCGATGGCTGGCCATTCGCAGCAGCTGGCCGCAGGCAGCCAGCGAATGGCTGTTTCTCTCCCGCAAAGGTAATCCCCTTTCTCGCCAGCAGTTTTATCAGATTATCGCCTCATCAGGGGATCTGGCGGGATTACCGCTGGAGATCCACCCACACATGCTGCGTCACTCCTGTGGCTTTGCGCTGGCCAATATGGGGATCGATACCCGTTTGATCCAGGATTACCTTGGGCATCGCAATATCCGCCATACCGTCTGGTATACCGCCAGCAACGCGGGACGTTTCTATGGCATCTGGGACAATACGCGCGACAAACAGCGATCGTCTTTGATCCAATAACCTTGACGCCAAGGATGGCGTTGTCTCGCAACCTGCTCGCAAATTATAACATTTATTATAATTAACCCTGCGTTAATTATGATTACTGTTCCCGCAAGTTCTTATTTATTCCTGCCAGCTCCGCGTCAATTTAACCCTGCGTTCATTCTGGATTTGACCGAATTATTTATTGCTCGAGTAAAATTTCCGCACCGTTTTTTTAATGACAACGTGCGCCAGAAAAAATCCTTTTATTTTATGCACCTGGCGATAACATCTGGAGAGGCTATTGAGACAACGATTAAAATCTTTAAAATTAAGAATTATCGCCCGGCGATATTTTTAGTATCAGTCAATGTAATGTGCTATCTATTCGTGGTTAATCAACTTCACCCTACAACGTTTTAGCATTACGCATTCTTTTCGTCATGGCGTAAGGTTTCGCCGTGACGGTCATTCATCCTTTTTTCAGGAGCTAATATTGTGAACCGACGTCGTTTTCTTACCGCCAAAGAAGTTCAGGCAATGATGCAGGCCGCTCGCCAGGGCCCAACCGGTGAACGGGATTACTGCCTCATCCTGCTTGCCTTTCGCCACGGCATGCGCATCAGCGAACTGCTGGATCTGCACTATCACGATCTGGATCTGCATGAAGGACGGGTCAATGTGCGGCGGCTTAAGAACGGTTTTTCGACTATTCATCCGCTGCGCTTTGATGAGCGCGAGGCAATCGAACGCTGGAGTCAGGTCCGCGCCGGCTGGAAAGCGGCGGCAAAAACCGACGCGCTGTTTATCTCTCGTCGCGGTACGCCGCTCTCACGCCAGCAGGCATATCGTATTATTCGATCCGCCGGTGAAAATGCGGGCACCGTTACGCACACGCACCCTCATATGCTGCGTCACGCCTGCGGCTATGAACTGGCAGAAAGAGGTACAGATACCCGTTTGATACAGGATTATCTGGGACATCGTAATATTCGTCACACGGTACGCTACACTGCCAGCAATGCGGCGCGTTTTGCCGGGATTTGGGAAAGAAATAATCTTTTAGAGGAAAAAGGCCTGTCAAAGGAAAATGATTTAAGCGATTGATTTAATACAATAAAATCAATTGCTAACAGGTCAATTGGGGCCAAACTGTTTATATCATAAAAATGTTTTGTAATGTTTTGCAACTCACCGCGCTATATTTCTGCAGAAAAAATCATAGTTTATTGATTATTATATATTTTTAATCACGCAATCACTCACTTTTCTCCCACCATACTCCCGTTGCACCGGCGATCCTTCGCCAGCGCCATCGCTATTCCTTTTGCACTCCCGCCCACTACTCCAGATTATATACCCACAAAAAGCCAAATAAACAGAATTTAAAACCACAAATAAACCAGTCAAAAACCAAAAACAGATCATTTATCCCAACGAGTCAAAATGGCCCCAATTGTCTCATCAGTTGGGTAAAAACTGTGCAGAGCCGGCAGCCTGACTACTCGGCTGAAATCTGACATGCCTGGAAGGCACATCGGCTGCCAATCCGGTTCGTTATTTCGACATCGTTCAAAGGAAAACAGTATGAAAATCAAAACACTGGCAATGGTTGTTGTGTCAGCCCTGTCTCTGAGCTCCGCGGCGGCGCTGGCCGATACCACCACGGTCAACGGCGGGACAGTGCATTTTAAAGGGGAAGTCGTCAATGCGGCCTGTGCGGTAGATGCCGGCTCTATCGATCAAACCGTCCAGTTAGGTCAGGTGCGTTCCGCGAAACTTGCCACCGCAGGTAGCACCAGCTCCTCCGTCGGTTTCAACATTCAGCTGGATGACTGCGACACCACAGTGGCGACCAAAGCTTCTGTCGCTTTCTCCGGTACCGCTATCGACAGCAGCAACACCACCGTTCTGGCACTGCAAAACTCTGCCGCCGGCGGCGCAACCAACGTTGGCGTGCAGATCCTCGACAGCACCGGCACGCCGCTGGCGCTGGACGGGGCCACCTTCAGTGCCGCGACCACGCTGAATGACGGCACCAACATCATCCCGTTCCAGGCGCGTTACTACGCGACCGGCGCAGCGACCGCCGGTACGGCGAACGCGGATGCCACGTTCAAAGTGCAATACGAGTAAGGCCCGATCCACGCAGGGAGGCAATCAGGGCCAGGAGGGCCCGCTCTCTATTTCCAACTGGAGTGAAACGATGCAGGGAATGAAATCAGGTCTGCTGCTGCTACTACCCCCGCTGGCCCTGGCCGGTAATCAGTGGAACGTCACGCTGCCTGGGGGCAGCATGCGTTTTCAGGGCCTGATTATGGCGAGTTCCTGTCGCGTCGAAGCGGGCGATCGGCAGATGACGGTCAATCTGGGGCAGATCAGCAGTAACCGATTTCATGATGTCGGCGAAGACAGTAACCCGATCCCTTTCGCGATTCATTTACAGGATTGCAGTACCGCAGTCAGCCAGCATGTGGGGGTGGCATTTCACGGCGTGGCTGATGGTAAAAATCCCGATGTGCTCTCGGTGGGCGAAGGCCCGGGGATCGCCAGCGGGATTGGCATTGCGCTGTTCGACAGTCAGGGCCAGCAGCTGCCGCTCAATCGTCCGCCCGACCGCTGGGTGCCGCTCTACCGCGGACCGACGACGCTCAATTTTGTCGCCAAATATCGGGCGACCGGACGCCAGGTCACCGGCGGCGCGGCCAACGCCCAGGCCTGGTTCTCATTGACCTATCAGTAATTAATCCGCAGACAAACAGGACAACACGGTGAGCAGACAAGGAGATAACGTGAGAAAAATGGCAACGACGACACGCGGCATACTGGCGGGATGTTTACTTTTCGTCGCCGGTGCGTTGAGCGCCAGCGCGCAGGCGGGCGTCGCGCTGGGCGCGACCCGGGTTATCTACCCGGCGGGACAGAAGCAGGTCCAGCTCGCGGTGACCAATAATGACGACAACAGCACCTGGCTTATTCAGTCATGGGTGGAAAATGCCGATGGTCAGCGAGATGGCCGGTTTGTCATCACTCCCCCGCTGTTTGCCATGCAGGGCAAAAAAGAGAACACCCTGCGCATTATCGACGCCACCAATAACCAGCTGCCGCAGGATCGGGAAAGCCTGTTCTGGATGAACGTGAAGGCGATCCCCTCAATGGATAAATCCAAGCTCAGCGACAATACCCTGCAGCTGGCGATTATCAGCCGCATCAAGCTCTACTACCGTCCGGGAAAACTGGCACTGCCCCCGGATCAGGCGGCGGAAAAGCTGACCTTTAGCCGCAGCGGATCGTCGCTGACGCTGACGAACCCCACCCCTTATTACCTGACGGTGACCGAACTGAACGCCGGGACGCGCATTCTGGAAAACGCCCTCGTGCCGCCGATGGGCAAAACCAGCGTCAAGCTGCCCGCGGATGCCGGGAGCACCATCACCTATCGCACGATTAACGATTACGGCGCGCTGACGCCGAAAATGAATGGCGTACTGCGTTAACCCAGAGTACCCCGCCGCGCGGGCCACGCTGCGCATGACCAGAAGCACTGACAGCCGGGCAACGTCGGACCGGAGGGATTATGTCACATCGAAAATATGGACTGGACCATTGGGGTTGCCGAAGCGCCCGGCGCCTGATTACGCCGGCGCTGACGCTGTGGCTCTGCTCACAGCCGTTTGCCGCGCGGGCGGACCTCTATTTTAACCCCCGCTTCTTAGCTGACGATCCGGCGGCGGTGGCTGACCTGTCGGGATTTGAAAAAGGCCAGGAGGTGCCTCCAGGCACCTATCGCGTCGATATTTATCTCAACAATGGTTTTATGACCACCCGGGACGTCACTTTCCAGGCCGACGCGCAGGGCCATGGCTTGTCGCCCTGTCTGACGCGCGGCCAGCTGGCGAGCATGGGCGTGGATACCGGTCGGGTGCCGGGCATGGCGACGCTGGACAGCGCAGCCTGCGTGCCGCTAACGACGCTTATCAGCGAAGCCACTACACGCTTCGACGTCGGCCAACAGCGTCTGTATCTCACCGTGCCTCAGGCATTTATGGGCACCCGCGCGCGCGGCTATATTCCGCCGGAGCTGTGGGATAACGGTATCACCGCCGGGCTGATTAACTATAACTTCACGGGCAATAACGTCCATAACACCACGGGTGGCAGCAGCCGTTACGCCTATCTGAATCTGCAGAGCGGCCTGAACGTTGGCGCCTGGCGTCTGCGCGATAACAGCACGTGGAGCTACAGTAGCGGCAGCGGCAGCGCTTCCTCCAGTGAAAACCGCTGGCAGCACGTTAACAGCTGGCTTGAGCGGGACATCACGCCTCTGCGTTCGCGGCTGACCCTCGGGGACAGCTATACCAACGGCGATGTCTTCGACGGGATCAACTTCCGCGGCGCCCAGCTGGCCTCGGACGACAATATGCTACCGGACAGCCAGAAAGGCTTCGCGCCGGTGATCCACGGGATCGCCCGCGGCACGGCGCAGGTGTCAATCAAACAAAACGGCTATGAAATCTACCAGAGCACAGTGCCGCCGGGGCCGTTTACCATCGACGATCTCTACGCCGCGGGCAATGGCGGCGATCTGCAGGTCACGATTAAAGAAGCGGATGGCTCCCGCCAGGTCTTCAGCGTACCCTGGTCAACGGTGCCGGTGCTGCAGCGTGAAGGCCATACCCGCTTCGCCCTCACCGCCGGGGAGTACCGCAGCGGCAACAGCCAACAGGAAACGCCCGATTTTTTCCAGAGCACGGCCATGCATGGCCTGCCGGCCGGCTGGACCCTGTACGGCGGCACTCAGCTGGCGGACCGCTATCGCGCCTTTAACCTTGGGGTGGGGAAAAACATGGGCTATTTCGGCGCCCTGTCGCTGGATATCACCCAGGCCAACGCCACGCTGGCGGACGACAGCGAGCATCAGGGACAGTCGGTGCGTTTCCTCTATAACAAATCCCTGGATGAGACCGGGACTAACCTGCAGCTGGTGGGCTACCGCTACTCCACCCGCGGCTACTATAACTTTGCCGATACCACCTACCGCCGGATGAGCGGCTACAGTGTGGAAACTCAGGACGGCGTTATCCAGGTGAAACCCAAATTTACCGACTACTACAATCTGGCTTACAGCAAGCGCGGCAAGGTGCAACTGAGCGTGACCCAGCAGCTGGGGCGCACCGCCACCCTCTATCTCAGCGGCAGCCACCAGACCTACTGGGGCACCGACGATGCCGATGAGCAGCTGCAGGCCGGCCTCAACGCCGCCGTAGACGATATCAACTGGTCGCTAAGTTACAGCCTGACCAAAAACGCCTGGCAGCAAGGGCGCGATCAGATGCTGGCGGTCAACGTCAATATCCCCTTCAGCCACTGGCTGCGTTCCGATAGCCGCTCAGTCTGGCGGCACGCCAGCGCCAGCTACAGCCTGTCGCACGATCTCAATGGCCGCATGACTAACCTGGCGGGCCTGTACGGCACCCTGCTGGAAGACAACAACCTCAGCTATAGCGTGCAGACCGGCTATGCGGGCGGCGGCAACGGCGACAGCGGGAGCACAGGCTATACGGCGCTCAACTACCGCGGCGGCTACGGCAACGCCAACGTCGGCTACAGCCGCAGCGACGGCTTTAAACAGCTCTACTACGGGGTCAGCGGCGGCGTGCTGGCGCACGCCAACGGCATCACCCTGAGCCAGCCGTTGAACGATACCGTGGTGCTGGTGAAAGCCCCCGGCGCCGGCGGCGTGAAGGTGGAAAACCAGACCGGGGTACGCACCGACTGGCGCGGGTATGCCGTCCTGCCCTATGCCACCGAGTATCGCGAAAACCGGATCGCGCTGGACACCAACACCCTGGCAGACAATGTCGACCTTGATGATGCAGTGGTCAGCGTGGTGCCGACCCATGGGGCGATCGTCCGCGCCAACTTTAACGCGCAGGTGGGAATGAAGATCCTGATGACGCTGACCCATCGCGGCAAACCGGTGCCGTTTGGCGCCCTCGCCACCGGCGACAGCAACCAGAGCGGCAGCATCGTCGCGGATAACGGCCAGGTCTACCTGAGCGGGATGCCGCTGGCGGGCAAGGTGCGAGTGAAATGGGGCGATGGCCCGGACGCTCAGTGCGTGGCCGATTATCGTCTGCCGCCGGAGAGTCAGCAGCAGGCGCTCAGCCAGCTGTCGGCCGCGTGCCGCTAAGGAGATCATGATGAAAACACTGCAGTATCTGCTGGGCGCCCTGCTCACCCTGGTGACGCCGTTTGCCTTCGCTGCCGATAGCACGATCACCATCAGCGGCTATGTGCGCGACAACGCCTGCGCAGTGGCCGGCGAGTCGAAGGATTTCACCGTCGATTTTCAGGACAACGCCGCGAAGCAGTTTTATGCCGTCGGGGCGACGACGACGCCGGTGCCGTTCCGCATCGTGCTGTCGCCCTGTGGCACTTCCGTCACCGCGGTGAAGGTCGGTTTCACCGGCGTGGCGGACAGCGTCAACACCAGCCTGTTAAAACTCGATGCCGGCGCCTCGGCGGCGGCGGGAATGGGGGTGGAAATTCTCGATCAGCAGCAGTCCCGGCTGCCGGTCAATGCGCCGTCGTCAGCCATGTCCTGGACCACGCTGACGCCGGGCCAGACCAACATTCTCAACTTTTACGCCCGTCTGATGGCCACTCAGGTGCCCGTCACCGCCGGGCATGTCAATGCGACAGCGACATTCACGCTGGAATTTCAGTAAGCGGAGGCTGAAATGAAATGGACCCACGTGGGCTGGCTGCTGGCCGGCCTGTTAACCGCGAGCGCTTCCCTGCGGGCGGCCGACGTCACCCTCACCGTCAACGGGAAGGTGGTGGCCAGACCCTGCACGGTTTCCACCGTCAATGCCACCGTCGAGCTGGGCGATCTCTATACCTTTAGCCTGATCGGCGCGGGCTCGGCATCGGCCTGGCACAGCGTGGCGCTGGATCTCAGTAACTGCCCCGTGGGTACTTCACGGGTGAAGGCCACCTTCAGCGGGACGGCGGACAGCACCGGCTATTACAAAAACCAGGGAACGGCGGGCAATATTCAGCTCGAACTGCAGAGCGAGGACGGCACCACGCTGAACAATGGCAGCAGCCAGTCGGTACAGGTGGATGAGGCCAGCCAGTCCGCTCGCTTCCCGCTGCAGGTTAGAGCCCTGTCCGTCAACGGCGGCGCCACGCAAGGCACCATTCAGGCGGTGATTAACGTCACCTATACCTACGCCTGAGCCAGGAGAGCATTATGATGAAAAAAATTATCCCCCTGTTCACCACCCTGCTGCTGTTGGGCTGGTCGATGAACGCCTGGTCCTTTGCCTGCAAAACGGCCACCGGGGCGACGATCCCCATCGGCGGCGGGTCAGCCAACGTCTACGTAAATCTGACACCGGCGGTTAACGTCGGGCAAAACCTGGTGGTCGACCTCTCCACGCAGATTTTTTGCCATAACGACTATCCGGAAACGATCACTGACTACGTCACCCTGCAGCGCGGATCCGCCTACGGCGGCGTGCTGTCGAGTTTCTCCGGCACCGTGAAATATAACGGCACCTCTTACCCCTTCCCGACCACCACGGAAACGGCGCGGGTGGTTTACGATTCACGGACCGATAAGCCCTGGCCCACCGTCCTGTATCTGACGCCGGTCAGCACCGCCGGTGGGGTGGCGATCACCGCAGGATCGTTAATCGCGGTGCTGATCCTGCATCAGACCAACAACTACAATAGCGACTCCTTCCAGTTCATCTGGAACATTTACGCCAACAACGACGTGGTGGTCCCCACCGGCGGCTGCGATGTCTCCGCCCGCGATGTCACCGTCACCCTCCCCGACTACCCGGGATCGATGGCCGTGCCGCTCACCGTGCACTGCGCGCAAAGCCAGCAGCTGGGGTATTACCTCTCCGGCACCACCGCGGATAGCGCCAACGCGATCTTCACCAATACCGCCTCCGCCTCACCGGCGCAGGGGATAGGCGTTCAGCTGACCCGCAACGGCAGCGCCGTGCCGGCGAACAGCACGGTCTCGCTGGGCACCGTCAGTACCTCGCCAGTTAATCTCGGTCTGACGGCAACCTATGCCCGGACCACAGGCCAGGTCACTGCCGGCAACGTGCAGTCGATCATCGGCATCACCTTTGTCTATCAATGATGACCGACTATATCCTCTCACCCTGCTCGCTGGCCGCCCGCGGGTTGAGCCAGCTGATGGTGAACGCCGCGAAGCGGCCCGTTGAGCTGCCGGTCGAGGGCGTGTCCTTGCGGGAGCTGACCGCCGTGAAGCGGATCGTGGTGTTTCTCCCTGACGATCCCCTGTGGATGCTCACCACGCTGCGCCAGGCGGCAAGGCTGCTCGACCAGGCCTTGCAGCCGTTACCGATGTTGATTCTGAGCCGCAGCCCGGCCATCTGGCTGTGGCAAACGCTGCTTTATCAGGTGAGCCATCCGGATCGTCTGCGCAACGTCCATACCGCCCCCGCCGATCTGTCCTGCACGGAGCTGGCCGATCGGCTGGAGAACGCACCGCGACTTGAGCGGCTTGCCAGTGAAGCCGCCCTGCTCAACGACAAACGAGCCGCCGGATTGAGCCATGCCGAGTTCAAAGTGATCCTCGCCCTGCTGCAAGGGCAGACGATAGGCGAGCAGGCCCGGCGTCTCCGATTGAGCCAAAAAACGCTCTACACCCAGCGGCTGGCCGGGGTGAAAAAGCTGGTGGAATATCACCCGCATCTGGCCCCCCGCTTTCCGCGTACGCTGCTACCGCGCTCATCCGCCAGCTCACTGTCGGCGTTTGAACAGGAATGGGTACAAGCGATCCACGATCGCCAGGTCTTCCCGGTTTTTCAACCTATCGTCGATAGTCGCTCACAGCTACAGGGGGTGGAGATCCTGATCCGCTGGCGCCACCGCGGCCAGGTTCTCCATCCGCAGGCTTTTTTGCCGCAGTTCCGCGCCGACTACGCCTGGCTGCTGCTCACGGCCTTTGTCCTGCAGGAGGCCGTGCAGAATATTAATGAGCATCCGGGTACTTTCTATTTTTCGGTCAATATTCCTTCCTCGCTCGCCGCCAGCGATAGCCTGCTGCGGATGGTGGAAGCCGCTCGCCAGCAGCTCCGGCAGCCAGAGGGCGTGGAAAGGCTGGTGCTGGAATATGCTGAAACCATCGATTTTCGCCGTCAGAGCCGATCCACCGCCCAGGTGGAGGAACTGCAACGTGCTGGCGTGCGGGTGATGCTGGACGACTGCTTTTCTCAGGGGAGCGTCATCTTTCCGGCGCGTCGCCTGCACTTCAATGCCTATAAACTGGATATGAGTATCGTCAACGACGCTCAGCACGATCAGAAGGCGCTTGCGCTGATAAAAAGCCTGGCCTACTACTGCCAGTTGAGCGGCAGCCGCTGCGTGGCGGAAGGGGTGGATTCGCTGGCGAAGTTTACGCAGTTAAAATCGCTGGGTATTGACCGTTTCCAGGGCTATCTGTTTTCACCGCCGATGCGGCGCGAGCATCTCCCGGATCTGATCCGCCGCTTTTCCCATCAGCGCGATCCGGCGGATCGTTGATGGCGCGAGAAAAGCGCACCGGTTGGCACCGGTGCCGGTACGTCAGGCGCGAATATCGTCGTATTCGCGGGTGTTATCGAATTCATGTTTGGCAAACGGGCAGAGAGGGATGATCTTCCGCTGCTCCTGGCGCATTTTTTCCACCACCTTCGCCACCAGCTGTTTCCCCACGCCCTGGCCTTTCAGGCTGGGATCAACATCGGTATGTTCGATAATACTGAGGTGTTCGCCGGTGGGAACAAAAACAATTTCCGCCACCTGGTTTCCCTGCGCGTCGTTAACATAAAACTTGTTGTGCCCTTCCAGTATTTCCATCTTCTCCTCGCTTATTTATGACGATAGTGCAGGGCGCCGCTCGGGCAGGTATCGATCACTTTTACCACCGTTGCCACATCCACTTCATCCGGGATAATCCACGGTTTACGCTTCAGGTTAAAAAGCTTCGCGCTGCCGCGCACGCAGTTCCCCGAATGCTGACAGATCGCCGTATTAAAGTAGACGTCGATTTTCTCTCCGGTGTAGGCCCGGTAGCCCGCTTCCAGTAATTCCTTATCCATGACATTGCCTCGTTCTTTTTTTATGTTTCAGGCTAAGCATAGTCCTACACGTCGCGGCTGACTACGCGTAAGCGTGGGAATTGGCGCCTCACATCATGCTTTCCCATCGGGTAAGGATCCCGCAGTCGGCGATCCGTTGACTTTCATTCCCGCAACGAGGCGATTACACTCATCACACACTGGTATGATCACTCAGGGATGCTCTATTGAATCATATTGCCACCATCGCCCGCCCGGCGCGGTTACTGCTCGTCTTGCCGCTTTCTGGCTGCTCACTTTCGCCCGCGATCCCGGTATTGGGCGCCGCGTTCCCCGGCTGGTTTTTCTGCTTATTGGGCGGTGCGTTTTTACTGATCCCCTGCCATATCCTGATTACCCGTAAAGGCTGGCAGCCGCGCTTTTCTCCTCTGGTCTTCAGCTATGTCGCGCTGATGTTCCTGTTCGCCACGCTGCTGTGGTTTCTGTTTTTTGTTCACTGATCGCTTATGACAACTTCCCGCACTCCCCTGTTACGCAAAAAGTGGCCTCTGCTGGCGCTGGTCCTTGCCGCTATCCTGGCGCTGATCCTGGTTATCTGGCAGTTGCAAACCTCGCCGGAGACCAATGACGCCTATGTCTATGCCGATACCATCGATGTGGTGCCCGAGGTCAGCGGACGCATCGTGGAGATGCCCATTCGCGATAACCAGCGGGTGAAAAAAGGCGATCTGCTGTTCCGCATCGACCCCCGTCCCTATCAGGCGATGCTCGATGACGCGAAAGCGCGGCTGACGACCCTCGACGCGCAGATCATGCTGACCCAGCGCACCATCAAAGCGCAGGAGTATAACGCCCAGTCGGTGGCGGCCGCCGTCGAGCGCGCCAGAGCGCTGGTCAAGCAGACCACCTCCACGCGCACCCGCCTTGAGCCGCTGGTGCCGCAGGGGTTTGCCTCCCAGGAAGATCTCGATCAGGCGCGCACCGCTGAGAAAGCGGCGCGGGCGGAGCTGGAGGCCACGCTGCTGCAGGCCAGACAGGCCTCGGCGGCCGTGACCGGCGTGGATGCCATGGTGGCGCAACGCGCCGGGATCCTGGCGCAAATCGCCCTCGCCGAACTGCATCTGGAATTTACCGAAGTGCGTGCGCCCTTCAACGGCGTGGTGGTGGCGCTGAAAACCACCGTCGGCCAGTACGCCTCGGCGCTGAAGCCGGTCTTTACCCTGCTGGATGACGACCGCTGGTATGTGATCGCTAACTTCCGCGAGACCGATCTGAACAACGTGCGCCCCGGCGTGGCGGCGCGGATCACCGTGATGACCAACCACAACCGGACCTTTAACGGGGTGGTCGATTCGGTCGGCTCCGGGGTCCTGCCCGAAGGCGGGAGCGTCATCGAAGGGCTGCCGCTGATCCAAAAAAGCATTAACTGGGTTCACGTCTCGCAGCGCTTCCCGGTGAAAATCGCCGTCAGCGATCCCGATCCGGCGCTGTTCCGCATGGGCGCCTCGGCCAGCGCCGTGCTGCAGCCGTAGCCGGGGGACGCGATGTTTCCTCTCGCCCATTTTTTACGCCAGGAGCTGCGCGACGCGCCGGGACGCGCCAGCTACACGCTGCGCCTGACGCTGAGCTGCGCGGTGCTCATCACCCTGTTTATGACCCTGCAGATCCCCTTCCTGGCCGTTGCGCTGATCGTCGTGTTCTACGTCAGTCAGCCTAACGTGTTGATGATCAAGCTGGTCAGCGTGGTCTTTTTTGTTACCGTCACCGTGGCGCTCGGCGGCGTGCTGCTGATCATCAAGTGGACCTATGACTACCCGCTGATCCGCCTGGCGGCCTCCGTGGCGCTCTTTTTCTGCGCCATCTACCTGATGCGGGTGCTGGGTAAGCTGGGACTGGCTTTTTTCGTGGTGGCGCTGGCGGTGATTTACGCTCAGACCTTCCCGTCAATGACCAGTCAGAGCGAGATCCTGGTGCGGCTGCTGCTCTGGCTGTGGGTGGCGATTAACACCGCGATCCTCGTCACTTTGCTGGTCAACGCCTGTTTTCAGCAGGCCTTTCCCGGCAACCAGTTTAAGGCGCGCCTGGCGGGGATGCTGCACGAGGTCGCCCGGCGGCTGACGGCTCCTGGCGATGAAGCGCCACCGACCTTCGGCGAGACCGCCGCGCAGTTCAACCAGCTGCAGTCGCTGTTCGCCCAGGCCAGCCGGGCCACGCCGGAGATAGCCGCCGAACCGCAGGCCTGGCGCTCGCGGCTGGCCGCCACCCTGCGCTGCTATCAGCTGGCGGCGCTGCTGCAAGCAGACGAGGCAGATAGCGAAGATCGCCAGCAGCTGTCGCAGGCGGTACTGAAGCTGAAGAGTGCCCTCAGCGAGGAACAGTTTGACGGCGCCATTCCTCCCCTGGCGCTCAGCGGTCGTGGCATTAATCACGCGGTTCTGCAGGAGATGGCTACCCTCCTGCAGCAGCTGGCGCAGGGTGAGCCCGTCGCCCTGCCGCAGGGTGAGGTGGAGAAGGCGCCCCTGCTGGCGCCGGACGCCTGGCGCAACCCGGCTTATCTCCATTTTGCGCTCAAGACCCTGCTGGCGACGCTAATCTGCTATGTCTTCTATACCGCTGCCGACTGGCAAGGGCTGCACACCATTATGCTGAGCTGCGTCATTGTCGCCCAGCCCGGGCTGGGCGCCACGATGCAAAAGACATGGCTGCGTATCGGCGGGGCGCTGCTCGCCACCCTGCTGGCGCTGCTGTTAATCGTCTTTGTTCAGCCCTGGACCGATTCGCTGTCGGGCCTGCTGGCGATGTCTCTGCCGGTGCTGGCGCTGGCGGCGTGGATTGCCGCCGGCTCGGAGCGTATCGCCTACGCCGGGATCCAGATTGGTTTCACCTTTGCGCTGGCCTTCCTCAGCTGGTTTGGCCCGCTGACGAACCTCACCGAACTGCGGGATCGGGTGCTCGGCATCCTGCTCGGGGTGCTGGTCTCCTCCATTGTCCATTTGTATCTCTGGCCGGACAGCGAAGCGCCACAGCTGAAATCCCGTCTTGCGGCGCTTTATCGCCGGCTGGCGGACTGTCTCGCCGCCCCGAAGGAGGCGGTGCCGCTGGCCCCTCTGTTTGTCGCCTTCACCGACAGCGAAGCGCTGCTCCATCGGGTTCGCGCTGAACCGCTGGGCACCTGGGCCCATCCCTGGCCCCAGGCGAAAGGCTGGCCGATGCGCGCCACCCTCGCCCAGGCCGAGGAGATCGCCCGCCTCAGCGAAGGCTACCGGCTCAATGCCGCGCCGGGAGACCCGACGCTGGCTCGCTGCGCTGAACAGCTGCGGCGCTACGCCGAACGTATCGAACAGGAGGCGGCAGCGCCTGACGGGACGCTGGCCGCCGATCTCCGCAACCCCTTTGGCCCGGCGCTGGCTACCGCGCTGGCCGCCCTGCCCGACTGGGGCCCGACACCGATAGCGACTGAGCAACAGGCTAAAACGTCATGATGATGCTTCCTTTCCCCGCGCGATTGCGGGTCACTCTCTTTACCCTGACGCTGACGCTGCTCAGCGGCTGCGCGCTGATCCAGGATGAGCCTTCCCAAGTCGCCATCGTCAATCCGCAGCAGGCCCAGCTGGCGCAGGTGATCCACCTGGCGAACAGCGACTGGCCGGCAGCCCGCTGGTGGGAGGCCTATGATGATCCTCAGCTCAACATGTTGATCAACCGGGCGCTGCAGAACTCGCCGACCATGCAGGCCGCCCGACTGCGTATCTCCCAGTCGCAGTCCACGGTGGAGCTCGCCCGCTCGGCGATGGGCCTGCAGGCCACCGCCGTCGCGGCGCAAAACCGCCTGCGGATCACCGACAAATCCTTTAGCTGGCCCTACTCGTACTCCCTGCCGATGGATAAGAACGGTCCCTGGTATACTCTGAATACCGTTGGCGTCGGGGCGCAGCTGAATATCGATCTCTGGGGAGCCGATCGCGCCCGGGTCGCCGCCGCCATTGGCGAGAAAAATGCCCGGCTGGCGGAAACCGCCGGCATTGAACTCGACATCGCCAGCAGCGTGGCGCAGCTCTATTTCGCCATGCAGGCGACGTTCCAGAAAATCGCGCTGCTGCAGGAGCTGGAGGGTATTGCCCAATTCTCGGTAGCGGCCCATGAGCACCGGACCCAACGCGGCGTGGAAGACAGTGTGGATGTGGCCAATGCCCGGGCTGAGCAGCTCGCCGCTCGCCAGCAGATTATCAACGCCGAGGGGATGCTGACCCAGTATCGTGAAACCCTGCGGGCGCTGATCGGCGCCGATGCGCAGAGCATGCCGGCGATCCATCCGGTGGCGCTGCCGGCGCTCCAGGAGACGCTGCCGCCATCGCTCTCTTTCGAGCTGCTGGCCCGCCGCCCGGACCTGCAGGCGCTGCGCGGCTACGTGACTGCCTCCCTGAGCCAGGTCGATGCGGCGAAAGCGGCCTTCTATCCTCATTTTGATATCAAAGCGTTCTGGGGATATAACGCCCTGAGCGTCGGGGATCTGTTTAAGTCCTCTTTCCAGCAGATCAACCTGCTGCCCGGGCTGTATCTGCCAATCTTCGACGGCGGTCGTCTGAACGCTAATCTGCAGTCGGTGCGCACCGCCAGCAACATCCTGATCAAACAGTACAACCAGGCGGTGCTGGACGCGGTGCGCGATGTCGCCATCAGCTCCAGCCAGCTTAACGATCTGAACCAACAGCGCGCGCTGCAGCAGCTAAAGGTCACCGCGGCGCAGACCACTACCGACAGCGCTCGCGCCCATTATCAGCGCGGCCTGCTCAGCCGCTACGCCGCCGAAGAAGCTCGCCGGGCGGTCCTCGCCCAGCAGCTGTTGCTGCTGGACATTGAGGCCCAGCGGCTAAGCACCGACATTACCCTGATCAAAGCCCTGGGCGGCGGCTATCGCGGGCAGTAACAAAAATGCCTTCCCCGAGGGGAAGGCATTCAGACTGCAGACAAAGTGCAATCTTCAGAGATTGCCCGGCGGCGCTGCGCTTGCGCGAGCCTGCAACTAACTGCATAAATTTTTGATGTTGCTGTATTTTGTAGGCAGGGTAAGGCGAAGCCGCCACCCGGCAGAAAGGCGGGCACAATAACCAAACAGGTTTGTCATCAGCAAGAATGCCTTCCCGGATGGGGAAGGCATTTAACAGAAGAGGCGGGGTGGATGCGCGGCGATTACACCAGGGCGCGCAGCTCCTCCTGCATATAGGTGGAAAAGAATTCCGGATGCTTGATGACCATCCGCTCGCCGGCGGCGATCCGTTCAGCCCAATCCGCCACTTTGTCGGTAAACCCGGCGCTCCAGCCCTGCTGCTGCCCGCGTTCAGCGACGTCGGCCGGGGTAGCGGGCACGCCCAGCTCTTTCAAATATTTGAGAATTCCCTTCGCGGTACTTTCATCCATAGACTGTGGTACTGGCTCAGACGTATTCATACCACCGATGAAATCCAATGCTTTATCAATGACTGCTGGCATAGGTGTGTCCTTATATTAACCACATAGTAAACCTGACTACACTATGGACCGGAAAGTGACGTGATTTCAAAGAACACGCTCACGTTATGGGACATCGCGCATTGTGAAAAAGGGATTTTGTTCTGCTGAGGCGGGTTTCGTACAAAAATAAGCCGGCCCCGTAGGGCCGGCCTGAGGATCGCGTCAGGCGTTGCTGACGGATGTTTGCCCGGCGCTGGACCGACTGTTCTCCAGCATCCGGCGGACCGGGACAATCAGCACGGCCAGCACGGCGGCACAGATCAGCAATGCGATGGAGCAGCGGGCGAAGAGGTCCGGCAGCAGCGACAGCTGATCGGCCTTCACGTGACCGCCAATCAGGCCCGCCGCCAGGTTACCCAGCGCGCTGGCGCAGAACCACAGGCCCATCATCTGGCCGCGCATTCTCTCCGGCGCCAGCAGAGTCATGGTCGCCAGACCAATCGGACTCAGGCACAGCTCACCAAGCGTCAGCATCAGGATGCTGCCCACCAGCCACAGCGGCGACACACCGGCCCCGCCGTTGCTCAGGACGTTCTGCGCCGCCAGCATCATCAGGCCAAAGCCCGCCGCTGCGCACAGGATGCCAATCACGAATTTGGTCATACTGCCCGGACGCACGTTTTTGCGCGCCAGCGCAGGCCACGCCCAGCTGAATACCGGCGCGAGCAGAATGATAAACAAGGCGTTAATCGACTGGAACCAGACCGCGGGGATCTCAAAGTCGCCGATCATCCGGTTGGTGTAGTCGTTAGCAAACAGGTTAAAGGAGGTCGGTTTCTGTTCAAACGCGGACCAGAAAAAGGCCGCCGAGACCAGCAAAATAAAGCACACCAGCAGGCGCGCCCGCTCTTTACGGTTCAGCCCCGCGAAGACGAACAGCCAGATGAAATAGAGCGCCACGGAGGCGGCAATCACATAGACCAGCACGCTGGCCACCGCCACCGGGTTAATCACGATCGTGCCCAGGCTAATCAGCGTGACCAGCACCGCCACCCCCAGGGCCAGCGCCAGCAGCCACGCTCCGACGCCATTCTTTTTCGCCACCGGGCTGTTCCAGGTGGAATCGAGGCCGACCTCCGCGTCATAGCGCTTCATCGACGGCACGGCAAAGACGCGGAAAATGACCAGCGCCACCAGCATCCCGATCCCCCCGATGCCGAAGCCCCAGTGCCAGCCATGGGATTTAATCAGCCAACCGGAGATCAAGGGCGCGATAAACGAGCCGATGTTGATCCCCATGTAGAACAGCGAAAAACCGCCGTCGCGGCGCGCGTCGCCTTTTTTATACAGGGTGCCGACCATCACTGAGATACAGGTTTTAAACAACCCGGAACCCAGGACGATAAACATCAGACCGATAAAGAACAGGTCGTTGCCCAGCCATGCCGACAGGGCGATCGACAGGTGCCCCAGGGCGATCAGGATAGAGCCGTACCAGACGGCCCGCTGCTGGCCAAGCCAGTTATCCGCCAGCCAGCCGCCCGGCAGCGCGGCCAGATACATACTGCCAGCAAAAATCCCGACGATCGCCGAGGCGTTCTCCCGCGCCAGTCCCATCCCGCCGTCGTACACCGTCGCCGCCATAAACAGGATCAGTAAGGGACGGATGCCGTAAAACGAGAAGCGCTCCCACATTTCGGTGAAGAACAGGGAGCCCAGCGGATAAGGATGGCCGAAAAAGGTACGGCTTTCGTTTTTATTAACAGAGGAATGCATAAATTCTCCAGGTAAGGTGCGCCGCAGCGCAAGTTAACCGTATAAAGCGGGCTGACGATTTATAATTTGTTTGCATTAACATCAAACGCGAGCATTTTTAACCATTTGATAACCACACAATGGTTTTGTCCAGCCCCTTACCTTCCCTTTTTAGATGAAAAGTCGACAAACATCTAGTTTTACAGATTTAACGTTCATAAAAAGATAAACAGCATTGACTTTATATTAGTGCAGAAAATCCGATTATTTTTATTAAAAAACAGAAAGTTAACGCTAAGGCGAGGATCTATAGCGGCTCAGTTCGGCTGCCAGGATAACGACAGAAAAAGTAAGGAAAACAGGTGGAATGATGTAGAAACCACGCTAAGTGGCAATATTTCTCTATCAGGGACTATCCTGGCCCACAGTGTTTGTCGCGGAGGATGACGGGAGGGGAAGTGAGGCAGCCGGGAGTCAAAGCCGGCGCCTTTCGCGAGTTATTTCACACGCTGCCCTGCGGCATCAATGACTGGCTCACCGTCTTCCTTCACGAACGCGCCTTTTTGCGACGCCGTCAGGATCTCCAGCACCACCTCTGACGGGCGGCAGAGTCGGGTGCCCCGCGGCGTTGTCACGATCGGACGGTTAATCAGGATCGGATGCTGAAGCATAAAATCGATTAACTGATCGTCAGTAAACCGGTCTTCCGCCAGCCCCAGCGCGTCGTAGGGTTCAACGTTTTTCCGTAGCAGGGCACGTACCGGGATCGCCATCGCGGCGATCAGCTGGCGCAGCTCATCGCGCGATGGCGGCGTCTCCAGATAATAGATAATGGTGGGCTCAGCGCCGCTGTTGCGGATCAGCGCCAGGGTATTACGCGAAGTGCCGCAGTCAGGGTTATGGTAAATGGTGATGCTCATAGTACGTTCTCATGGCTGGTTGAAGGAGAGACGCAGCGCCAGCGCGGCCAGCGTCACAAGCAGCACCGGCAGGGTCATGGTAATGCCGCAGCGGAAATAATACCCCCAACCGATGGTGATGTGCTTCTGCGCCAGCACATGCAGCCAGAGCAGCGTGGCCAGGCTACCAATTGGCGTGATCTTGGGCCCCAGATCGCAGCCGATGACGTTGGCATAAATCATGGCCTCTTTGATCGTCCCTGTTGCCGCGCTGCCATCAATCGACAGGGCGCCGACCAGTACGCTGGGCATATTATTCATTATTGAAGAGAGGAAGGCCGACAGGATACCGGTGCCCAGCGTCGCGGCCCAGAGCCCGCGCTCCGCCAGCATGTTCAGCACCGTGGTCAGATAATCCGTTAACCCGGCGTTTCGCAGGCCATACACCACCAGATACATTCCCAGCGAGAAGATCACGATCTGCCACGGGGCGCCGCGCAGCACCTTGCCGGTGTTAATCACCCGCCCGCGCTTCGCGACAGCAAACAGGATCCCCGCTCCCGGCGCCGCGATGGCGCTGACCGGGATCCCCAGCGGGTCAAGAACGAAAAAGCCGACCAGCAACAGCAGCAGCACGCCCCAGCCGGTGCGGAACGTCGCCGGATCTTTTATCGCCGTGACCGGCGCTTTCAGTAACGCCATATCCCAGGCCGGCGGGATATCCCGGCGAAAGAACAGGTGCAGCATCGCCAGGGTGGTGAGGATCGCCGCGAGATCGACCGGCACCATCACCGAAGCGTACTCCCTGAAGCCGATGGCAAAGAAATCTGCCGAAACGATATTCACCAGATTCGACACCACCAGCGGCAGGCTGGCGGTATCGGCAATAAATCCGGCGGCCATGACAAAGGCCAGCATCGTTCCCTTGCTGAATCCCAGCGCTCGCAGCATGGCAATCACGATGGGGGTGAGGATCAGCGCCGCGCCGTCGTTGGCAAACAGCGCCGCCACCGCGGCGCCGAGCAGGATAATCCAGGTAAATAGCAGACGACCCCGCCCTCTTCCCCAGCGGGAAACGTGCAGCGCGGCCCATTCAAAAAAGCCAGACTCATCAAGCAGCAGGCTGATAATGATAACGGCGATAAAGGTGGCGGTCGCATTCCAGACGATATGCCACACCACCGGGACATCGGCTAGTTGTACTCCACCGGTGGCCAGCGCCAGCGCCGCGCCAAAGGCCGCGCTCCAGCCGATCCCTAAACCCCGCGGCTGCCAGATCACCAGCACCAGGGTCAGGACAAAAATCGCGCCTGCCAGCAACATGATTACCCCCGTCAATCACATTCGAAAAAACAGATATGTTTAGATAAAATTTTTACTGACAACCCGCCCCGTCAGCCAGTCTGCAAACCATCATCCGCACATCGTCCTGCTGACTGAGCCAGGCCTGCTCAATCACCTGCGCCGCCCAGGCCGGCATCTGCGGAGAGAGGCGGTAATGGACCCATTTACCCTGTTTACGATCCAGCAGCAGCCCGCTTTCCCGCAGCATCGCCAGATGGCGGGAGATCTTGGGCTGGGACTGGGCGAGCGCCGTACAGAGATCGCAAACACACAGCTCTCCACGCGCCTTGAGCAGCAATACGATCCCCAGCCGGGTTTCATCGGCGAGGTTTTTGAACAGTTGCAGGGGCAATAAAGACATGATTTCTCCTCAAGCGTGACGGACAGCATACGGAACCACCAATAAAGATCAATATACATTCGTAAAAACATATGTGTCATTTCACGCCTGCGATAAGCCCCCGTTGAGTGGCTACACGCCCTCCCTTGCGCAATAGCACGGAAAAATGCCGCGCTTTCTTTTATCCCTCATCGAAATGTGTCAGGCTGGCGATCCCATCGGATTGACAGGGTTTTCAGGATGAGTACGATTTATGTGGTTGTTTTAACGTATATAAAACCGCTCGAAGAGGTGGACGACGCCATTCCCGCCCACGTCGAATGGCTCAAAAAAGGCTATGCTGACGGCCTCTTTCTCGCCTCCGGCCGCCGCCTTCCCCGCACCGGCGGGGTGATTCTGGCGAAATGCGCCAGCCGGGAAATGCTGGAATCGCGTCTGAGTCAGGATCCCTTCCAGCAGTTGGGTCTCGCCCGTACCGAGATTATTCCCTTTGAGGCCAGCATGGCGTCACCCGTACTGCAGTCGCTGTTATAAGCGTATCCCGGAGGAAAAATGCAGCCGTCCTTTCACTGGATCAATGAACCTGCCGAGTGGCGCCGCGATACCGACGGCCTGACGGTGGTCACCGATAAGCATACCGACTTCTGGCGCCATACCTGGTATGGCTTCGAGCGTTTCTCTGGGCATCTTTATGCTACTGAGGTGGAAGGTGATTTTACCCTGCAGGCAAAAATATGTGCCGATTTCACCACGCTTTACGACCAGGCTGGACTAATGATGATGGCGGACGAGCAGACCTGGCTGAAGGCGGGGATTGAATTCAATGACGATGCCCCGGCCATCGGCAGCGTACTGACGCTAACCCACTCCGACTGGGCCACCGGGCTTTTTCCCGGCGACCCGCGCACCTTCTGGCTGCGGCTGACCCGCAAGGGCGATGCGTTAAGGCTGCAGTATTCGACCGACGGCGAGCGCTGGCCGCTGCTGCGGCTCGGCTACTTTCCGCCAGGCCCGGTGAAAGCGGGCGTCATGTGCTGCTCACCGGAGCGCGGGGGACTGGCGGTTGAGTTTCAGGATATTCAGCTTTCCCCGCCATCAGACAAAGCGCTGCACGATCTGAGCTGAACGCTAGCGGGAAGACCCGACTTTCTCTGCATCCTGGGGCCCGGGATTACAGGGTTCGCGGGTGCCGGGCAGGTAAAAATGGCCGTGCTTATCGGGATCGGTGCCGCCCGGGCACCCTGCCCGACCCGAGGAATTATCGCTATCGCCGCCGTTCGAACCGTTGCCGCCGTCGGCGCCAGCTATTACCGACTGCCCGTTATGGCCACCGTGAACGCCCTGCGCTGCACTGGCCGAAAACGCCACCAGCGCGAACATACAGACCATGAAGCGTCTGCCCATTGCTGCCTCTCCCTTATTGATATTCCCCGTCCATCGCGTTGACGATGGGATGAGCCGTTGCACGGCAAAATGCACCGCGATAAAAACGCGTTATCCGCAGGGAGTATAGGGTTAAGGCTGAGAGAAAGACAGGGCCGGTGCCTTCAGACATTTCGCACGCAAAATAGCCTCTATTCCGCGGTATGCGCTATCAGAAAATCAATCAGGGCTTTCACCCTTTTCGTTCTGCCCGCGTTTTTCGGGTAATAGAGATAAACCGGCGGATAGGTTTTCCAGTAGTCCTCCATCACCGGTAGAAACTGTTCACGATCGGGCTGTAGCCGCCAGATGGGTTCAAACAAGCGGCCAATCCCCAGTCCATGGCGGATACCGTCGGCCATGACGTCAATATCATTGCTGATTAACTGTCCGGGCATCTCGACGGTCAGTTGCTCGCCGTGGTCATTGAGGATCAGCGGCAGGATGCGGTTGTTGGTAATAAAGCGATAGCCAATCAGCCGGTGATGGTTGAGATCGGCGGGCACTGCAGGCACGCCATATTCGGCCAGATAGGCTGAGGAGGCATATAACCCTTCCCGAAACGGCTTCATTAACGGGCGGGCGACCACTCCGCCTTCGAGAATATCGCCAAAGCGGATCCCCAGGTCGAATCGTTCTTCAATAATATTGACGGTACCGTCATAGACCGATATTTCCAGCTGGATCCCCGGATATTGCTGACAAAATGCCGCCATCGCCGGTTTCAAAATAAGCAGGTAGGCAAAGCGCGAGAGGGTTATTCTCACTGCTCCGGAGGGTTCCTGATTCTGGTCGCGGAGGCTCTCCAGCGATGTTTCCAGAACCTCCACCGCCGCCGCAGTCTGCTCCAGCAGCTGTTGCCCGGTTTCCGTCAGCTCGATTCGCCGGGTAGTGCGCACAAAAAGCGGATGACCGATGTGCTCTTCCAGCAGCTTGAGGGCATTGCTGACCGAGGGCGGCGTGATTTCTAATTTCCTTGCGGCGGCCGAGATAGTGCCTTCGCGCGCAATGCTCTGAAAAATGCGTATCTGATTATAAAGCGCGTTATTCATAGCATCTCCTTAAGCCAACCTCGACTGATTATTAAGTACAGGCTAAATATTCTTAAGTCAATGACCGCCTAATCTTCGCCACCAGGGGCTCGTATACTTTTGTCTCTTCCCGCTAATAACGACTTTCCGGAGACAACGATGCGAACTTTATGTCTGGATATCCCTGCGCCCGGCGCGACGCTGGAACACTATGCGCCGCACCTTACCGCGGAAGCCCTGCATGCCTGGGGACTGTATAAGTCTGGCTTTATCCGCGACATCTATTTCCGTCAGGACCGACCCGGCGTCGCTATTTTCCTCGAATGCGACACCGTGGAAGAGGCGAATAACGTCATGGCCGAATTTCCGCTGGCAAAAGCGGGTTTATTAACCTTCGAGTGTATTCCACTCGGCTCGTTTATTAGCTGGGAAAATCTCTTCTCAGCCGAATTTAAACATCAGGAGTAACGATGGGAACGCCTCATATCCTTATCGTTTCCGGACATCCGGACCTCAACCATTCCATCGCCAACGCCACCATCCTCGACGAAGTAGCGACCGCCCTGCCCGACGCGGAAATCCGCCGTCTGGACAGGCTCTATCCGCACGGCAACATCAACATCAGCGCAGAGCAGGAAAGCCTGCTCAGGGCCGATGTGATTGTCTGGCAGTTTCCTTTTTCCTGGTATGGGCTGCCCGGGTTAATGAAACAGTGGCTGGACGAGGTTTTTGTTCATGGCTTTGCTCACGGCTCAACGGCGAAACTGGGCGGTAAAAAACTGCTTCTCTCTTTCACCACCGGGGCGCCGCAAGCGCTCTACACCACTGACGGTTTCTTTGGCCACGCCATTGAAGAGTACCTCCTTCCTTTCGAGACCACGGCCAGGCTGTGCAATCTTGAGCTGCTGGCGCCGGTTTATACCTGCGGCATCAGCTACGCCGACCGGGATGCCGACAAAATCGCCCAGCAAAAAGCGCGTGCCCGGGAGCACGCGGCCAGACTGATCGCGCAGCTGAAAACTCTGGTGGAATAACCCAAAGGGAGAAAATAACGATGCAGTATACCCGGCTCGGTAAAAGTGACTTACTGGTCTCCCGCATCTGCATGGGATGTATGGGGTTTGGCGATCCGTTGACGGGTCAGCATCGCTGGACGCTGGACGAAACAGCCAGCCGGGACATCATTCGCTACGGCCTCGAAAAGGGCATCAATTTTTACGATACCGCTATCGCCTATCAGAACGGCTCCAGTGAGCGGTACGTTGGCCGGGCGCTGCGGGAGATGGCAAAACGCGAGGAGGTGGTGCTGGCCACCAAGTTTCTGCCACGAACCGCTGCCCAGATAGCCGAGGGGATCAGCGGAAAAGAGGCGATAGCCCGCTCGCTCGACCAGAGCCTGCGAAACCTCGGGATGGACTACATCGACCTCTACATCTACCACATCTGGGATCACAACACCCCGGTTATCGACGTGCTGGAGGCGCTGCACACCGCCGTGACCGCCGGCAAGGTGCGCGCGATTGGCATTTCCAATTGCTATGCCTGGCAGTTGGCGAAGGCGAACGCCCTTGCCGAACGCGAAGGGCTGACGCCCTTTGTCTCCATGCAAAGCCATTACAACCTGATTATGCGTGAAGACGAACGAGAACTCTTCGGGCTGTGCGCAGAAGATAATATCGCCATGACCCCCTATAGCGCGCTGGCCAGCGGCCGTCTCTCGCGTTTAGAAGGCCACACGCGGCGAGCGGTGGAAGATGATTATGCCCGGGGCAAATACGACGGCACGGCAGAACAGGACCGGATCATTATTGCCCGCGTCGCCGAACTTGCCGAACGGCATCAGGTCTCCATGACCGAAATCTCGCTGGCCTGGCTGCTGACTAAAGTCACCGCCCCGGTGGTCGGCGCCACGCAAAAGCACCATGTTGACGGTGCGGTCAGCGCCGTGAACCTGCGGCTCAGTTCTGAGGAGATCCGCTATCTGGAAGAGGCCTACCAGCCGCACGTTCTCACAGGCGTGATGGCGCAAAACACGCCGCAAGCCAAAGACCATCCTCAGGTGTGGACGCGGTAACCCTCTGTCCTGTTCAGCAGGGAGAATAAAACATGAAAAACGTGATTGCCGCGGCAGCCTTGTCGCTTGTGCTGTCTGATTTTGCTTATGCCAACGAAAAAAGAGATGAAGCTATGATGAAAATTACCCCTTCAACCCTTGAGGACGCTGATATTCAAGCGGTCTCCCCGGCGCTGGCGCGCTTCGGCCGCGAGGCCATCAGCAACGACCTCTGGCAACGTGACGCCCTGTCCACCCGCGACCGCAGCATCGTGACCGTAGCCATGCTGATTGCCCGCAACCAGCCAGGCGAGCTGAAGCACTATATTGAAGTCGCTCTCGATAGCGGCGTGACGCCAGCGGAAGTATCAGAGATCATTACCCATCTGGCGTTCTACTCAGGTTGGCCCAATGCAATGTCAGCCGTCAGCGTGACCAAAGCGATCTTTGCAGCCCGCGGCATCACGGCAGAGGCCTTGCCCGCCGCCTCGCCAACGCTGCTGCCACTCAATGAACAGGTAGAGAAACAGCGTGCAGAGACCGTGGAAAAAAATGTCGGCCCCATTTCGCCTGGCCTGGTTAAATTTACCGCCGACCCGCTGTTTCTCGACCTCTGGCAACGGCCCGCGCTTACGCCCCGCGACAGAAGTCTGGTGACGGTCAGCGCGTTAATCGCCGCCGGACAGAGCGCGCAGATTGGCTACCACCTGAACAGAGCCATGGATAATGGGCTTTCGGCTGAAGAGGCCGGAGAAATAGTCGCCCAGGCGGCGTTCTACGCGGGATGGCCAAACGCGTTTACCGCCGCCCCGGTGGTCGGCGAGGTATTGCGATCGCGCGAAAGCAAAACTGAATAAAAAAGAATAAAGGACAGGGAAGCTGTCCTTTATTTATCGTTAACTGTTAATTTAAAGGTACCAGGAGGGCTTTCGATTAGGTCTCGCGGAAAGAACATAAACGGTCTATCGAAGTATGGAGACTTCGATAGTGAGTCTGTTCACATCGCTCATTGAGAAAATTTCCGTTCCGTATGCCGTCATGAGTCTCATCCTTTGAAAGCAGCGATCGCTGTAGCGAGACGGTAGCGCGGACATGTCTATTTGGTCAGAGATGGGTATCTCAATTTAGTTACTACACCGCTACTTCGTTTGATTTTTTATCTTAAATATCAGTAATTTGAACTATTCATTTAATATAAATTGATGTTATAGCAATCGCTATACAGGCTCCTTAGTCATGACTGACCTCCCCACACCGCATATCGCAAGAATTTGCTCTCTCAGCCAGCGGTGACCGGGGTCGCGTTCCATTCTTGGGTGCCACATCTGCGATACCGTAATACGACGGCTTTTGAACGGCAGCTCGAAAACATGTACCTGGTCCGTTACCTGCTGATTGAGTAAATAGAGTGCGGGTATCATGGCGATAAGATCCGATTCCAGCGCCACGGACAGGGCTGTCGGAAATCCCGGTACGACGCTCGCAATTTTACGTTTTGTCCCCAGTTCGGCCAGCGCATCGTCGACGGATCCGTGCAACGCGCCATCGGGTGACGCTACCACATGGCCCCAGGCGACATAATCACCCACGCCTATTTCTGCCTGCTTAGCCAGCGGGTGCCCTTTACGCACGACGCCAACAAACCGATCCTCAAACAGTCGTTGCAGCCGTATTTCTGGCCCCATATTACTCTGAACGCCAATCTCCAGATCAACCAGCCCTTCCCGAAGATAGCGCGACGTTTTTTCCGGCTTGGGCGCGAAGCGTATACAGACATCCGGCGCGGCGTCGGCAACCGCTGCTATGAGCGCAGGCCCAAACGCCACCACAAAACCATCGTTTGCCCTGATGGTAAAAAGACGCGCCAGACTTCTCGCGCAGAACGTTTCCGTTGAGGGCTGCAATACTGCCCTGGCCTCGTGCACTGCACGCCTGGCGCGATCCCGGGTCGCTTCGGCCCACGGGGTCAGTACCATGTTACGCCCGGCGCGCACCAGGATCGGGTCTCCTGTGACATCGCGTAACCTGCTTAATGTCCGGCTCATGGCCGAGGTGCTGAGGTTCAGACGACGTGCCGCACCTGCGACACTCGCTTCACTCAGCAATATGTCGAGTGCTACCAGCAAATTAAAATCGGGATCAGACATTATCCTTCCTCCCAGTACATTAAGATAAGGCGTTTGATGCAATAATAAAGTGAAAGTAGTGCGCCTTCCGCCCAGTAAATGCCATCTTTATAGTTTTGTCATCCATACACTCTTCTCAGAGGACAAATGATGACGCTCTTTTCCAGCCAACCCGGCGACGAAGGACTGCCTGGCCCGGCGCGCGCACGGGTGATGGCCGCAATAATGACCACCACCTTAATGGGCGTGTTTGATGGCACCATGATCAACATTGCCCTGCCCTCAATGGCTCAGGAGATGCAGGTACCTGCCAGTATTGCCGTCTGGTTCGCCAACGGGTATCTGCTGGCGGCTGCGATGACGCTGGCGATATTCGCGGCGCTTGCGGCCCGTCTGGGTTATCGCCCCGTATTTCTGGCGGGCCTGACGACCTTTACCCTGACATCACTGGGTTGCGCGCTGGCGAATAAGCCCGAAGTGCTTATCGGTATGCGCGTGCTTCAGGGGATCGGCGGCGCGGCGACGCTGAGTATTGCCCCCGCAATACTCAGGTCCGTATTTCCCGGACGATTACTTGGCCGCATTCTGGGGTTCCATGCCCTGCTCATTGCCTCCAGCTCCGCTATCGGCCCGGTATTGGGCGGTACGATCCTTCACACCCTTAGCTGGCAATGGCTGTTTGCGATAAACGTTCTTCCCGGCACCCTCGCCTTACTGCTGGCGGTCAGAGCGCTGCCGCGGGATGCGATCCCTATGCAGGCGCCCTTCGACACCGTGGGCGCCATATTGTCGGCGCTGCTGTTGGGTTCGACGATCATGGCGGCGAACAGCCTACAGGACGCTACTAATCAATTCGGCAGCCTTTGCTGGATGGCTCTCGCTGCGCTGAGCGGCATGGCTTTTATCTGGCAAATCCGCCGCACGGATCATCCCTTACTGCCGCCGACCATGTTTAAAAATGAACGTTTTACCCTCGCGGCCTTCACGTCGATGGTTGCTTTTGTCAGCCAGGGGATCACCTTTATTGCGCTGCCCTTCCTGTTTCAGAGCGAATACGGCTACAGTCCGGTAGTGTCTGCCCTGCTGTTTACGCCGTGGCCGTTAGGGATCGTGCTGATTGCGCCGCATGCAGGCCGTTGGGCGGACACGATATCAGCCCCGGCGATATCCACCCTGGGACTGGTGATTTTTGTCGTCGGTTTGATCCTGCTGGCGACGTTACCCGCCGGCCCTTCAATGTGGGATATATGCCTGCGAAGTCTGGTGTGCGGAATAGGGTTTGGCTGCTTTCAGAGTCCCAATAACCGGGAAATGCTCTCAAACGTTATTCGTGAGCACGCGAGTTATGCGTCCGGTGTTTTATCCATTATGCGCACTTTCGGGCAGTGCCTGGGAGCCGCCGCCGTAGCCGTTCTGCTGGCAGCAGATGAAAGGTCAATTCATGTTGCGCTGTGGAGCGCTGCCGCGGCCTCTGCGGTATCGGTCATCGTCAGCGCGAGCCGGTTGCGTAAAATTACTCATCCTGCGGAAACAGGATAAATGCGAAAATATCACTAAACGCGACTACTCCAGCGCCAGCAGCGCAAAACGCTGATCCCGCAACCAAAGTGGAGTCCTCCGTCGGAGTTCAATAGACTGACAGAAAGCTATAACCGCTGATTTATCAAGGGAGAAGTGAGTTTAGAAGACGTCAGGAGACTGGAGTTTGGAGCGGGCGAAGGGAATCGAACCCTCGTATAGAGCTTGGGAAGCTCTCGTTCTACCATTGAACTACGCCCGCGAAGAGGTGCGAGAAGCATTATAGCCCTTACGCACCTTGTGACAAGCCTGCCAGATGCTGACTGGCGATAAAATAACCTTTTAGCACTTAGGTTTACTGCCCTGCGGCGGCAGATAGCGCAGCGGATCGATGGCCGTGGCCCGATAGCGGATCTGGAAATGCAGGCGCACAGAGTCGGCATCCGTACTGCCCATGGTGGCAATTTGCTGGCCGGCCTTCACGCTCTGGCCATTATTCACCATCAGCTTATCGTTGTGGGCGTAGGCGGTGATGTAATCCTCGCTGTGCTTAATCATGATCAGGTTGCCATAGCCGCGCAGCTGGTTGCCGACATACACCACCTTGCCCGCCCCGGCGGCATACACCGGCTGCCCGCGGGTCCCGGCAATATCAATGCCCTTATTGCCGCCATCGGCGGTGGAATAAGGCAGGACCACTTTGCCACTGGTCGGCCAGCGCCAGCAGCGCTGTCCCACCGGCGGCCAGGAGGATTGAGGTACCGCAGATGAAGGGGTGACCGCCGCAGTGCGCGTAGAGGAAGATTTTTTCTTCGTCGTCTTTGACGCGCCGCTGCCGTTGAGCTTCAGCTTCTGCCCCACCTCAATGGTGTAAGGCGGCGAGATGTTATTCAGACGAGCCAGATCGCGAACGCTGGTGCCGGTGGTGCGCGAGATGCCGTACAGGGTATCGCCACGTTTGACGGTATAGGTGGCACCGGAGTCGGAGGTGCTGGAGCAACCGGCCAGCACCAGGCTTGTCGCCAGCATCAGTGTCATATAAAAGCGTTTCATCATCAGGCATCCTGCACTTAACACAACCACTTACCTCGCAATCAGGGCGAATATCATACCAGCCCGCGGCGCAGGGCGTCATCCCTGAAGGCTAACAGATGACCCTCTGGCATCACGTTCGGCCAGCGACGGAAAGATTCACGTTCATACCGCACGTCGTGGAGGGCACGCCCCGCAGTCCCAGGCTGCCGCTCGCAGACCAGCCTCCAGGGCTTGTTTTGGTAATGCCTTTCTCCCATTTATGGGCTACCCTAGTGGCCTGAGTACATGACCCGGCGGGTTTGTGCCGGGTCATTTTTTATTTTCAGGAGTCGTCATGGCCGGGGAACACGTCATTTTACTGGATGAGCAGGATCAACCTGCCGGTATGCTGGAGAAGTATGCCGCCCACACGCTTGATACCCCTTTACATCTCGCGTTTTCCTGCTGGTTGTTTAATCAGCAGGGTCAGTTTCTGGTCACCCGTCGTTCGCTGGGCAAAAAAGCCTGGCCCGGGGTGTGGACTAACTCGGTCTGCGGACACCCCCAGCAGGGCGAGACCTTCGAGCAGGCCGTCACGCGCCGCTGCCGCTTCGAGCTCGGCGTGGAGATCGCCGATATCGCGCCGATTCACCCGGCCTTCCGCTACCGGGCGGTCGCCCCCAACGGCATTGTTGAGAACGAAGTGTGCCCGGTGTATGCCGCACGCGTGGTCAGCCAAGTGCAGCCTAACGACGATGAAGTCATGGATTATCAGTGGGTTGACCTGGAAACGATGTTAAGCGCGCTGGCCGCCACGCCGTGGGCGTTTAGCCCGTGGATGGTACTGGAAGCGGAAAACCAGGACGCCCGCCAGGCGCTGATCGATTTCGTTGCGCGTCTGCGCGGGTAAGCTGACTATTCTCCAGGCCAGGCGCAGCTCTGTGCCTGTCATTAATGCCTGGCGGCGCTACGCTTGCACAGGCCTACGGTTCTGCGCCATTGCGTAGCCCGGATAAGGCATTTACGCCGCTATCCGGGATCCCCCGGCTTGCGCTGCGCCGGGCTACGTCAGGCTTCGGCCCTCATATCAGACATAAAAAAACCCGGCAAGCCGGGTTTTTTGTATTTCGCGAAGGGCGATTATTTCTGCGGACGCATCGCCGGGAACAGGATCACGTCGCGGATGGTGTGGCTGTTAGTGAACAGCATGACCATACGGTCGATACCGATACCCAGACCAGCGGTCGGCGGCAGGCCGTGTTCCAGCGCGGTGACGTAGTCTTCGTCGTAGAACATCGCTTCGTCGTCGCCGGCGGCTTTCGCATCAACCTGATCCTGGAAGCGCTGCGCCTGATCTTCAGCGTCGTTCAGCTCGCTAAAGCCGTTACCGATTTCACGGCCGCCGATAAAGAACTCGAAACGGTCGGTGATTTCCGGATTCACGTCGTTACGGCGCGCCAGCGGAGAAACTTCCGCCGGGTATTCGGTGATGAAGGTCGGCTGAATCAGATGCGCTTCCGCCACTTCTTCGAAGATCTCGGTCACGATACGGCCCAGACCCCAGCTCTTCTCAACTTTAATGCCGATGGACTCAGCGATCGCTTTCGCGGAATCGAAGTTATCCAGATCCGCCATCTCGGTTTCCGGACGGTATTTCTTGATCGCTTCGCGCATGGTCAGTTTTTCAAACGGCTTGCCGAAGTCGAACACCTGGTCGCCGTAAGGCACTTCAGTGTTGCCGAGGATGTCCTGCGCCAGGGTGCGGAACAGGGATTCGGTCAGCTCGATCAGATCTTTGTAATCCGCGTATGCCATATAGAGTTCCATCATGGTGAACTCTGGGTTATGACGAACGGAGATCCCTTCGTTACGGAAGTTACGGTTGATCTCGAAGACGCGTTCGAAGCCGCCAACCACCAGACGCTTGAGGTACAGTTCCGGCGCGATACGCAGGTACATGTCCAGATCCAGCGCATTGTGATGGGTGATGAACGGACGCGCGGAAGCGCCGCCCGGGATCACCTGCATCATCGGGGTTTCCACTTCCATAAAGCCGCGGCCAACCATGAACTGACGAATACCCGCCAGGATCTGCGAACGCACTTTGAAAGTGTTGCGGGATTCATCGTTGGAGATCAGATCGAGGTAACGCTGACGATAGCGCGCTTCCTGATCCTGCAGGCCGTGGAATTTGTCCGGCAGCGGACGCAGGGCTTTGGTCAGCAGACGCAGCTCGGTGCAGTGGATGGACAGCTCGCCGGTTTTAGTCTTGAACAGCTTACCGCGGGCGGCGATGATGTCGCCGAGATCCCATTTTTTGAACTGGTCGTTATAAACGCCTTCCGCCAGGTCATCACGCGCGACGTACAGCTGAATGCGGCCGCCAACGTCCTGCAGGGTAACGAAAGACGCTTTACCCATGATACGACGGGTCATCATGCGGCCAGCAACGGCCACTTCAACGTTCAGCGCTTCCAGCTCTTCGTTTTCTTTCGCATCGAAGTCAGCGTGCAGTTGGTCAGAGGTATGGTCACGACGGAAATCGTTCGGGAAAGCGACGCCCTGCTCACGCAGCGCAGCCAGCTTCTCACGGCGGGTTTTCAGTTCATTATTAAGGTCAATTGCCGCGTCAGCGCCCTGTGCTTGTTGTTCAGACATGTTGGTTCCTCATAACCCTGCTTTCAAACTTGCTTCGATAAATTGGTCCAGGCTGCCGTCGAGCACCGCCTGAGTATTGCGGGTTTCCACCCCGGTACGCAGATCTTTAATACGCGAGTCGTCCAGCACGTAAGAGCGGATCTGGCTGCCCCAGCCGATGTCGGACTTGTTGTCTTCCATCGCCTGCTTCTCGGCATTTTTCTTCTGCATTTCCAGCTCATAAAGCTTCGCTTTCATCTGCTTCATGGCCTGGTCTTTGTTCTTGTGCTGCGAACGGTCGTTCTGGCACTGCGTCACCAACCCGGTCGGGATGTGGGTAATACGCACCGCGGATTCCGTACGGTTAACGTGCTGTCCACCGGCGCCGGATGCGCGATAAACGTCGATGCGCAGATCGGCCGGGTTAATTTCGATATCGATATCGTCTTCGACTTCCGGGTAAACAAACGCGGAGCTGAAGGAGGTATGACGGCGGCCGCCGGAATCGAACGGGCTCTTACGCACCAGGCGGTGAACGCCGGTTTCGGTACGCAGCCAGCCGTAGGCGTAATCGCCAATGATCTTGATGGTCACGGATTTAATCCCCGCGACTTCACCTTCGGATTCTTCGATGATTTCGGTCTTAAAGCCGCGCGCTTCCGCCCAGCGCAGGTACATGCGCATCAGCATGCTGGCCCAGTCCTGGGCTTCGGTGCCGCCGGAACCGGCCTGAATATCGAGGTAGCAATCGGCGCTGTCGTATTCGCCGGAGAACATGCGGCGGAACTCAAGCTGCGCCAGCTTCTCTTCCAGCGTATCCAGCTCGGCGACGGCTTCGTTGAAGGTCTCTTCGTCGTCCGCTTCCACGGCCAGATCCAGCAGGCCGGCAACGTCTTCCAGCCCCTGGGACATCTGATCCAGAGTATCTACGATGGCTTCCAGGGAAGAACGCTCTTTACCCAGCGCCTGAGCGCGTTCAGGTTCGTTCCAGACGTCCGGCTGTTCCAGCTCGGCGTTTACTTCTTCGAGACGCTCTTTCTTGGCATCGTAGTCAAAGATACCCCCTAAGAACGTCGGAGCGCTCCGTGAGGTCCTGAATGCGGTTTTTTACCGGATTTATTTCAAACATGGTCGGTTTCTTTTAATGGATTTGTCAAAATGCGGTGATAAGAGCGGAATTCTACCGGATTCGCGCCCTTATTCATACACTGTTGTCAATTTGGCCAGAGGTGATCGATGATCAGCTGCAGGCTGCGGTTGCCGCGGAACTCGTTGATGTCGAGCTTGTAGGCTAACTGCACTTCGCGCACGCCGTTGTCCGGCCAAATGGAAGTATCAACGTTGAAAGCAATACCGTCCAGCAGCGGGCCGCCGCCAACCGGTTCGACCATCACTTTCAGGTGACGCTCGCCTACCAGCCGCTGCTGCAGCAGGCGAAAACGGCCATCAAACAACGGTTCCGGGAACATCTGCCCCCATGGTCCGGCATCGCGCAGCATCTGCGCCACTTCCATGCTCATCTCCGTCGCCGCCAGCGGGCCGTCGGAGACCACCTCGCCCTGCAATAATGCGGGATCCAGCCACTCAGTCACCAGTTCGCCGAAGCGCTGTTGAAACTCCTCAAAGCGCGCCTCTTCCAGCGATAAACCCGCCGCCATCGCATGGCCGCCGAACTTCAGGATCAGTCCCGGATAGAGCGTATCCAGGCGCTCCAGCGCATCGCGCATGTGCAGCCCCTGAATAGAGCGGCCGGAACCTTTCAGCGTGCCGTCGCCGGTCGGCGCAAAAGCGATAACCGGGCGATGGAAGCGCTCCTTAATGCGTGATGCCAGAATGCCGACCACCCCCTGATGCCACTGCGGATGGTACATCGCCAGCCCGCCAGGCAGGGTGTCGCTGCTGCGTTCCAGTTGCTGACACAGGGTCAACGCTTCGGCCTGCATCCCCTGTTCAATCTCTTTACGCGTCTGGTTGAGCGCATCAAGCTCATTGGCTAACACGCGCGCTTCGCCGATGTTATCGCACAGCAGCAGCGCCACGCCGACGGACATATCATCCAGCCGCCCCGCCGCATTGAGGCGCGGCCCAAGGGCGAAACCGAGGTCGCTGGCCGCCAGTTTTTGCGGGTCGCGGTTGGCAATTTCCAGCAGCGCTTTAATGCCTGGCCGACATTTGCCGGCGCGAATGCGGCTTAACCCCTGCCAGGTCAGGATGCGGTTGTTGGCATCCAGCGGCACGACGTCCGCGACGGTGCCCAGCGCCACCAGATCCAGCAGCTCAGCCAGGTTCGGCGCGGCTATGCCGCGGGCGTCGAACCAGCCTTTATCGCGCAGGAAAGTACGCAGCGCCAGCATCAGATAAAACGCCACCCCCACCCCGGCCAGTGATTTCGACGGGAAGTCACAATCGCGCAGGTTAGGGTTAACGATGGCCTCGGCCGCCGGTAGCGTCTCGCCCGGCAGGTGGTGATCGGTCACCAGCACCGGAATGCCCAACGCATGGGCGTGATCGACACCGGCATGTGACGAAATGCCGTTATCAACGGTCATGATCATCTGCGCGCCGCGGGCGTGCGCCTGATCGACCACTTCCGGGCTTAAACCGTAGCCGTCTTCAAAACGGTTGGGCACAAGATAGGAGACGTTACCGTAGCCCAGCGCGCGTAGCGCCAGCACGCTAAGGGCGGTACTGGTGGCGCCGTCGGCATCAAAATCGCCGACCACCACAATATGTAACCCTTTCTCGAAAGCCTCATGCAGCATTTCAACCGCTTTTTCAACGCCGGTGAGCTGCGTCCACGGCAGCATGCCTTTGACGCTGCGCTCCAGCTCCTGCGCGCTGCGCACGCCGCGGCTGGCATACAGCCGCTGCAGCAGCGGCGGCAGGTCGGCAGGGAGATCGACGCCGTCAACCGCCTCACGGCGGCGTAGTTGTATCTGTTGTTTCACGCGAATCAGTTACCGCTTGTCTGTTTTTTATGCTCGTCGAGGAACGCTTTCAGCTCTTTCGGCCCCTGATAGCCCGGCAACACCATACCGTTGCTGAGAACCATCGCCGGGGTGCCGTTGACGCCCATCTGCACGCCGAGGGTGTAATGTTTGGCGATATCCACATTGCAGCTTGCCGGCTGCACGCCCTTGCCGTTCATGGCGTCATCCAGCGCTTTGTTGCGATCTTTCGCACACCAGATGGCCTTCATGTCCTGCTCGGCCTGGCTCTGCAGCCCCTGGCGCGGGAAGGCCAGATAGCGCACGGTGATGCCCAGCGCGTTGTAGTCGCTCATCTGCTCGTGCAGTTTATGGCAGTAGCCGCAGGTGATATCGGTGAAGACGGTGATGACGTGCTGCTCCTTCGGCGCTTTATAGACAATCATCTCGTTGCTCAGCGCGTTCAGCTTACCGACCAGCAACTGGTTGGTGACGTTGACCGGCTGCGCGCCGCTCACATCGTACATCGGCCCCTGGATGATGTGTTTGCCATCGTCAGTGACGTACAGAACGCCGCTGTCGGTCAGCACCGTGCTCATCCCGGAAACCGGCGACGGTTGAATATCAGTACTCTGCACACCCAGCTTCGCCAGCGACTGTTTGATCGCCGCGCTATCGGCATGCGCCGCGCCGGAAAGCGAGGCTGCCAGCAGAGTGAACATCAATAAACCTTTTTTCATACTCAGTCCTTTTGTTCAGCACTCACGCCCGCGGGTGGTGCTGTTGATGAAGTTGTCGCAGACGCTCGGTCGCCACGTGGGTGTAGATCTGCGTGGTGGAGAGATCGCTGTGTCCTAACAGCATCTGCACCACGCGCAGGTCGGCGCCGTGATTGAGCAAATGCGTGGCGAAGGCATGGCGTAATACGTGCGGGGAGAGTTTCGCGCTGTCGATCCCCGCCAGGACGGCATAGTGTTTAATGCGGTGCCAGAAGGTCTGACGCGTCATCTGCTGTGCGCGCTGGCTGGGAAATAAGACATCCGACGCCACGCCATTCAGTAGCCACGGGCGTCCATATTCGAGGTAATTTTCTACCCACATTACCGCCTCTTCGCCCAGCGGCACCAGCCGTTCTTTGTTGCCTTTACCAATGACCCGCAACACGCCCTGACGCAGGCTGATATCGCTCATCGTCAGGCCAACCAGTTCCGAGACGCGCAGGCCGGTGGCATACAGCACTTCCAGCATCGCCTTATCGCGTAACTCCAGCGGCTGCTCCACCAGCGGCGCCTGCAGCAGACGTTCAACCTGCGCCTCGCTGAGATCCTTCGGCAACCGCTGCGGCAGCTTCGGCGAAGCCAGCAGCGCGCTGGGATCGTCCGGGCGAATTTTTTCCCGGTACAGATGCTGGAAGAACCGGCGCACGGCGCTGAGCAGACGTGCGGTGCTCGTTGCTTTGTAGCCGCCGGTTTGCCGCTCAGCCAGCAGCGCCTGCAGATCGTCGCTGCCGACGCTGGCCAGCGACAGGCCGCGATGGTGCAGCCACTCGACTAACATCGTCAGATCGCGACGGTAAGCGCTGAGCGTATTCTCCGCCAGATTCCGCTCCAGCCAAAGGGCATCGAGAAACTGTTCGATTTGTGCCAGATCCTGTTTCACATCGGCCTCTTTGTTCGTTATACGGTCTCATTATGCCTTAAGAGGCCGCCTTTCTGGTACACTGGGCGCAATTCACGGCAAGAATTGAGACGTTTACGCGATGAATATAGGTCTTTTTTACGGCTCCAGTACCTGCTATACCGAAATGGCTGCGGAGAAAATCCGCGATATCATCGGCCCTGAGCTGGTGACGCTGCACAATCTGAAAGACGATTCCCCCGCGCTGATGAGCCAGTACGACGTACTGATCCTCGGCATCCCGACCTGGGATTTCGGCGAAATTCAGGAAGACTGGGAGGCGGTCTGGGAGCAACTGGATACCCTGGACCTGGAAGGCAAAATCGTCGCACTGTACGGCATGGGCGATCAGCTGGGCTATGGCGAATGGTTCCTTGACGCACTGGGCATGCTGCACGACAAGCTGGCGACCAAAGGCGTGAAGTTTGTCGGCTACTGGCCAACCGAAGGCTATGAGTTCACCAGCCCAAAACCGGTTATCGCCGATGGCCAACTGTTCGTTGGCCTGGCGCTGGATGAAACCAATCAGTACGACCTGAGCGACGAGCGCATCCAGAGCTGGTGCGAGCAGATCCTCGGCGAAATGGCCGAACACTTCTCCTGACGCCGCTTACTCCTGCGCCGGTTTTTGCAGCACCAGCCGGCGCAGATCGCGCCATTCTCCGGCATCCATGCTATCCGCCGCCAGCCACAGATGCTGCCCGCGCCGGGTATCGACATGGCGTAAACGCAGCAGCATACCGCTATTGATGACCCACGGCGTCCCGAGGATCTCCCATTCGGCGTTTTGCCAGCGAAGACGGGAATCGGTGAGCAGTTTTATCTCTCCGCGACGGGCATGGATCCGCCGCTGGCTGCGCACGCAGTCAAACACTACCAGCGACAACAGCAGCAGCCAGATCGGGGTGTAGCTTAGCGGCCAGGGAACCAACAGCACCAGCGCCGCCACAACGCCGTGGAGCAGCAGGGAAAACCACTGCGCGCGCCAGGAGATACGGAGATCAGATTGCCACAGGACCACGTTCCCGATTCCGTGTCTGAATTAAGGTTACCATCCGCTGCAGCTCCGCATCGGCCGGTTTGCCGTGGTTCATCAGCCAGTTGAACAGATCCGGATCGTCATTTTCCAGCAGGCGAATGAACAGCTGTTTGTCAGCGTCGCTGAGGGTATCGTACTCATACTCAAAGAACGGCATGATGGAGATGTCGAGTTCGCGCATCCCGCGGCGGCATGCCCAGTGGATACGTGCTTTATTGTTAATGTCCATGTTGACCTTCCAGCAGCAAAATATAGGTTAGTTTAACCCGTTTTCTGCCGTAACTTTACAGGAATATCGCTGAATGCGAGCATCCTTCCATAAAAACCATAAAATAATGATGGGCTTATTGATTCCCTGCGTCAGGCGACTGTCTCACGCCAGCGCACAAATGGCCTGTTGAAAGCACTTGCAATGCACTATAGCTCTTTTACCATTGGTCACACACACTGCGTTAAGCGATTCAGGATATGACTATGGCTTTTACACCTTTTCCTCCGCGTCAGCCTTCCTCTTCCGCTCGTCTGCCGTTAACGCTGATGACCCTGGATGACTGGGCGCTGGCGACGATTAGCGGGCCGGATAGCGAAAAATATCTGCAGGGGCAGATTACCGCCGATGTGAGCAATCTCACCGATGCTCAGCATCTGCTTGCCGCCCACTGTGACGCCAAAGGCAAGATGTGGAGCAATCTGCGCGTATTCCGCCGCGACGGCGGCTTCGCATGGATCGAGCGCCGCAGCCTGCGCGACGTACAGCTGACCGAACTGAAAAAATATGCCGTCTTCTCTAAAGTCACCATCGCCGCCAACGACGATCTGGTTCTGTTGGGGGTGGCCGGCTTCCAGGCGCGCGCCGCGCTGGCGCCGCTGTTCGCTGCCCTGCCCGACGCGGCCGCCCCGGTGGTCAGCGAAGGCGCCACCAGCCTGCTGTGGTTTGAACATCCAGGTGAACGCTTCCTGCTGGTGACTGATGTCGACACCGCCAATCGCGTTACCGATGCGCTGCGCGGCGAAGCGCAGCTCAATAACAGCCAGCAGTGGCTGGCGCTGAATATTGAAGCCGGTCTGCCGGTTATCGACAGCGCCAACAGCGGGCAGTTCATTCCGCAGGCGACCAACCTGCAGGCGCTGGGCGGTATCAGCTTCAGGAAAGGCTGCTACACCGGTCAGGAGATGGTGGCGCGGGCGAAATTCCGCGGCGCCAATAAGCGTGCGCTGTGGACGCTGTCAGGGACCGCCAGCCGGGTGCCGGAAGCGGGGGAAGATCTGGAGCTGAAAATGGGCGACAACTGGCGCCGCACCGGGACGGTGCTTGCGGCGGTTCAGCTGGATGATGGCCAGTTGCTGGTGCAGGTGGTGATGAATAACGATATGGAGCCGGACAGCATCTTCCGCGTGCGCGACGATGCCGGCAGCCTGCGCATCGAACCGCTGCCCTATTCACTGGAAGACGCGTAATAAAGCGTTATGACTCCCGGCTTGCGGCGCTCGCGCCTCAGCCGGGCTACTTGACTGCAAATACCGTAGCCACGGTAAGCGCAGCGCCACCGTGGGATTTCCAGGCCGCAGAGTATCGTAGCCACGGTAAGCGTAGCGCCACCGTGGGATTTCCAGGCCGCAGATAACCGTAGCCACAGTAAGCGCAGCGCCACCGTGGGATTTCCAGGCCGCAGAGTATCGTAGCCACGGTAAGCGCAGCGCCACCGTGGGATTTCCAGGCGGCAGATAACCGTAGCCACGGTAAGCGCAGCGCCACCGTGGAATGTTTATCAGGACTGGCCGACGTACAGATAGATCGCCAGGAAGTGACACACGCTGCCGCCGAGCACGAAGCCGTGCCAGATAGCGTGGTTATAGGGAATACGTTTGCAGACGTAGAAGATAACCCCCAGCGAGTACACCACCCCGCCGACCGCCAGCAGCGTTACGCCGCCCACCGCCAGCTTCACTGCCAGCTGATAGACCACGATAAGCGACAGCCAGCCCATGGTCAGATAAGTCACCAGCGACAGAATTTTAAAGCGGTGCGCGATGGTCAGCTTAAACAGGATCCCCAGCAGGGCCAGGCTCCAGATGACGATCATCAGCCCCTTTGCCAGCGGTGAATTCAACCCCACCAGCAAAAACGGCGTGTAGGTCCCGGCAATCAGCAGGTAGATAGCGCAGTGGTCGAACTTTTTCAGCCACTGTTTCGCCCGCTGATGCGGGATCGCGTGATAGAGCGTAGAGGCGAGGAACAGCATAATCATGCTGCCGCCGTACAGGCTGTAGCTGGTGATCGCCGTCGCGCTGGCGTTGGTGTCTACCGCCTGCACCAGCAGCAACACGAGGCCGACAATACCGAACACCAGCCCGATCCCGTGGCTGATGCTGTTGGCAACTTCCTCTGCCAGAGAATATCCCTGAGTGATTAATGGTTTGCGCACCATATTTGACTCCGTGAAAACAAGAACGCTTTCATTGCCCACTTAGGGTAACTGAGAATGATTCCAGTGAACACCTGTTAGCTAAAATAAAACGATGTATATTTGTAAATACATTAAAATCAAAATGTTACAAGATTATTTCAACTAACAGCTGTGCCGGTTTATTTAAAGGCGTTTGAATTCAATAACATAAAACCGATCTTCCGCAGGATAGATTTCCCTAATCACCTGCCGCAGTTGTTCGAGGGTCATATTCTCCTGTTGAGCATGCTGTTCAGTTAGCGTATCGAGCGTCACCGTCGAGGTGGCGGTCACGGCGATGGTGCAAAAATAGCCGTCATCTTCATAGCGCCCAACGCGCAGGACGTCACCCGGTTTAAAATGCGATTCCGCCGCATCGCGGATAGTAATCGTTTTGCGCCCGGCAAGGATGTCCTCCTGAAAACGCTGAAAAAAGGTAATGTCATTGGCCTGCATGATATAATTCCGTCCTGGTCATTATGAATTGTGAGTTCGCCACTGTGAGTATGTTCTCCCACGCCGCTGTCGCCAGTCTCAATAATCTTGAGATGATGGTCTATCACTATGTCATTAAGAATCGTGACAAAGTGATGTACATGACCATCCGCGAACTGGCCGAGGCCGCCGGGGTCTCCACCACCACCGTGTTGCGCTTCTGCCGCAAACTGCAGTGCGAGGGCTACTCTGAATTTCGCGTACGCTTTAAATTATATCTTGAGCAGAATGAGCCTCAACAGGCAAATATCGGCGCCAGCGAAATTATGAGCTTTTTTAAAAGCGTCAATAATGACGAATTCGATGAATTACTCGAGCAGGCCGTGGATATTATTCTCGCTTCGGAACGTATTATTTTCGTCGGCGCCGGCACCTCCGGCGCGCTGGCGAAATATGGCGCACGCTTCTTTTCCAACGTCGGTAAATTCAGCAACCATATTGACGACCCCTATTTTCCGGTAACCAATGATATGGCCCGTAACGCGCTGGCGATCGTGCTTTCCGTCTCCGGCGAAACCGAAGAGATCCTGCGCTTCGCCAGCCAGTTCAGCCTGCACCGCTGCAAGGTGATGTCGATTACCAGCCACGAGCATTCGCGACTGGCGAAACTGGCTGATTTCAATCTCTCCTGGCACGTGCCGCAGACGCGCATCGGCGGCGTCTACGATATTACAACGCAAATTCCGGTGATCTATATCCTTGAATCGCTGGGACGTAAATTAGCGCGCAAAATCAGCTAAAAATAACAGCCTGTTTTTTCGATGTAACATATTACGTTTAGCGGAATTTGTTATATCGTGACATTCAATTTCGCTTTGCTAGACTCAATCGCAATAGTTATTCAGAGAGATTAGCAAAGATGAAAAAATTGACTCTTCCCAAAGACTTTTTGTGGGGCGGCGCGGTCGCCGCGCATCAGGTTGAAGGCGGCTGGAATAAAGGCGGCAAAGGCCCGAGCATCTGCGACGTGCTGACCGGCGGGGCGCACGGCGTACCGCGCGAAATCACCCACCAGGTCGAAGCGGGTAAATATTACCCTAATCATGAAGCGGTCGATTTCTACGGCCACTACAAAGAAGACATCAAGCTGTTCGCCGAGATGGGCTTCAAGTGCTTCCGCACCTCTATTGCCTGGACCCGCATCTTCCCGCAGGGCGACGAAACTCAGCCGAATGAAGAAGGGCTGAAATTCTACGATGACATGTTCGATGAACTGCTGAAGTACAACATCGAGCCGGTGATCACCCTTTCCCACTTTGAAATGCCGCTGCATCTGGTACAGCAGTACGGCGGCTGGACCAACCGCAAAGTGGTCGATTTCTTTGTACGCTTCGCCGAAGTGGTCTTCGAGCGCTATAAGCACAAAGTGAAATACTGGATGACCTTCAACGAGATCAATAACCAGCGCAACTGGCGCGCGCCGCTGTTCGGCTACTGCTGTTCCGGCGTGGTCTATACCGAGCATGAAAATCCGGAAGAGACCATGTACCAGGTGCTGCATCACCAGTTCGTCGCCAGCGCACTGGCGGTGAAAGCGGCCCGTCGTATCAACCCGGAAATGCAGGTCGGCTGCATGCTGGCGATGGTCGCCCTCTACCCTTATTCCTGCAAACCGGAAGATGTCATGTTCGCCCAGGAGTCGATGCGCGAACGCTACGTCTTTACCGATGTCCAGTTGCGCGGTTACTACCCGAGCTATGTGTTGAATGAATGGGAACGCCGTGGCTTCAACATCAAAATGGAAGACGGCGACACGCAGATCCTGCGCGAAGGCACCTGCGCCTATCTCGGCTTCAGCTACTACATGACCAACGCGGTGAAAGCTGAGGGCGGCACCGGCGATGCCATTTCCGGTTTCGAAGGCAGCGTGCCGAACCCGCACGTCAAAGCCTCCGACTGGGGCTGGCAGATTGACCCGGTTGGCCTGCGCTACGCCCTGTGCGAACTGTATGAGCGCTACCAGAAGCCGCTGTTTATCGTGGAAAACGGCTTCGGCGCCTACGACAAAGTCGAAGCCGACGGCAGCATCAACGATGACTACCGCATCGATTATCTGCGCGCCCACGTCGAAGAGATGATCAAAGCGGTGACTTATGACGGCGTCGATCTGATGGGCTATACCCCATGGGGCTGCATCGACTGCGTCTCCTTCACTACCGGGCAGTACAGCAAACGCTACGGCTTCATCTACGTCAATAAACACGATGACGGCACCGGCGACATGTCCCGCTCGCGCAAGAAGAGCTTTAACTGGTACAAAGCGGTTATCGCCAGCAACGGTGAGAATCTGTAACTGACCGCCCTCTCCCGGCCGGGAGGGGGCAAATCACTTATCCGCCAGACACTTCTTTACAGCTTTACCATTGCCAAAACGCGTTCGCCCGATAAGATAGGCCGCGTGAATATTTGAGGCGATCATGATTAAGCGACAACGCAAAGCCATTCTTTTTGTCCTCCTGGCCTGTCTGGTGGTGCTGACCTGCACCGCCCAGCGGATGGCCGGGATGCACGCGCTGGTCATGAACCTCACCGCCGACAGCCCGTCGCTACAGCAAAACCCGGATAAGGCCGAGGCGCCGGTCACGCCGTGCGAGCTCAGCGCCAAGTCGCTGATGGCCGTTCCGCCGATGCTGTTTGAAGGGGCGCTGTTGGCTATCACTCTGCTGCTGGCGGTGCTGGCGGCGATCCCGCCGCGTATCGAACGCCAGTGGCCTCCCCGCGTTATCTCCCCACCCCGATTGCGGGTGCATCTGCGATTATGCGTCTTCCGTGAGTGATTAATTCTCCTGACAGCTCAGGTTAATTTATTACTTACGGAGAAAATTTATGTTTATGGTATTCAGGCGACTGCTGGTCTGCCTGCTTTGGCTATGGCTGCCCGTCAGCCAGGCCGCCGATAGCGGCTGGCTGCGCGTCGCCGACAATCAACACGCCAGCGTGCGCCTGCGGGCGCAAAGCGGAAGCAATGGCGACACCCGCCTGCTTTTAGACGTAGCGCTGGGAAAGGGCTGGAAAACCTACTGGCGTTCGCCGGGCGAAGGCGGCATCGCGCCAGCTATCGCCTGGCACACGCCGCTGGAGGTTAACTGGCGCTGGCCGACGCCGCAGCGCTTCGACGTCGCGGGTATTTCCACTCAGGGGTATCACGGCGACGTCAGCTTCCCGATGACCCTGCGCGGGAAAATACCGCCGACGCTTAGCGGCGTCCTGACGCTCTCTACCTGCAGCAATGTCTGCATTCTCACTGACTACCCCTTTTCGCTGGATATGACGGCTCCGGCGGGGGAGCAATTTAATTACGATTTCACCCGCGCGATGGGCACGCTGCCCCTGCGCGACGGTCTCACCTCGGCGCTTAGCGCCAGCTACGTCAGCGGAAAGCTGACGGTAACCGCCCGCCGCGATGCCGGCTGGCAGCAGCCAGCGCTGTTTATCGACAGCATGGAGGATGTCGATTTCGGCACGCCGAGTTTTACCAGCCGCGGCGATACGTTAACCGCCACCGTACCGGTCACCGATAGCTGGGGCGAAGCGGCGCCGGATCTGAGCGGCAAAACGCTGTCGCTGGTGCTGGCCGATAGCGGCCCGGCGCAGGAAAGCCAAATCGCCATCGCCGCCGGCAGTACCGCGCCGGGGCTGGCGTTAGGCTGGGTGCTGCTGATGGCGCTGGCCGGCGGGCTTATTCTCAACGTCATGCCTTGCGTGCTGCCGGTGCTGGCGATGAAACTCGGCTCATTGGTGCAAACCGAACGTCGTGAACGCGGCGCGGTGCGGCGGCAGTTCCTCGCCTCGGTATGCGGGATCGTCGTCTCCTTCCTGGCGCTGGCGCTGATGATGACCGCGCTACGCTTAGGTAATCAGGCGCTCGGCTGGGGGATCCAGTTCCAGAACCCGTGGTTTATCGGCGCGATGGCACTGGTGATGGTGCTGTTCAGCGCCAGTTTATTGGGACTATTCGAAATCCGTCTCTCCTCCAGCGCCAGTACCTTCCTCGCCACCCGCGGCGGCAACGGCTTGATGGGCCATTTTTGGCAGGGCGCCTTCGCCACCCTGCTGGCGACGCCCTGTACCGCGCCGTTCCTCGGTACCGCCGTGTCGGTAGCGCTGGTGGCGCCGTTGCCGCTGCTGTGGGGGATTTTCTTCGCCATGGGGATCGGCATGAGCCTGCCGTGGCTGCTTATTGTCGCCTGGCCGGGGCTGGCGCAACGACTTCCACGTCCAGGCCTCTGGATGAATCATCTGCGCGTGGTGTTGGGGCTAATGATGCTTGGTTCAGCGCTATGGCTGGTTAGCCTGCTGACGATCCACATCGGCCGTACGCCGGTGCTTACCCTGCTGGTGATTCTGGCCATCGTCCTGCTCCTGGCCACCGCCTGGCGCTACCGCTGGCGTACGGCGCTGCGCGCGGGCGCTCTGGCCATCGTGGTGGCGGGCGCCGTCGCCTTTGTCACACAACAGGACGGCCAGGGCCCGCGCCGAGACCGGGTTAACTGGCAGCCGCTCAGCGAGCAGGCTATCGCTAACGCCCTTGCGGAGCATAAACGGGTATTTATTGATGTCACCGCCGACTGGTGCGTGACCTGTAAAGCCAATAAATACAACGTGCTGCTGCGCGACGACATCCAGCAGGCGCTATCAGCGCCAGACGTGGTCGCCTTACGCGGCGACTGGAGCCGCCCCTCCGCTGACATTAGTCAGTTTTTAACCGCACGCGGCAGCGCCGCGGTGCCGTTTAACCAGATTTACGGACCGGGATTGCCGCAGGGACAAATTCTGCCTGCGCTGTTAGACCGCGAACAACTTCTCGCCACCCTGTCCGCCGCTAAAGGAAAATAACATGAGAGCTATCACCGCCTTATTACTGCTGTGCGTATCGGCCTTCAGCTTCGCCGCACCGGCGGAAGAACCACAATCGAACGGTAATGACCAGTTAGCCCAGCTGCTGTTTAACGATCCGAACAGCCCGCGTACCGGCGCGAAAGAGCCAAAACTCATAATCGTCTCGTTTACCGATTACAACTGTCCTTACTGCAAACAGTTTGATCCGATGCTGGAAAAAATCGTCCACGATAATCCGGATATTCAGCTCATCGTTAAGCTGCTGCCGTTTAAAGGGCAGAGTTCGGTGAATGCCGCTAAAGCCGCGCTCTCCACCTGGCGTCAACAGCCCGATAAGTTCTGGGCGCTGCATCAGCGGCTGATGGCAAAAAAAGGCTATCACGATGACACCAGTATCGCCGCCGCGCAGAAGAAAACCGCCACCGATAGCGTGAATATTGATGACAAGACCATGGATTCGCTGAAGATGAGCCTGATTTTGTCGCAGGTGCTGAATATTCAGGGCACCCCGGCGACCATCATCGGCGATCAGATGGTGGCCGGCGCGATCCCTGCTGAAGACCTGGAGGGCCTGGTGAAAGAGCAGCTGGCGAAAGCCCGTGGCCAGTAAAATCAGGCGCTGGCTGCGCGAGCTGGCGGTGTGGCTGCTGATTGGCGCGGCGGTGAGCCTGGCGGTGGATTATTTTCGCCAGCCCGCGCTGCCGCAAAACGTCAGCGCCACATCGCTGCAGAGACTCGACGGCAGGACGCTGGATCTGAACGCCATGAGCCAGCAAAAGCCGCTGCTGCTGTACGTCTGGGCGACCTGGTGCGGAGTCTGTCGCTATACCACGCCGTCGGTGGCATCACTTGCCGCCGACGGCGGCAATGTGCTGACGGTAGCCCTGCGTTCCGGCGATAACGCCGCGCTGGAGAAGTGGCTGACCAGGAAGAAAATGACGCTGCCGACGGTGAATGACCCGAGCGGCCAACTGGCGCGGCAGTGGGACATTCGGGTAACGCCAACGCTGGTGGTCATTTCTCAAGGCGAGGTGAAGTCGGTTACCACCGGCTGGACCAGCGGTTGGGGAATGCGCCTGAGGCTGTGGCTGGCCTCCTGGTAGACCGTCGGTTTCCCCGGCTCGCGCTGCGCTTAGCCGGGCTACGGGTAGGCATCGTTGGGTAGCCCGGATAAGGCGTAGCCGCATGCGGGAAGGTTACCCGGCTCGCGCTGCGCTCAGCCGGGCTACGGGTACGCATCGTTGGGTAGCCCGGATAAGGCGTAGCCGCCATCCGGGAAGGTTACCCTGTAGGCCCGGCAAGCGCAGCGCCGCCGGGCAATAGACATCTATGGGTTATTTACCGCCCGCCAGTTCAAGAAAACTGCCCGTCACATACGACGCTTTGTCGCTCAGCAGCCAGGCAATGGCCTGAGCGACCTCTTCCGGCTGGCCGCCGCGCTGCATCGGCAGCGAATTTTTTACCCGGTCCACGCGTCCCGGTTCGCCGCCGGAAGCATGCATCTCGGTATAAATCAGCCCCGGACGCACGCCGTTCACCCGGATCCCTTGCGCCGCCACTTCCAGCGCCAGCCCGGTGGTCAGGGTATCTACCGCCCCTTTCGACGCGGCATAGTCAACGTACTCGCCCGGCGCGCCAAGGCGCGAGGCCGCCGACGACACGTTAACTATCGCCCCGCCCTTGCCGCCATGCCGATGCGCCATGCGCTTTACCGCCTCACGACAACAGAGGAAGTAGCCGGTGACGTTGGTGGCCAGCACGCGGTTAATACGCTCGGCGCTCAGGCTCTCCACCGTACATTGGGTAAACAGGATCCCGGCATTGTTGACCAATGCCGTCAACGGTTCGCCCATGCGGTCAACCGCCTCAAACATCGCCATCACCTGCGCTTCATCGCTGATATCCGCCCGCAGCGCCGTGGCTTTGCCGCCAGATTCAACAATGGTATTGACCACTTCGGTGGCGGCGTTAATGTTGTGATGATAATTAACCGCGACGGTATACCCTTCCTGCGCCAGCAGCAGCGCCGTCGCCCGGCCTATGCCGCGGCTCGCGCCGCTAATCAGAGCTATCGCCATACCTTCCCTCCAAAAAATAAAGGCGCCGCAGCGCCTTTAAAAGTTTAGCTAATTCACCACTTACTGGTATTCGCTCATCGGCACGCAGGAGCAGAACAGGTTGCGGTCGCCGTAGACATCATCCAGACGTTTCACCGTCGGCCAGTACTTGTTGTGCAACCCAGCCGGGAATACCGCCAGCTCGCGGCTGTACGGATGGTTCCACTCGCTCACCAGCTCACCCTGGGTGTGCGGCGCGTTCACCAGCGGGTTGTCTTCCAGCGGCCATTCACCGGCTTTGACGCGGTCGATTTCCGCGCGGATCGCCAGCATGGCGTCAATAAAGCGGTCCAGCTCTACCTTGCTTTCCGATTCTGTCGGCTCAACCATCAGCGTCCCGGCAACCGGGAAGGACATGGTCGGCGCATGGAAACCAAAGTCGATCAGGCGTTTAGCAATATCCAGCTCGCTAATGCCGGTCTCTTCTTTCAGCGGACGAATATCGAGAATACATTCGTGCGCCACGCGACCATCGCGGCCGGTATAGAGCACCGGGTAAGCCTCTTTCAGCCGGGTAGCGATATAGTTGGCGTTAAGGATCGCGTTCTGGCTCGCCTGCTTCAGGCCTTCCGCGCCCATCATGCGGATATACATCCAGCTGATCGGCAGAATGGAAGCGCTGCCGAACGGCGCGGCGGAAACCGCGCCCTGACGGGTCAGCATACCTTCAATCTGTACCACGCTGTGGCCCGGTACAAACGGCGCCAGGTGCGCTTTCACACCGATAGGGCCCATACCTGGACCGCCGCCGCCGTGCGGAATGCAGAAGGTTTTATGCAGGTTGAGGTGCGAAACGTCGGCGCCGATAAAGCCCGGAGAAGTGATCCCGACCTGGGCGTTCATGTTGGCGCCATCGAGATAAACCTGACCGCCGAACTGGTGCACGATCTCGCACACTTCACGGATGGTCTCTTCATACACGCCGTGGGTTGACGGATAGGTGACCATGATGCAGGAGAGATTCGCCCCTGCCTGCTCTGCTTTTTCACGCAGGTCGGCAAGATCGATGTTGCCGTTTTTGTCGCAGGCAACGACCACGACCTGCATACCCGCCATCTGCGCGGAAGCCGGGTTGGTGCCGTGCGCGGAGCTTGGGATCAGGCAGATATCGCGATGGCCTTCGTTGCGGCTTTCGTGATAGTGGCGAATCGCCAGCAGGCCAGCATACTCGCCCTGCGCGCCGGAGTTCGGCTGCATACAGACGGCGTCATAGCCGGTCAGTTTCACCAGCCAGTCAGAAAGCTGGGCGATCATCTGATGATAACCTTCCGCCTGCTCGACCGGACAGAACGGGTGCAGCTCGGCAAATTCCGGCCAGGTGATCGGGATCATCTCCGCCGCGGCGTTCAGTTTCATGGTGCAGGAGCCCAGCGGGATCATCGCCTGGTTCAGCGCCAGATCTTTACGCTCCAGCGCATGCATGTAGCGCATCATCTCGGTTTCGCTATGGTAGCGGTTAAACACCGGATGGGTGAGGATCGCATCGTCGCGCAGCATCGCCGCCGGGATCGAACGGCTATCCAGCGCCACGTCTTTATCCAGGGTATCGATATCCAGACCGTGATCGTCGCCGACGATGGCGCGGAACAGGTTCAGCACATCTTCGCGGGTGGTCGCTTCATCGAGCGTAATGCCAACCGCGCCGTGAATATCGCTACGCAGGTTAATCTGCAGCGCTTCGGCACGCGCCAGCACCGCAGCTTTATCCGCCACTTCGACGCACAGGGTATCGAAGTAGTGCGCATGACGCAGCTTCAGCCCTTTCTTCTGCAGGCCGTCGGCCAGAATATCGGTCAGGCGATGAATGCGGCCAGCGATACGTTTCAGGCCCGCCGGGCCGTGGAATACCGCGTAGAGGCTGGCGATGTTGGCCAGCAGAACCTGCGAGGTACAAATGTTGGAGTTCGCTTTCTCGCGGCGGATATGCTGCTCGCGAGTCTGCATCGCCATGCGCAGCGCGGTATTACCCGCCGCATCTTTCGATACGCCGATAATCCGGCCCGGCATGGAGCGTTTGAATTCATCTTTCGCCGCGAAGAAGGCCGCGTGCGGGCCGCCATAGCCCATCGGCACGCCGAAGCGTTGGGCGGAACCGAAGACAATATCCGCGCCCTGCTTGCCCGGCGCCGTCAGCAGCACCAGCGCCATAAAGTCGGCGGCGACGCTGACAATCACTTTGCGCGCTTTCAGCTCGGCGATCAGTTTGCTGTAATCGTGGATTTCACCGGTGGTGCCCACCTGCTGCAGCAGCACGCCAAAGACATCCTGGTGATCGAGCACTTTGTCGGCGTCATCGACGATCACGTCGAAGCCGAAAGTTTCCGCACGGGTGCGCACCACGTCCAGGGTTTGCGGATGGACATCGGCGGCAACGAAGAAACGGTTGGCGTTCTTCAGTTTACTGACGCGTTTGGCCATCGCCATCGCTTCGGCGGCGGCGGTGGCTTCATCGAGCAGCGAAGCGGAAGCGATATCCAGCCCGGTCAGATCCAGCGTGACCTGCTGGAAGTTGAGCAGCGATTCCAGACGGCCCTGGGAGACTTCCGGCTGGTAAGGGGTATAGGCGGTATACCAGCCCGGGTTTTCCAGCATGTTGCGCTGAATGACCGGCGGCAGCTGCACGGCGGTGTAGCCCATGCCGATGTAAGACTTGAAGCGCTTGTTGCGACCGGCAATCGCCTTCAGCTCCGCCAGCGCGGCGAATTCGGTAGTCGCGTCGCCCACCTGCGGTGGGGTCGCCAGCTGGATATCCTGCGGCACAATCTGGCCAATCAGGGCGTTAAGCGAATCCGCGCCGACGGTCTTCAGCATCTCTTGCTGCTGCTGAGCGTCCGGGCCAATGTGACGTTCAATAAAGGCGTCGCGGTTTTCAAGCTGACTTAAAGTCTGAGTCATGAGCGATGGTTCCTGAAACGTGCGGTGAATCGTGATTGTCTGACTGGTTTGCCCGGCAAGCGCTGATGCTTACCGGGCCAGAATACGCAAAATCATTCGCGTTGCAGGAAGGCGGCGACACAGCGACTCCCCGGGAGCTTACAAAAGTAAGTGACCGGGGGGGAGCCAGGAAGCCAACACCCCTGCAGCGTGAAGGATGAAGCGTATTTATTCGTCTTCCAGTAAAGCTTCATACGCGGCGGCATCCAGCAGCGCGGCAACCTGCGCTTCGTCGCTGGCTTTAATTTTGAAGATCCAGCCGTCGCTGTACGGGTCGCTGTTGACCAGTTCCGGCGAGTCGTTCAGCTCTTCGTTGACGGCAACGATTTCACCGCTAATCGGCGCGTAGATATCAGAAGCCGCTTTCACGGATTCAGCAACGGCGCAATCAGCGCCCGCTTCAACGGTGGCGCCCACTTCCGGCAGGTCAACGAAAACCATGTCGCCCAGCAGCTCCTGCGCATGCTCGGTGATCCCGACGGTATAGGTGCCGTCCGCTTCTTTACGCAGCCATTCGTGTTCTTTGCTGTATTTCAGTTCTGCTGGTACGTTGCTCATCAATTCATCTCCAAAAAAGGGAAATCACACAATGGCTTTGCCATTGCGTACAAAACCAGGTTTAGTCACTTTTACCGGCATTTCACGGTTACGAATTTGCACCACCGCGGTGTCGCCAATCCCGGCCGGTACGCGAGCCAGCGCGATGCTGTAGCCCAGGGTCGGCGAGAAGGTGCCGCTGGTGATAATGCCTTCTTTTTGATTACCGTCGCTATCGGTAAAACGGACCGGCAGGCCGCCGCGCAGGACGCCTTTCTCGGTCATCACCAGGCCAACCAGTTGCTCGGTGCCTTTTTCGCGCTGCATCTCCAGCGCTTCGCGACCGATAAAGTTACGATCGGCGGGCTCCCAGGCGATAGTCCAGCCCATATTCGCCGCCAGCGGGGAGACGCCTTCGTCCATCTCCTGGCCATACAGGTTCATCCCGGCCTCCAGGCGTAGGGTGTCACGCGCGCCGAGACCGCACGGCTTAACGCCGGCATCCAGCAGACCGCGCCAGAAATCAGCGGCCTGCTCGTTCGGCATCGCAATTTCATAGCCCGCTTCGCCGGTATAACCGGTGGTGGCGATAAACAGGTCGCCGGACTGCACGCCAAAGAACGGCTTCATGCCTTCCACGGCCTGACGCTGCGCATCAGTAAACAGCGTCGCCGCCTTCGCTTTCGCCTGGGGGCCCTGCACCGCGATCAGCGACAGATCGTCGCGAACGGTAATTTCAAGGCCGTAAGGTTCAGCTTGCTCGGAGATCCAGGCGAGGTCTTTTTCGCGGGTGGCGGAGTTAACAACGAGGCGGAAATAATCTTCAGAAAGGAAATAGACAATCAGGTCATCGATGACGCCGGCGGAGGCGGTAAGCATTCCCGTGTAGAGCGCTTTGCCTGGGGTGGTCAGCTTCGCCACATCGTTGGCCAGCAAATAGCGCAAGAACTCGCGGATCCGGCTGCCGTGGAAATCGACGATGGTCATATGCGACACATCGAACATCCCTGCATCGCCGCGCACCGCATGGTGCTCATCAATCTGGGATCCGTAATGCAGCGGCATCATCCAGCCATGGAAATCCACCATGCGAGCGCCGCATAGCGTGTGTTGTTCATACAACGGAGTCTGTTGAGCCATCTTTTCCTCATCGAATAAAACGGAACCAGCCACGAGATTGTCGGCGATTTTGCGCCACGAAATTCGGCGACGGCACCGCTGACGGACGCCGACGCAAACGTTCTCTTTTGCCTGAACTTACCACCGAACCCGGCGCTAAACCATAAGCTCATTCAGGGCATCACATTAGCTTATGACTAAAATCCGCCGAAAAGCCTACAGAGTTATTGACTGGAAAAAAGCGATTTATGCCACATAAAATTAACATTAAGCTTTCATCGATAAGGCAATGATGGTGTTTTATGCGATTTTACGGGCCTAATTTCTTTAACAAAAAAAAGAGCGCATTAATAAAACTAATGCGAAAAAAGAGGTGAAATTAGAATATTTCAAATGAGGGAGAAAACCCGGCACGCAGGCCGGGTAAAAGAAGTGTGACGGGGTTAACGTAACCAGGCGGGGAGATCGTTGAGGCCCATCGCCTGACGAATCAACTGCGGTTTTACGCCAGGCAGCGAATCGGCCAGTTTGAGCCCCATGTCGCGGAGGAATTTCTTCGCCGGATGGCTGCCTGAGAACATTTCGCGGAATCCCTGCATACCCGCCAGCATCAGCGCGGCGCTGTGTTTGCGGCTGCGCTCATAGCGGCGCAGGTACAAATGCTGGCCGATATCTTTCCCCTGCGCATGCAGGCGCCTCAACTCGTCGATAAGCTCGGCGGCGTCCATAAAGCCAAGGTTCACCCCCTGCCCGGCCAGCGGGTGGATGGTATGCGCGGCATCGCCAACCAGCGCCAGACGATGGGCGGCGAACTGACGGGCATAGCGGCCGGTCAGCGGGAAGACTTCACGTTCGCTTGCCAGCTGGCAGAGGCCGAGGCAATTATCGAAGGCGATATTCAGCGCCTGGTTGAAGGTGGCTTCATCAGCCTCCTGCATCCGCTTCGCCTCGGCTGGCGATAGCGACCAGACGATCGAGCACAGGTGCGGATCGCTGAGCGGCAGGAAGGCCAGAATACCCTCGCCATGGAACGCCTGGCGTGCCACCGCCTGATGCGGCTCAGCGGTGCGAATCGTCGCCACCAGCGCATGATGGTGGTAATCCCAGAAGGTCAGCGGAATATCGGCCTTATTACGCAGCCATGAATTCGCGCCATCAGCGCCCACCACCAACCTCGCGGTCAACATGCTGCCGCCCTGCAGGCTGAGAAAGGCTTCGTTTTCACCCCACGCCACCTGCTGTAGTTCCGCAGGCGCCAGCAGGGTGACGTCAGCGCAGCGCTGCGCTTTCTGCCACAATGCGTGATGCACCACGGCATTTTCAATAATATGGCCCAGATGGCTAAAGCCCATACTCTGGTCATCGAAGCTAATGCGGCCGAAGCTGTCTTTGTCCCACACTTCCATACCGTGATAGCAGCTGGCGCGCTGGGCGACGATCTCGCGCCAGACATCCAGCTTAGTCAGCAACTTTTCGCTGGCGGCATTGATCGCCGAAACGCGCAGCGCCGGCGGCGCATCGGCGGCCAGAGGCTGCGGCGCTGCTTTCTCCAGCACCGCGACGCGCAGGCCGCTGCCCTGTAAACCGCAGGCTACCGCCAGTCCCACCATTCCACCGCCAACAATGGCAACATCAACACTTTGCACGTTTTACTCCTTAACGGGGAACCCAACCGAGGGTACGCTGCGCCAGCGCATCGCGCGCCGGGGTAAATAAGTCCATGGCCATCAGACCGACGTTGCGCCCCGCCACCAGCGGCGCCCAACGGTTGGCAAACAGATGCACCAGCCCATCGGTGACACCGATAGTGGCGGCTTTATCACCTGCCCGCCGTGCCTGGTAGCGGCACAGCAGGGAATAATCGCCCACATCGTCGCGGGCCACATGCGCATCGGCAAGCATCTCCGCCAGGCTCATCACGTCGCGCAGGCCGAGGTTAAAGCCCTGCCCGGCGATCGGATGCAGCGTCTGCGCCGCATTACCGACCAGCGCCAGGCGATGCGACACCGCACGGGTGGCGGTGGTTAAGGCTAACGGATAGACGCTGCGCTTACCGGCATGGGTAATACGCCCCAGCCGCCAGCCGAATGCCTGCTGTAACGCCTGACAAAAATGTTCGTCAGACCAGCTCTGTACCTCGTCGCGCCGCGACTGCGGATGGCACCACACCAGCGAACAGCGCCCTTGCGACATCGGCAGCATCGCCAGCGGACCATGCTCGGTAAAGCGCTCGAAGGCGCGGCCTTCGTGCGGCAACGCAGTGCTAACGTTAGCAATGATCGCTATCTGCTCATACGGCTGCTGCTGCCAGCTGATGCCGCAGTGAGCGCCCAGCGACGAACGGGAACCGTCCGCCGCCACCAGCAGCTTACCGTTGATGATTTCGCCGCCCTCAAGCGTAAGGCTGACGCTCTCCTCGCGGCGGCTGACCGCTTCCACTTTCGCCGGACAGTGCAGGGTGACGCCCGGCGCCTCGCGCAGCAGGCTAAACAGCCGCTGGCCGACATCGTGGAGTTCAACTACCTGCCCCAGCGCCGACAAGCCGTAATCGGCCGCCGCCAGGTTCACAAAACCAGCGTGACCACGGTCGCTGACGTGGACCCGCTGGATGGGCGTCGCTCGTTTAGCCAGGGTCTGCCAGATACCAATGCGCGCCAGCTGCTGGCAGGTACCGGCCGCCAGGGCAATTGCCCGATCGTCAAAACCGGGATGGCGTGACGAATGCGGATCCTGCGCCTCAATCAGATGGACCGGCAGGGCGCCGCCGGTCAAACGGGAGATGGCCAGCGCGAGCGTCGCCCCGGTCATCCCGCCGCCGACGATCAGCACGCTCATGACTGGCGCGCCGCCGCCATCAGCGCCTCGATCTCATCCGCCTTCTTCACCACGCTGGCGGTGAGATTTTCGTTGCCGTCTTCGGTAATGACGATGTCATCTTCAATACGAATGCCGATGCCGCGATATTGGGCCGGCACGTCGGCATCGGTGGAGATATATAACCCCGGCTCGACGGTCAGCACCATTCCCGGCTCCAGTATGCGCGAACGGTCGGTGTCGTAGTTACCGACATCGTGCACATCCAGCCCCAGCCAGTGGCTCAGGCCATGCATAAAGTACGGACGGTGGGCGTTATTGGCGATGAGCTCGTCAATCTCGCCTTTCAGGATCCCCAGCCGCACCAGGCCGGTAACCATAATGCGCACCACTTCCTGGTTAACCTGATAGATCGAAGTGCCCGGACGATAAAGCTCCAGCGCGGTTTCCAGCGACTCCAGCACGATGTCGTAGATTTCACGCTGCGGTTTGCTGAATTTACCGTTAACCGGGAAGGTGCGGGTGATATCGCCCGCATAGCCGCGGTATTCGCAGCCGGCGTCAATCAGCACTAAATCGCCATCGCGCAGCTCGGATTCGTTTTCGGTGTAGTGCAGAATGCAGCCGTTTTCGCCGCCGCCAACGATGGTGTTATAGGACGGGAAACGCGCGCCGTGGCGGTTGAATTCATGGAGAATTTCGCCTTCCAGCTGATACTCGAATATGCCAGGGCGACATTTTTCCATCGCCCGGGTATGGGCAAGGGCGGAAATTTCGCCGGCGCGGCGCATCACTGCCAGCTCTTCCGCAGATTTAAACAGGCGCATCTCATGCACGATGGGCCGCCAGTCGATGACCGAGTTTGGCGCCTGCAGATTCTGGCGCGAGCCTTTGCGCAGTTTTTCGAGGGCGTTAAACACAATCTCATCGGCATAGGCATATTCGCCCTGGGCGAAGTAGATAGCATCCAGGCCGTTGAGCAGCTGATACAGCTGCTGGTTGATTTCGCTAAACGCCAGCGCACGATCCACACCGAGCTTCGCCGGCGCGGCATCCTGACCCAGACGGCGACCGAACCAGATCTCAGCGGTCAGATCGCGAACCCGGTTAAACAGCACGCTATGATTGTGCGTTTCATCGCTTTTAATCAACACCAGCAGCGCTTCCGGTTCGTTGAAGCCGGTGAAGTACCAAAAATCGCTGTTCTGCCGGTAGGGATATTCCGAATCTGCGCTACGCACCGCTTCCGGTGCGGCGAAAATCAGCGCCGCGCTGCCTGGCTGCATCTGCGCCAGCAGCGCCTGGCGACGCGAGAGAAATTCCTGCTGAGTCATGACGCCCCCTGAACGAATTTTAGTTAGTGTAATGTCGGTTTGCGGACTTCCGGTGCGGTTGGCTGCTGACGAGAAAAAGTGTCGTGGCACAGCAGTGCGGCAACGCGGACATACTCGATAATCTCCTCCAGAGACATCTCCAGCTCTTCCTGATCTTCGTCTTCATCGTAGCCCAACTGGGCAATATTACGCAGATCGTCAATCGCTTCCCCGGTCTCGTCTTTCACTTTATCCAGCTTCGGTTGGCTGACGCCAAGGCCGAGCAGGAAATGGTTGACCCAACCGGCGAGAGCGTCGGCGCGGTCGAAGACGCTTACCGCATCGCCTTCCGGTAGATACAGTTGAAAGAGGAAACCGTCGTCATCCAGTGAATCGCTGATGGCGGAATGCATGTTACGCAGCGCCTGGGCCAGTTCATGACCAAAGGCGAGCCCTTCGTTGGTCAGGTCGTGCACCAGCGGCAGCCAGCTGCTGTCCGTGTTGCCGCCGCACAGCAATCCGCTGATCAAACCGTGCATTTCGGCTGGGGTGAGGCCGACCCCTTGTTGGTTCAGTAACTGGTCTACATCGTTGTAACCAGGCATTTCGTTCTGTATAGACATGCGCATTCGTCATCGTTGGGAGGAATATTCATGATATGCTACCACTTTGGACCCTGGTGAACCAGAAAAGGGCTTGTATCCCTGCACCAGGGTAGCTATAGTGTCGCCCCTTCGCAGACCCAGGCTCGGATGTGAAGGCAGCGCAGTCAATCAGCAGGAAGGTGGCATGTCTGCACAACCCGTAGATCTCCAAATTTTCGGCCGTTCACTGCGAGTGAATTGCCCGCCTGAACAAAGGGATGCCCTGAATCAGGCAGCTGAAGACCTTAATCAGCGGTTGCAAGATTTAAAAGAACGCACTAGAGTCACAAATACTGAGCAGTTGGTCTTCATCGCCGCGTTGAACATCAGCTATGAGTTGACTCAGGAAAAAGCGAAGACCCGCGACTACGCTTCGAGCATGGAGCAGCGCATTCGGATGCTTCAGCAGACCATTGAACAGGCATTGCTTGAGCAAGGTCGCATAAGCGAAAGACCAGGGTCAAAGTTTGAATAACACTTTGCAGTTAACTGTGTTAGAGTAATTCCAGAACAAAATTTCTCTGAGATGTTTGCAAGCGGGCCAGTCCCCTGAGCCGATATTTCATACCACAAGAATGTGGCGCTCCACGGTTGGTGAGCATGCTCGGTTCGTCCGAGAAGCCTTAAAACTGTGACGACACATTCACCTTGAACCAAGGGTTCAAGGGTTACAGCCTGCGGCGGCATCTCGGAGATTCCCTTCTTTAGTTCGCATTATCCCAACACTCCTGTTTTCGGCTGCTGCCGCCCTGTATTACACTTCCTCGTACTGTTTCGCTTGCTCGTAATGAGACCTGTATGACCCTACAGCCTGATATCCCGCTCTCCAGACAGCATATTCGCCAGCAGATCCGCGAGCGTCGCCGCGCGCTCAGCCCGGAGCAACAGCGCCTGTTTGCCCAACAGGCCGCCGAGCGGATGATGGCCTGGCCGCCGGTCGTACTCGCTCATACCGTGGCGCTGTTCCTCTCCTTTGACGGCGAGCTGGACACCCAGCCGCTGATCGACCAGCTCTGGCGCGCCGGCAAACGGGTGTATCTCCCGGTGCTGCATCCGTTTAGCCCCGGAAACCTGTTGTTTTTACACTACCATCCACAGAGCCAACTGATAGTGAATCGCCTGAAAATCCGCGAACCGAAGCTCGATGTGCGGGACGTGCTGCCGCTCGCTGAACTCGATGTGCTGGTGACCCCGCTGGTGGCCTTCGATGTCAGTGGCCAACGGCTGGGAATGGGCGGCGGTTTTTACGACCGGACGCTGCAAAACTGGCAGCAGTATCGCCTGCAGCCGGTAGGCTACGCGCACGACTGCCAGCAGGTGGATAGCCTGCCAAGCGAAGAGTGGGATATCCCGTTACCAGCGGTGATCACCCCGGGAAAAACCTGGAGTTGGTAGGTACGCGAGGACGAGAATTTCAGCCTGGAAAGTATTAACAAAAAAACGGGCAGGTACGCGACCTGCCCGAGAGGCAAAAATAATTAGAACAGCAGACGGGCGCGGATAGTCCCCGGGATCGCTTTCATTGCCTGCAGCGCCTGCTGGGCAACATCTTCTTCCGCTTCAATATCAATAACCACGTAGCCCATCTGCGGCGACGTTTGCAGATACTGCGCGGCAATGTTGATGCTCTGCGCGGCGAAGATCTGGTTGATGGCGGTCAGGACGCCCGGCCGGTTCTCATGGATATGCAGCAGACGGCGGCCGCCATGCAGCGGCAGAGAAACTTCCGGGAAGTTAACTGCCGACAGGGTTGACCCGTTGTCAGAGTACTTCGCCAGCTTGCCAGCCACTTCCAGACCGATGTTCTCCTGCGCTTCCTGGGTCGAACCGCCGATATGCGGAGTCAGGATCACGTTATCAAACTCGCACAGTGGCGAAGTGAAGGGGTCGCTGTTGGTGGCGGGTTCTGTCGGGAAGACGTCGATAGCCGCCCCGGCCAGATGCTTACTCGCCAGCGCATCGCATAGCGCCGGAATATCCACCACGGTACCGCGGGAGGCGTTGATCAGCAGCGCGCCCGGCTTCATCAGCGCCAGCTCTTCCGCACCCATCATGTTTTTGGTGGAGGCGTTTTCCGGAACGTGCAGGCTGACCACATCGCTCATGTTCAGCAGGTCGGAGAGATGCTGAACCTGGGTGGCGTTGCCGAGCGGCAGTTTATTTTCAATATCATAGAAGAAGACATGCATCCCCAGCGATTCCGCCAGAATGCCGAGCTGGGTACCGATATGGCCGTAACCGATAATCCCCAGTTTCTTGCCGCGCGCTTCAAAGCTGCCGACCGCCAGCTTATTCCATACGCCGCGATGCGCCTTGGCGTTGGCTTCCGGCACGCCGCGCAGCAGCAGCAGCAGCTCACCGATGACCAGCTCGGCCACCGAACGGGTATTCGAGAATGGCGCGTTAAACACCGGAATACCGCGCTTCGCGGCGGCGTTCAGATCGACCTGGTTGGTACCGATGCAGAAGCAACCCACGGCAACCAGTTTTTCCGCCGCGGCGAAAATCTCTTCAGTCAGATGGGTACGGGAACGCAGGCCGATGAAATGGGCATCACGGATCGACGCTTTCAGCTGTTCGGAGTCCAGCGCGCCTTTATGAAATTCAATGTTGGTGTAACCTGCTGCGCGAAGGCTATCGATTGCCTTTTGATGCACACCTTCAACCAGCAGAAATTTAATCTTGTCTTTTTCCAGTGATACCTTAGCCATTTCCCCGTCCTGTTTTGTCTTAACTGATGTCGTGCTGAACGAAAGTTCGTCTCAGCAACATATCAAAAAAAACTATCGCGGCAATATGAACGTTTGCGTCGCCGTCCTGAAGAAATGTCATCCAGAGGGAAATGACAGGACAAAACACCAGAAAGAAGATTAATGGTAGCGTGTTAATCAGAATGGTTGCATAAATGTGACAGAAGTCACCAAATTGCACCAGGTGAAAAAATATTTGCGAGGGAGCCGACTGGCTCCCTGCGGACAGACTATTTTACGATGGTTTTCACGCCATCGGCCGTACCGATCAGTGCCACGTCGGCCCCGCGGTTGGCGAACAGCCCTACGGTCACGACGCCAGGGATGCCGTTGATGGCATTCTCCAGCGCGACAGCATCAAGAATTTCCAGGCCATGCACGTCCAGGATGACGTTGCCGTTATCGGTCACCACGCCCTGACGGTACTCCGGACGACCGCCCAGCTTGACCAGTTGACGCGCGACGGCGCTGCGCGCCATCGGAATGACTTCAACCGGCAGCGGGAATGCGCCGAGAATATCAACCTGCTTGGAGGCATCGGCGATGCAGATAAATTTATCGGCGACCGAAGCGATGATCTTCTCACGGGTCAGCGCCGCGCCGCCGCCTTTGATCATTTGCATATGGCCGTTGATCTCATCCGCGCCATCAACATAGATCCCCAGGCGATCGACGCTGTTGAGATCGAAGACGGGGATCCCGAGGCTTTTGAGCTTTTCGGTAGAGGCATCGGAGCTGGAGACCGCGCCTTCAATCTGCCCCTTCATCGTGCCCAGCGCGTCAATAAAATGGGCCGCCGTCGAGCCGGTGCCTACGCCGACAATGGTCCCTGGCTGTACGTATTGCAGCGCCGCCCAACCTACTGCTTTTTTCAGTTCATCCTGCGTCATAATTATGGTCCGAGATGTGAATGCCTGTGGCGCATTATAGAACATCGACAGTGGAAATGTCCCTGCGATGCAGATCACACAACTGAGCAGACCAATTTCGTCTGTATCAAATAAAAATTTATGTCATAGTGCGAGATAACGATTAGTTATGGGGGCACGCCAGAATAATGAAACGACCGGACTACAGGACACTACAAGCGCTGGATGCGGTGATTAGGGAACGAGGATTTGAGCGCGCCGCGCAGAAGCTATGTATTACCCAGTCCGCCGTCTCACAGCGTATTAAGCAGCTGGAAAATATGTTCGGTCAGCCGCTGCTGGTGCGCACCGTGCCGCCACGCCCCACCGAGCAGGGGCAAAAGCTGCTGGCCCTGTTACGCCAGGTTGAACTGCTGGAAGAAGAGTGGCTGGGCGACGAGCAGACCGGCTCCACGCCGCTGCTGTTGTCGCTGGCGGTGAACGCCGACAGTCTGGCCACCTGGCTGCTGCCGGCGCTGGCCAATGTTCTGTCAGACTCCCCTATTCGTCTTAACCTGCAGGTGGAAGATGAAACCCGCACCCAGGAGCGCCTGCGCCGTGGGGAAGTGGTGGGCGCAGTGAGTATCCAGCCGCAGGCGCTGCCAAGCTGCCTGGTGGATCAGCTCGGCGCGCTCGATTACCTGTTTGTCGCCTCAAAAGAGTTTGCGCAACGCTATTTCCCGAACGGCGTGACGCGTTCTGCGCTGCTGAAAGCGCCGGTCGTCGCCTTTGATCATCTGGACGATATGCATCAGGCGTTCCTGCAGCAAAACTTCGACCTGCCGCCGGGTAGCGTCCCCTGCCACATTGTTAACTCATCAGAAGCCTTCGTGCAGCTGGCGCGCCAGGGCACTACCTGCTGTATGATCCCGCATCTGCAAATCGAAAAAGAGCTGAAAAGCGGCGAGCTTATTGACCTCACGCCCGGTCTGTTCCAGCGTCGTATGCTGTACTGGCACCGCTTTGCGCCGGAAAGCCGCATGATGCGCCGGGTGACCGATGCGCTTATTGATTACGGCCACAAAGTGCTGCGCCAGGATTAAATCGCCGGCATAAAAAAAGCCACTTCCCGGAAGTGGCTTTTTTGTTTCTATCGCTTACTGCGCTGGTTTCGGCTCTTCCGCCGGTTTCGCCGGCGCGGCTGGCGCGGCGGCCTGAGCTGGCTGCAGCTCAAAGACCACGTCAACCTGGTCGTCAAACTGGATAGTCGCCTGCTCGTAGGTTTCCTGGGCTGAAACCGGCGCAGCGTCAGCGGCCTTCATCATACGCACCATCGGGCTCGGCTGATAGTTGGAGACGTGGTAGCGCACGCTGTAGACCGGCCCCAGCTTGCTGTGGAAGCCAGCCGCCAGCTCCTGTGCCTGATGCACCGCGTCATCGATCGCCGCTTTACGTGCCTTATCCTTGTAGGCATCCGGTTGCGCAACGCCCAGCGAAACGGAGCGGATTTCGTTCAGTCCCGCCTTCAGCGCGCCGTCCAGCAGGCCGTTAAGTTTATCCAGCTGGCGCAACGTCACTTCCACGGTGCGCACCGCCCGATAGCCTTTGAGAATGCTTTTCCCGTTCTGATAGTCATAATCAGGCTGGGTACGCAGATTCGCAGAGCTAATGTCTTTTTTCGCGATACCGCTCTTTTCAAGGAAAGAGAGATACTGCGCGACGCGATCGTCTGCCTGCTTTTTCGCCGATGCGGCATCTTTCGCCGCGACGTTCACTTCGATCGCCAGGGTGGCAATATCCGGAACCGCGGCAACGCTTGCTGTGCCTGAAGTCACAATGTGCGGACCGTCTGGCAATTCGTTTGCCTGTGCCGCCATTGTGCTAAATCCGAGTGCTGCCGCCAGGGCTAAGACTTTTAACTTCACTGTCGTTTCTCCATGTTACTTAAATCGCCCTTACGGGACGCATGCCAGCAAGCTTAGCGCGTACAGCAGGAAAGTCCATCGGACAACGCTTAGTTGAGCAACGCCAGGATATGGCCAACGCCCTCTTTTGCCAGCTGAAACGCAATAAACCACATGACGGCGCCGACCACAATATTGATGATCCGCTGGGCTTTGGCGGTACGCAGCCGCGGCGCCAGCCAGGCGGCTAACAGCGCCAGGCCAAAGAACCACAGGAAAGAGGCGCTAATGGTCCCCAGCGCAAACCAGCGCTTCGGCTCCACCGCCAGCTGCCCTCCCAGGCTGCCCAGCACCACAAAGGTATCCAGGTAAACATGCGGGTTCAGCCAGGTGACCGCCAGCATAGTTATAATGATTTTCCAGCGCCCCTGCTGCATCACCTCGGCGCTGGCGAGCTCAAGATTCTGACTGAACGCCGTTTTCAGTGCGCCGAAGCCATACCACAACAAAAAGGCCACGCCGCCCCAGGTCACTATCGCCAGCAACCATGGGGATTGCATCAGCAGCGCGCTACCGCCAAAAATACCGGCGCAGATCAACAGCAGGTCGCTGACCGCGCACAGCAGGGCAATCATCAGGTGATACTGACGACGGATCCCCTGATTCATCACAAAAGCATTTTGCGGGCCAAGCGGCAAAATCATTGCCGCTCCCAGGGCAAGGCCCTGAAAGTAATAGGTAAACATAAGGATTTTTCCGCTGTGTTCGAGAGTGGCGCTGACTATAACGCGAATGGATTATTAGCGGAAATTGAAAGTATTAATCATTAATAAGCTAAGCTAATAGTGAGCCATTAAAAAAGGCCGGCATGGCCGGCCTGACTCTGTCAGTGATGATTTACTCTGCTTTTTCCGGCAGTTGTACCACATGAACATCCATCTGCGGATACGGGAAACTGATGCCGTTAGCGTCGAAATCACGCTTAATACGCTCCAGCACGTCCCAGTAGACGTTTTGCAGATCGCTGCTTTTGCTCCACACGCGAACCACGAAGTTCACCGATGAGGCGCCAAGTTCGTTCAGGCGTACGGTCATTTCGCGATCGCGCAGAATACGATCGTCAGATTCGATAATCGAGGTCAGCAGCTGCTTCACCTTGTCGATATCGGCATCGTAGGATACGCCAATGATAAACTCATTGCGGCGCGCCGGTTCGCGGGAGAAGTTAATGATGTTGCCGGCGATGATTTTGCCATTCGGCACCACCACGATTTTGCCGTCTGCGGTACGCAGGGTGGTGGAGAAAATCTGCACGTTCTGCACGGTGCCGGCGATACCGCCGAGATCGACATATTCACCCGCGCGGAACGGGCGGAACATCACCAGTAGTACGCCTGCGGCAAGGTTCGACAGCGATCCCTGCAGTGCTAAACCCACCGCCAAACCGGCGGCACCCAGCACAGCAATGACCGAGGCGGTCTGCACGCCTACCCGGCCCAGGGCGGCAATCAGGGTGAAGGCGATAACCGCGTAACGCACCAGCGCCGAGAGAAAATCAGCAACGGTGGCATCAATCTTACGCGCCAGCATCAGGCGGTTGACGGTGTTAGAGACGATGCGCGCCACGATCATCCCGATGACCAGGATAACGATCGCCGCCACGATGTTGACGGCATAGCTCAGCAGCAGCTCCTGGTTGCGTGCCAGCCACGTCCCGGCGTTGTTGATGCTATCGACAACGTTCAAATCTTCCATTTAACATTCCTTATGAATCCCCGAACGGGGAAGTAAATAACTCAGCCTGCAACAGGGCAGTCAGGTTATAGGGTAAACAATAAGTGCACGTTTTGCCAAATGGATCACAGTTTTCCTGCACGCTATCCTGTTGTTAAAGTAATAAAAAAGCCCGCATTGCTGCGGGCTTCAGGGTAAGAAACAGATTTTTCTTACAGAACGTCGATCGCGTTCAGCTCTTTAAATGCCTGCTCCAGACGGGTCACCATGGAAGTCTGTGCAGCACGCAGCCATACGCGCGGATCGTAGTATTTCTTGTTCGGCTGGTCTTCGCCTTTCGGGTTGCCCAGCTGGCCCTGCAGGTAAGCTTCGTTAGTTTTGTAGTACTGCAGGATACCGTCCCAGGTCGCCCATTGGGTGTCGGTATCGATGTTCATTTTCACTACGCCGTAGCTAACGGAGTCTTTGATTTCCTGAGCGGAAGAACCGGAACCGCCGTGGAAGACGAAGTTCAGGCTGTTGTGCGGCAGGTTGTGTTTCTTGGAAACATATTCCTGAGAGTCGCGCAGGATGGTCGGAGTCAGAACCACGTTACCCGGTTTGTACACGCCGTGTACGTTACCGAAGGAAGCGGCAATGGTGAAGCGCGGGCTGATTTTGCTCAGCTCGGTGTAGGCGTAATCCACGTCTTCCGGCTGAGTGTACAGGGCGGAAGCGTCCATGTGGCTGTTGTCCACGCCGTCTTCTTCGCCACCGGTGCAACCCAGTTCGATTTCCAGGGTCATGTCCATTTTGGCCATGCGCGCCAGGTATTTAGAGCAGATTTCGATGTTTTCGTGCAGGGACTCTTCAGACAGGTCGATCATGTGAGAAGAGAACAGCGGTTTACCGGTAGCAGCGAAGTGTTTTTCACCGGCGTCCAGCAGACCGTCGATCCACGGCAGCAGTTTCTTCGCGCAGTGGTCAGTGTGCAGGATAACCGGCACGCCGTAGTGCTCAGCCATCTGGTGCACGTGGTGCGCACCAGAGATAGCGCCGAGGATAGCAGCACCCTGAGGAACGTCAGTTTTCACGCCTTTACCTGCGATGAACGCGGCGCCGCCGTTAGAGAACTGAACGATAACCGGAGAGCGAACTTTCGCAGCAGCTTCCAGAACGGCGTTGATGGAGTCAGTACCTACGCAGTTTACCGCCGGCAGTGCAAAGTTGTTTTCTTTCGCTACCTGGAACACTTTCTGAACGTCGTCGCCAGTGATGACGCCCGGTTTTACGAAATCAAAAATTTTAGACATGTTACTTAGTCCTGTATCTGTATCTTCGACCGTTGAAGAAGGTTCGCGAGCCCTTAAGCGCGCTGAAAAACAGGCGGGTTTCCCCGCCTGAACTGAATTACTGCTTAGCGCGCTCTTCGAGCATCGCTACTGCCGGCAGGACTTTGCCTTCGACGAATTCAAGGAATGCGCCGCCGCCAGTGGAGATGTAGGAGATTTTGTCAGCGATGCCGAACAGGTCGATCGCTGCCAGGGTGTCACCGCCGCCGGCGATGGAGAAACCTTCGCTGTCCGCGATAGCGTTAGCCACGATTTCAGTCCCTTTACGGAAGTTCGGGAATTCGAATACGCCAACCGGGCCGTTCCACAGGATGGTTTTGGCGTTTTTCAGGATGTCGGCCAGTTTCTGTGCGGAAACGTCGCCAAGGTCCAGAATCTGCTCGTCATCTTTGATGTCGTTAACAGATTTCAGGGTTGCCGTTGCGGTTTCGGAGAACTCGGTCGCGACGCGAACGTCAGTCGGAACCGGGATATCACAGGTGCTCAGCAGGCGCTTAGCTTCATCAACCAGGTCTGCTTCGTACAGGGATTTACCGACGTTGTGGCCCTGGGCAGCAACGAAGGTGTTGGCGATACCGCCGCCGACGATCAGCTGGTCAGCGATTTTAGACAGGGAATCCAGCACGGTCAGTTTGGTGGACACTTTAGAACCACCCACGATAGCGACCATCGGACGAGCCGGCTCTTTCAGCGCTTTACCCAGCGCGTCCAGTTCAGCGGCCAGCAGCGGGCCTGCGCACGCCACGTCAGCAAATTTGCCGATGCCGTGGGTGGAAGCCTGCGCGCGGTGCGCAGTACCGAAAGCATCCATCACGAACACGTCGCACAGCGCGGCGTATTTTTTGGACAGCGCTTCGTCGTCTTTTTTCTCGCCTTTGTTGAAGCGAACGTTTTCCAGAACCACCAGCTCACCGGCAGCCACTTCCACGCCATCCAGGTAGTCTTTAACCAGACGTACCGGGTTGGACAGTTTGTCTTTCAGGTAATTAACAACCGGCAGCAGAGAGAATTCTTCGTTGTACTCGCCTTCGGTCGGACGACCCAGGTGAGAAGTAACCATGACTTTCGCGCCCTGCTTCAGCGCCAGTTCAATGGTCGGCAGAGATGCACGGATACGTGCGTCGCTGGTTACTTTCCCGTCTTTAACTGGTACGTTCAGATCCGCACGGATAAAAACGCGTTTACCAGCCAGATCCAGATCGGTCATCTTAATTACAGACATGGTGAATCCTCTCGTTGATTCATAAAGTTTTGTCGACGTTTATGCGTCGAACCTGAAACCAATAGCCGCCATCGCTAACGTCGTGTCGAGCATTCGGTTAGCAAAGCCCCATTCGTTATCGCACCAGACCAGCGTTTTGATCAGATGCGCGCCACTGACCCGGGTTTGCGTGCCATCAACAATAGCACTGTGCGGATCGTGGTTAAAATCTGTCGAGACCAACGGTAATTCCGTATAGTCAACTATACCATGAAATGCACCTTGTGCTGCTTTTTGCAGCAACTGGTTGACTTCACATGCTTTTACCGGTTTTTTCACCGTCACGCTCAGGTCAATTGCCGTCACGTTTATCGTCGGCACCCGCACGGCAATCGCTTCAAAACGGTCATTAAACTGCGGGAAAATACGGGTGATCCCTGCCGCCAGTTTGGTATCCACCGGAATGATCGACTGGCTGGCCGCGCGGGTACGCCGCAGATCCGGATGGTAGGCGTCAATCACCTGCTGGTCATGCATCGCCGAATGAATGGTGGTGACGGTGCCGGACTCAATGCCATAGGCATCATCTAACAGTTTAATGATCGGAATAATGCAGTTGGTGGTGCAGGAGGCGTTGGAGACAATGCGGTGCTCGGCGCGGAGCTCATCCTGATTGACGCCATAGACCACCGTCGCGTCGAGATCGTTGCCGCCAGGATGGGAGAAGAGCACTTTCTTCGCGCCAGCCTGCAGATGGGCTTCGCCGTGTTCACGACTCCCGTATACGCCGGTGCAGTCGAGCACCACGTCTACCGCCAGCTCGCGCCACGGCAGCGCCGCAATGGTCGGCTCGTGTAGCAGGCGGATGGCATCATCGCCAACAAACAGCTGTTCGCGCTCCTGACGGACATCCCACGCGAAGCGGCCATGGCTGGTATCATATTTCAACAAATGCGCGATCCCTGCCGCATCCGCCAGCTCATTGATTGCCACCACGGTGATTTCCGCACGACGCCCGGACTCATATAGCGCACGAACCACGTTGCGTCCAATACGACCGAAGCCATTAATCGCGATGCGAATGGTCATAGATCTCCTGCAAGGCTGACCCTTTTTTGAGGTGGCTGACAGAGTAATCCAGCAACGCTCTGAGGGGAACCTTACCAGCTGCAAACTGCGACTGATTGATTAATTGTCGAACATTTAAACGACTGAAACGCTTCAGCTAGAATAAGCGAAACAAGGAATAAAAGGAATGTTTGTCCAGCGCAATAAACCAGCTATATGACTTGCGTCACATTTCCTTTGGAATAATTCACAGGGTGGTTACATGTTCGAAGAATAGTGCATACAAAAAGCCGGGTGGCGAGGTAACAGCAAAACGGTAACCCAGGGGTTACCGTTTTTGGGGTTTGCACCCTCTCCTGTGGGAGAGGGTTGGGGTGAGGGCATCAGCCCGCACCGTACCAGCCATTACAGCAGCGCTTTCGCTTTAGCGACCACGTTGTCGACGGTGAAGCCGAACTCTTCGAACAGCTGCTCAGCCGGCGCAGACTCACCGAAGGTGGTCATGCCAACGATAGCGCCGTTCAGGCCAACGTATTTGAACCAGTAGTCCGCGATACCGGCTTCTACCGCGACGCGGGCAGAAACGGCTTTCGGCAGTACGGATTCGCGATAAGCGGCATCCTGCTTGTCGAACGCGTCGGTGGACGGCATGGAGACCACGCGCGCCTTCACGCCTTCGGCAGTCAGTTTGTCCCACGCGGCAACCGCCAGCTCTACTTCTGAACCGGTGGCGATGAAGATCAGCTCCGGCTGGC
>NZ_KV793022.1:0-532 GCF_001808325.1 Klebsiella sp. HMSC16C06
AAGTTCTGTGGATGTCAAGACCAGGTAAGGTTCTTCGCGTTGCATCGAATTAAACCACATGCTCCACCGCTTGTGCGGGCCCCCGTCAATTCATTTGAGTTTTAACCTTGCGGCCGTACTCCCCAGGCGGTCGATTTAACGCGTTAGCTCCGGAAGCCACGCCTCAAGGGCACAACCTCCAAATCGACATCGTTTACAGCGTGGACTACCAGGGTATCTAATCCTGTTTGCTCCCAACGCTTTCGCACCTGAGCGTCAGTCTTTGTCCAGGGGGCCGCCTTCGCCACCGGTATTCCTCCAGATCTCTACGCATTTCACCGCTACACCTGGAATTCTACCCCCCTCTACAAGACTCTAGCCTGCCAGTTTCGAATGCAGTTCCCAGGTTGAGCCCGGGGATTTCACATCCGACTTAACAGACCGCCTGCGTGCGCTTTACGCCCAGTAATTCCGATTAACGCTTGCACCCTCCGTATTACCGCGGCTGCTGGCACGGAGTTAGCCGGTGCTTCTTCTGCGGGTAACGTCAATC
>NZ_KV793023.1:0-86571 GCF_001808325.1 Klebsiella sp. HMSC16C06
CAACGCCGAAGCTGTTTTGGCGGATTTGAGAGAATTTTCAGCTCTGATACAGATTAATCGATGCGTCCGTGAGACGTGTTGAAAACAGAATTTGCCTGGCGGCGATAGCGCGGTGGTCCCACCTGACCCCATGCCGAACTCAGAAGTGAAACGCCGTAGCGCCGATGGTAGTGTGGGGTCTCCCCATGTGAGAGTAGGGAACTGCCAGGCATCAAATTGCAGTAAGCCGGGGTGACAACCGGTGGTAATAAAGCGAAGAAATTCGGTGGAGCGGTAGTTCAGTCGGTTAGAATACCTGCCTGTCACGCAGGGGGTCGCGGGTTCGAGTCCCGTCCGTTCCGCCACTTATTAAAATTAAGCCTGCTATATTAGCGGGCTTAATAGCGAGAAAGATTTAGGGGCGTAGCTCAGTTGGTAGAGCACCGGTCTCCAAAACCGGGTGTCGCGAGTTCGAGTCTCTCCGCCCCTGCCATATATAATCCTTTGCTTAGGCAAAGGATTTTTTTTGCTTGTAATTTTTCCATTCCTCTCTCTTCCTTGCTTTCTGAGCACTCCATCCATGGAGTCAGATCTTTATTCCAGTATGCTGCTTTTCAGGATCTCGCGAATATGCGCTTGTTTATCACTATTTTGTAGCCAAATGGCATACAGAGGACGTGAGAGCGTTACGCTATCGGTCACCGTATGCAGACCACTTTTCTGCTGCGCCCAACTGACGGGTAACCAGGTACAGCCATTCAAGGTACTGAGTTGCTGATAAGCCAGTTCTGCGGAGCTCGTCGTTAACAGTGGCACATCATCGCTACCAATCAGCCCCACTTCGTTTTGCTGGAAATCCGGCCCCCATTCCAGACGCAGGTAGTTCAAATCATTCTTATTTTTCCCTGGGGCGGCACAATAGAGCGCCAGGGTGAAATTACCCAGCAACTGGCAGCTTAATTCATCCATCTTCGGTGATTCAGTTGTGATCAGGAGATCGAGCTGGCGTTCATGCAACTGTTTAACTAATGACTGACGTTGGGCGATCCGCGCCTCGAATTGCAGGTTATAGGGATCTTTGTAGAGAGTCCCCAGCCAGCCGTTCAGTAGACATTCCCACAGCGACGCGCTGGCCCCGATGGAGAATTCGTTATGTCGCGAAGAGTGAGCGACCTCCTTGCGCGCGGCCTGCCAGGTGTTCATCAACGTTTCGGCGTAGGGCAGTAGCTTTTCTCCGGCGGTCGTCAGACGAATGTTATTACGATGGCGGGTGAACAGGTTCACACCAAGTTGATTCTCCAGCTGACGAATACGAAAGCTGACCGCTGACTGCGTCAGGTAAAGTGCCTCTGCTGCCCGCCCAAAGTGACGAGTTCTGCTCACTTCCAGGAAAGTCTTGAGCAATTCCGTATCCACACCGTTCTCCACAAAATTATTTGTCGTCATGATTTAAATGTTTTGTTTGACGCTCTGTCAAGCGTAACTAATACTCCGCGCCATAAATAGCTCGGCCAAAGAATCAGGAGCGTGTAGGATGGCGGAAAGCTTTACGACGACTAATCGTTTTTTCGACAATAAAAATTATCCACGCGGGTTCTCCCGTCATGGTGATTTCACCATCAAAGAGGCGCAACTGCTGGAACGTCATGGTTATGCCTTTAACGAACTGGAACTGGGTAAACGCGAACCTGTTACCGATGATGAAAAACAATTTGTCTCGGTGTGCCGTGGTGAACGTGAGCCGGTAACGGAAGCAGAACGCGTATGGATTAAGTATATGGCACGCATTAAGCGGCCGAAGCGTTTCCATACTCTTTCCGGCGGCAAACCGCAGATGGAAGGCGCTGACGATTACACCGAAAGCGATGACTAAGAAAAAAGGGCGTAAGCCCTTTTTTTACGCCATCATTTTCTGCAGATGGTTTAGCATCCGGTCTATTGCCCGATAGCTGAGCGCCTCCTGCAAATGGCGGCGTTCAATCTCTTCAGCTTCTGCCAGATCGGCAATGGTTCTTGCCACCTTTAACAGACGCTGCCAGGCCCGTATAGAAAGCCCCAGCTGCGTTAACGTCTGTTCCAGCCAAAGCGCATCCTCCTGGCGCAAGTGACAGCAGCTCTTCATTTCACGATTCTCAAGATGCGCATTCAGCTTATTTTGCCTGAGCATTTGACGTTCACGTGCCGCCAGCACACGCTGACGGACCGTCGCACTCGATTCTTCGCCCTGCGTGCCCTGGCTCAGTATCCCCGGCGGCGGGAGCGGGATCTCTAAAGAAAGATCGAAGCGGTCGAGAAAAGGGCCGGACAGGCGCCCAAGGTAGCGCAATGTCTGCTCAGGCGACGCGCGATTATGTTTGCCCTGATAATGCCCGGTAGGGCTTGGGTTCATTGCCGCGATAAGCTGAAAACGCGCCGGATAGTCAATCTTGGCGCGCGATCGTGATATGTGGATCTTGCCTGACTCAATTGGTTCACGCAGCGCGTCCAGCACCCGTCGTTCAAACTCTGGCAGTTCATCAAGAAACAGCACGCCATTATGGGCCAGTGAAATCTCGCCGGGGACAGGTATTGAGCCTCCGCCTACCATCGCTGCCAGCGAGGCGCTATGGTGAGGGGCGCGAAACGGCCTCTGACGCCACCGGGTCTTCGCAGTCTGGAGGTTGACCAGACTTTGAATGGCCGTGCTCTCCAGCGCTTCCTGGTTGCTTAATGGCGGCAAAAGGCCGGGGAGCCGGCAGGCAAGCATTGTTTTGCCGGTACCGGGCGGGCCAATCAGCAGCAGGTTGTGGCCACCGGCCGCCACAATCTCCAGCGCTCGCTTGCCTTGTTGTTGGCCGATAACATCACGTAGATCTTCACAGCGTTCATCAACGGCGGGCACGTCGGCGAGAGGCGGCGAGAGCGATGCTTGCCCTGCGAGAAACGCGCACACCTGTTGCAGATGGTCGGCGACCAGGCAATCGCTGCCGCCGATCAGACCCACCTCAGCCGCATTGTCAGAGGAGACGACAATGCGCCGGCCGGCTTTGATGGCTTCCATTGCGCTGGGGATCGCCCCTGGAACGCCGCGTAAGCCGCCTGTAAGGGCGAGTTCGCCCACAAACTCATATTGATTCAATCGGGTAGTGTTGAGCTGCTCTGAGGCGACGAGAAGCGCGAGAGCGATGGGAAGGTCATATCGCCCGCCCTCTTTGGGCAGATCCGCAGGTGCCAGGTTAATGGTTATTTTCTTCGCAGGGAAAGCGTAACCGCTGTTGATCAAGGCGCTGCGTACCCGGTCGCGGGCCTCTTTCACGGTGGTCTCCGGTAGCCCGACCATGGTCAAGCCAGGCAGACCGCTACTGAGATGAACCTCGATAGTAATCAATGGCGCTTCGATACCGAGCGCCGCGCGTGTGTAAACGATGGCGAGCGACATAAAACCTCCTGGACAGAGAAGGATTATGACGAGCCTGCCGTGAAACGGCAGCGGCAATAACACGAAGTTAGAAGCATAAATCCATTATTTTCACGCCATCTCGTTACATTTAGCCGAAAATGGAAGCGTGATCGAAAAACGTGGTGCATCCGAAACAGAGATGGGCGCTGAGCGTACAGCGTGAAAGAAAACTGAATTTTTTTCATTTCTGATTTTCTTCATATAAAACAATTATTTTTCCTGAAACTGTTAGGCTGCTCAGAAACCAGGATATAAAAAAATCTTGTGTTTTATGTGATGTCTGTGGTACCTCTTTAGGTATTCCTTCGAACAAGAAGCCAGAAAGTACAGAAAATGACAGCCCTTCTACGAGTGATTAGCCTGGTCGTGATTAGCGTGGTGGTGATTATTATCCCACCGTGCGGGGCTGCACTTGGACGAGGAAAGGCTTAAGAATCAAGCCTTAACGAACTAAGACCCCCGCACCGAAAGGTCCGGGGGTTTTTTTATAACTGAAATAACCTAAGCGAGGAGCAGATGATGACTTTTAGCATAAAATTCTGTTTCTCCCGATTTATGACGGGGAACTAACTATGAATGGCGCGCAGTGGGTGGTACATGCTTTGCGGACACAGGGAGTCGACACAGTTTTTGGCTATCCGGGTGGCGCAATTATGCCGGTTTACGATGCACTGTATGACGGCGGCGTGGAGCACCTGCTGTGTCGGCATGAGCAAGGGGCAGCCATGGCGGCTATTGGCTATGCGCGAGCAACCGGGAAAACCGGGGTGTGCATAGCGACGTCCGGCCCGGGCGCGACCAACCTGATCACTGGCCTGGCGGACGCCCTGCTTGATTCCATTCCCATTGTCGCTATCACCGGCCAGGTGGCCGCTCCCTTCATCGGCACGGATGCGTTCCAGGAAGTAGACGTTCTTGGTTTGTCACTGGCCTGTACTAAGCACAGTTTCCTCGTGCAGTCTCTGGATGAGCTGCCGCGGGTTATCGCTGAAGCTTTCCAGGTGGCAAACTCAGGCCGTCCGGGCCCGGTGCTGGTTGATATCCCTAAGGATATTCAGATGGCCCAGGGCGAGCTTGATCCTCATTTCTCTACCGTCGACGATGAGATGGCGTTCCCGCAGGCGGAGGTTGCTCAGGCTCTGCAGATGCTGGCTCAGTCACAGAAGCCGATGCTGTATGTTGGCGGCGGGGTAGGTATGGCGCAGGCGGTACCGGCTTTGCGTGAATTCCTGGCGGTAACCCGAATGCCGGCAACCTGCACGCTGAAAGGGCTGGGCGTGGTGGCCGCAGATTATCCGTATTATCTCGGTATGCTGGGCATGCACGGCACTAAGGCGGCCAACCTGGCGGTACAGGAGTGCGATCTGCTGATCGCTGTCGGCGCGCGCTTTGACGATCGTGTGACCGGTAAGCTCAATACCTTCGCTCCGCATGCCAAAGTGATCCACATGGACATCGATCCGGCGGAGCTGAACAAGCTGCGTCAGGCGCACATCGGTCTGACCGGCGATCTGAACCGCTTGCTGCCGGCGCTGCAGCAGCCGTTAGCTATCGATGCCTGGCGCGAGCATAATGCCGCACTGCGCACCGAGCACGCCTGGCGTTACGATCATCCCGGCGAGGCGATCTACGCGCCGCTGCTGCTGAAGCAGCTTTCCGACCGTAAGCCGGCGGATAGCGTCGTGACAACCGACGTTGGCCAGCACCAGATGTGGTCGGCTCAACATATGACCTATACCCGCCCGGAAAACTTTATCACCTCCAGCGGCTTAGGCACGATGGGCTTTGGCCTGCCAGCCGCCGTTGGTGCCCAGGTGGCGCGCCCGGACGATACGGTGATCTGTATCTCCGGTGACGGTTCCTTCATGATGAACGTGCAGGAGCTGGGCACCGTCAAGCGCAAACAATTACCATTAAAGATCGTGTTACTCGACAACCAGCGGTTAGGGATGGTTCGACAATGGCAGCAGCTGTTTTTCCAGGAACGTTATAGCGAAACCACTCTGACTGATAACCCTGATTTCCTCACGCTGGCCAGCGCCTTCGGTATTCCTGGCCAACACATCACCCGTAAAGACCAGGTTGAAGCGGCACTCGACACCATGCTTTCGAGCCAGGGGCCATACCTGCTTCATGTCTCAATCGACGAACTTGAGAATGTCTGGCCGTTGGTGCCGCCCGGCGCCAGTAATGCAGAAATGCTGGAGAAATTATCATGAAGCAACATCAGGTCGCTTTGCAGGCGCGTTTCAATCCGGAAACCTTAGAGCGCGTGCTGCGCGTGGTCCGCCACCGTGGTTTTCAAATCTGCGCAATGAATATGGAAACCGCGTCGGATGCGCAAAATATAAATATCGAATTGACCGTTGCCAGCCCGCGGCCCGTCGAATTACTGTTTAGTCAATTAAGTAAACTGGTCGACGTCGCCTGCGTCGAGATCCAGCAACCCACATCACAACAAATCCGCGCCTGAGCGCAGAGGAATAAAAAAAATGACGACGAAGAAAGCTGATTACATTTGGTTCAATGGCGAGATGACCCCATGGGGCGAGGCGAAAGTGCACGTCATGTCCCATGCGTTGCACTACGGGACTTCGGTATTCGAAGGCATCCGCTGCTACGATTCTCACAAAGGGCCAGTGGTGTTCCGCCATCGTGAACACATGCAGCGTCTGCATGATTCAGCCAAAATCTACCGTTTCCCGGTTTCTCAGAGCGTTGACGAGCTGATGGAAGCCTGCCGCGAAGTTATCCGTACCAATAAACTGACCAGCGCTTATATTCGTCCGCTGGTGTTTGTTGGCGATGTTGGCATGGGCGTTAACCCGCCGGACGGTTACAAAACCGACGTTATCATCGCGGCGTTCCCGTGGGGCGCCTACCTCGGCGCAGAAGCGCTGGAGCAGGGGATCGATGCGATGGTTTCTTCCTGGAACCGCGCGGCGCCGAACACCATCCCAACCGCAGCGAAAGCGGGCGGCAACTATCTCTCCTCTCTGCTGGTCGGCAGCGAAGCGCGTCGTCACGGTTATCAGGAAGGTATCGCGCTGGATGTTAACGGTTATATCTCCGAAGGTGCAGGCGAAAATCTGTTTGAGGTAAAAGATGGCGTGCTGTTTACTCCGCCGTTCACCTCTTCCGCGCTGCCGGGCATTACCCGCGACGCGATCATCAAACTGGCGAAAGATCTTGGCATCGAAGTGCGCGAGCAGGTGCTGTCCCGTGAATCGCTGTACCTCGCGGATGAAGTGTTCATGTCCGGCACCGCGGCAGAAATCACCCCGGTACGCAGCGTTGACGGCATCCAGGTCGGCGCAGGCCGCCGCGGGCCGGTGACCAAACGCATTCAGGAAGCCTTCTTTGGCCTCTTCACCGGTGAAACAGAAGATAAATGGGGCTGGTTGGATCCGGTAAGTAAGTAATTAAAAATGGGACGGCACGCACCGTCCCATTTAATAAACAGAGATGGGAGTAAAAAGAGCATGCCTAAGTACCGTTCCGCCACCACCACACATGGCCGCAACATGGCGGGCGCCCGCGCGTTGTGGCGCGCAACCGGAATGACCGATGCCGATTTCGGCAAACCGATTATCGCCGTCGTCAACTCCTTTACCCAGTTTGTCCCCGGGCACGTGCACCTGCGCGATCTCGGCAAACTGGTTGCCGAGCAGATTGAAGCGGCAGGCGGTGTCGCCAAAGAATTTAACACCATCGCGGTGGATGATGGGATCGCCATGGGCCACGGGGGTATGCTCTATTCACTGCCATCCCGCGAGCTGATCGCCGACTCGGTCGAGTACATGGTTAACGCCCACTGCGCCGATGCCATGGTCTGTATCTCCAACTGCGACAAAATCACTCCGGGGATGCTGATGGCCTCTCTGCGCCTGAACATTCCGGTGATCTTTGTTTCCGGTGGCCCAATGGAAGCCGGGAAGACCAAGCTGTCAGATAAAATCATCAAGCTCGACCTGGTGGATGCGATGATCCAGGGGGCGGATCCGAAAGTGTCCGACGAACAGAGTAACCAGGTGGAACGTTCCGCTTGTCCGACCTGTGGTTCCTGTTCCGGGATGTTCACCGCGAACTCCATGAACTGCCTGACCGAAGCGCTGGGCCTGTCACAGCCGGGTAACGGCTCGCTGCTGGCGACCCACGCCGATCGTAAGGAGCTGTTCCTGAACGCCGGTAAACGTATCGTGGAGCTGACCAAACGCTACTACGAGCAGGATGACGCTTCCGCCCTGCCGCGCAATATCGCCAGCAAGGCGGCATTTGAAAACGCCATGACCCTCGATATCGCGATGGGCGGTTCAACCAATACCGTACTGCACCTGCTGGCGGCGGCGCAGGAAGCCGAAATCGACTTCACCATGAGCGATATCGACAAACTGTCCCGCAAGGTCCCGCAGCTGTGTAAAGTGGCGCCGAGTACGCAGAAATACCATATGGAAGACGTGCACCGGGCTGGTGGCGTTCTGGGCATTCTGGGCGAGCTGGACCGCGCGGGGTTACTCAACCGCGATGTGAAAAACGTCCTTGGCCTGACGCTGCCGCAGACCCTGGAACAGTACGATGTAATGGTGACCCAGGACGACGCGGTGAAAAAAATGTTCCGCGCCGGCCCGGCCGGGATCCGTACCACTCAGGCATTCTCGCAGGATTGCCGCTGGGATACGTTGGATGACGATCGCGCCGAGGGATGTATCCGTTCTCTGGAACATGCCTACAGTAAAGACGGTGGCCTGGCGGTCCTGTACGGTAACTTTGCTGAAAACGGCTGTATTGTCAAAACCGCCGGTGTGGACGATAGCATCCTGAAATTTACCGGCCCGGCGAAAGTTTATGAAAGCCAGGACGAAGCGGTTGATGCCATCCTCGGCGGCAAAGTCGTGGAAGGCGACGTCGTGGTTATTCGCTATGAAGGGCCGAAAGGCGGGCCGGGGATGCAGGAGATGCTCTATCCGACCACCTTCCTGAAGTCCATGGGTCTTGGCAAAGCGTGCGCGCTGATCACCGATGGTCGTTTCTCCGGCGGCACCTCCGGGCTTTCCATCGGCCACGTATCGCCGGAAGCGGCGAGCGGCGGCAACATCGCGATCATCGAAGATGGCGACATGATTGCTATCGATATTCCGAACCGCGGTATTCAGCTGCAGCTCAGCGATGCCGAAATCGCCGCCCGTCGCGAAGCGCAGGAAGCGCGTGGCGATAAGGCGTGGACGCCGAAAGACCGCGAGCGCCAGGTCTCCTTTGCACTGCGCGCTTATGCCAGCCTCGCGACCAGCGCCGACAAGGGCGCGGTGCGCGATAAATCAAAACTGGGTGGCTAATTATGGCGGACTCACAACCCCTGTCCGGTGCCCCTGAGGGCGCCGAATACCTGAGAGCAGTGCTGCGCGCGCCAGTTTATGAAGCGGTGCAGAAAACGCCGCTGCAAAAAATGGAGAAGCTCTCTTCGCGGCTGGATAACGTTATTCTGGTCAAACGCGAAGATCGCCAGCCGGTACACAGCTTTAAGCTGCGCGGCGCCTACGCGATGATGTCCAGCCTGACGGCGGAACAGAAATCGAATGGGGTGATCACGGCGTCGGCAGGCAACCATGCGCAGGGAGTGGCTTTCTCAGCCTCCCGGCTTGGGGTTAAGGCGCTGATCGTGATGCCGGTAGCGACCGCCGATATCAAAGTCGATGCCGTTCGCGGTTTTGGCGGCGAAGTGCTGCTGCATGGCGCCAACTTTGACGAAGCGAAAGCTCGGGCGATTGAACTGGCGCAGCAGCAGGGCTTCACCTGGGTGCCGCCGTTTGATCACCCGATGGTGATCGCGGGTCAGGGAACCTTGGCGCTGGAGCTGCTGCAGCAGGATGCCCACATCGACCGTGTATTCGTCCCGGTGGGCGGTGGCGGTCTGGCGGCGGGCGTGGCGGTGCTGATCAAGCAGCTGATGCCGCAGATTAAAGTGATAGCGGTAGAAGCGGAAGACTCGGCATGTCTGAAAGCGGCGCTGGATGCCGGTCATCCGGTGGATCTGCCGCGCGTCGGTTTGTTTGCTGAAGGCGTGGCGGTGAAGCGCATCGGCGATGAAACCTTCCGTTTGTGCCAGGAGTATCTGGACGACATCATCACTGTCGACAGCGACGCTATTTGCGCGGCGATGAAAGATCTGTTCGAAGATGTGCGGGCGGTGGCGGAGCCTTCCGGCGCGCTGGCGCTGGCGGGGATGAAGAAATATGTCGCCCAGCACAATATTCGCGGCGAGCGACTGGCTCATATTCTGTCCGGGGCCAACGTTAACTTCCACGGCCTGCGCTACGTGTCTGAGCGCTGCGAGCTCGGGGAACAGCGCGAAGCGCTGCTGGCGGTGACGATCCCGGAAGAGAAGGGCAGCTTTCTGAAGTTTTGCCAGCTGCTGGGCGGGCGCTCGGTGACGGAGTTCAACTACCGCTTTGCTGATGCTAAAGACGCCTGCATTTTTGTCGGGGTACGCCTGAGTCGCGGGCTGGAAGAGCGGAAAGAGATCCTCCAGTTACTGAACGATGGCGGCTACAGCGTCGTTGACCTTTCCGATGACGAAATGGCCAAGCTCCATGTGCGCTATATGGTCGGCGGCCGGCCGTCCAAAGCGCTGCAGGAGCGGCTGTTTAGCTTCGAGTTCCCTGAATCGCCGGGGGCGCTGCTGAAGTTCCTGCACACCCTTGGCACCCACTGGAATATTTCGCTGTTCCACTACCGTAGCCACGGCACCGACTATGGTCGGGTGTTAGCGGCCTTTGAGCTGGGCGAGCACGAGCCGGACTTTGAAACCCGCCTTAATGAACTGGGCTATGAGTGCCACGATGAAACGCATAACCCGGCGTTCCGCTTTTTCCTCGCGGGCTAGTGGTTAGGCAGGATTTTCCAGAAAGCATCAATAAGCGGCTCATGCAGCCGCTTTTTTTGTGCGCAAACGCCCAGCTCAAACGGGGTTTGCTCATCACTGCGCTCCAGAATCATCACCCGGTTGCGTACCGGTTCCGGGCTGTTTTCCAGTACCACCTCCGGTAGCAGCGCCACGCCGCAGCCGAGGGCGACCATCGACACCATCGCTTCGTGTCCCCCGACGGTGGCATAGATCGACGGGTTGCTGATTTTATGGCGTCGAAACCACAGCTCGATGCGCCGACGTACCGGCCCCTGGTCAGCCATGATAAACGGCACTGTCGACCAGTCCGGACGCTCAACGGTCACCTGGTTACGCACCGGGCAGGGAAGGGCCGGGGCAATTAACACCACGGCGAGGTTCTCCAGCATCGAAAACGCCACCGATCCCGGCAGGGTCTCTGGTTTACCGGCAATCGCCAGGTCGGCTTCGCCGGTGACGACCTTCTCCATGGCGTCAGCGGCATCGCCGGTCGATAATTTTATCTCAACCGAAGGATGCGCGGCGCGAAAGCGGTCGAGGATCGGCGGCAGATGGCTATAAGCGGCGGTGACAGAGCAGAAGATATGCAGCTCACCGGAGAGCGACGGTCCCTGCTGATCGATGGCGTGGCGAAGCTGCTGATACTGCAGTAAGGTCTGCTGGGCAAAGGTGCGGAGTTCTTCGCCGGCCTCGGTTAGGGTCACGGTGCGATTATCGCGAACGAACAGCGGCTGGCCGAGGTCCTCTTCCAGGCGTTGGATCTGCCGCGAAAGGGTCGAAGGACTGACGTGCATGGCCCGCGCGCTGCGGCCAAAATGGCGGCTTTCCGCCAGATGCAGAAAGGTTTTCAGATCGCGTAAATCCACGGCGCATACTCCCCGATTTTGTGTTTCATAAATTGCAACGTGACGTTGTGAATATATCAATTTCCGCAATAAAATTCCTGTCATATAGTAAGTTCATTCTCGCAAAAGCGAACCGAACAATAAGCACGACAACACAACATCACGAGGTATCACCATGGCTAACTACTTCAACACACTGAATCTGCGCCAGCAGCTGGCACAGCTGGGCAAATGCCGCTTTATGGGGCGCGATGAATTTGCCGATGGCGCAAGCTATCTTCAGGGTAAAAAAGTAGTCATCGTCGGCTGTGGCGCGCAGGGCCTGAACCAGGGTCTGAACATGCGTGATTCCGGCCTGGATATCTCCTATGCGTTGCGTAAAGAAGCGATTGCCGAGAAGCGCGCTTCCTGGCGTAAAGCGACCGAAAACGGCTTCAAAGTCGGTACCTATGAAGAGCTGATCCCGCAGGCCGACCTGGTGGTTAACCTGACGCCGGACAAACAGCACTCTGACGTTGTGCGTTCCGTACAGCCGCTGATGAAAGACGGCGCGGCGCTGGGTTACTCCCACGGCTTCAACATCGTTGAAGTGGGCGAGCAGATCCGCAAAGACATCACCGTGGTGATGGTGGCGCCGAAGTGCCCGGGTACCGAAGTTCGTGAAGAGTACAAACGCGGTTTCGGCGTGCCGACGCTTATCGCCGTCCACCCGGAAAACGATCCGAAAGGCGAAGGCATGGCTATTGCCAAAGCCTGGGCAGCGGCGACCGGCGGCCATCGTGCGGGCGTTCTGGAATCCTCCTTCGTGGCGGAAGTGAAATCTGACCTGATGGGCGAGCAGACCATCCTCTGCGGCATGCTGCAGGCGGGTTCTCTGCTGTGCTTCGACAAGCTGGTGGCGGAAGGTACCGATCCGGCGTATGCGGAAAAACTGATTCAGTTCGGCTGGGAAACCATCACCGAAGCGCTGAAGCAGGGCGGTATTACCCTGATGATGGATCGCCTGTCTAACCCGGCGAAACTGCGCGCTTATGCACTGTCCGAGCAGCTGAAAGAGATCATGGCGCCGCTGTTCCAGAAACACATGGACGACATCATCTCCGGCGAATTCTCCTCCGGTATGATGGCAGACTGGGCGAACGATGATAAGAAACTGCTGACCTGGCGTGAAGAGACCGGCAAAACCGCGTTCGAAACCGCCCCGCAGTATGAAGGCAAAATCGGCGAGCAGGAGTACTTCGATAAAGGCGTGCTGATGATCGCGATGGTGAAAGCGGGCGTTGAGCTGGCCTTCGAAACCATGGTTGATTCCGGCATCATCGAAGAGTCCGCTTACTATGAATCACTGCACGAGCTGCCGCTGATCGCGAACACTATCGCCCGTAAGCGTCTGTATGAAATGAACGTGGTTATCTCTGATACTGCAGAGTACGGTAACTACCTGTTCTCTTACGCTTGCGTACCGCTGCTGAAAGAGTTTATGACTACCCTGCAGACCGGCGACCTGGGCAAAGCGATTGCTGAAGGCGCGGTAGATAACGCTCAGCTGCGCGATGTGAACGAAGCAATTCGCAGCCACGCTATCGAGCAGGTAGGTAAGAAACTGCGCGGTTATATGACTGATATGAAACGTATCGCGGTAGCCGGCTGATAAAACAAAAGGTGCGGGCGGATGCCCTCACCCCAACCCTCTCCCTGTGGGAGAGGGGGCAAACATTAAAGGCCTTCTCTTTGAGAAGGCCTTGTTGTTTATTTCCGGTATAGCACTTTGATGATGTGGTAGCCGAACTGGGTATGCAGCGGGCCGGTTGGCTCCAGTTCCGGGCAGGAGAAGACCACTTTATCGAAGGCCGGTACCATCTGGCCCTGGCGGAACTCACCCAGATCGCCGCCGCGTTTGCCTGACGGACAAATGGAGTGTTTCTTTGCCAGCTTGCCGAAGTCGGCGCCGTTTTTGAGCTGCTCGAGCAGATCGAGCGCCAGTTTCTCTTCTTTTACCAGGATGTGCAGTGCTGCCGCGGTTTTAGCCATGATTGCGCCTTGAGTGAGTTGGGATAAATCAGGGCGCCATAGTAGCACGCGTTACCGACGATACAGCACCTTGATGATATGGTAGCCGAATTTGGTTTTCACCGGGCCATAGGGTTTGAGCAGCGGACAGCTGAAGACAGCTTGATCAAACGGGCCGACCATCGTCCCCTGCGGGAATTCGCCTAAATCACCGCCATGACGTCCGGACGGACACTTTGAGTAACGCTTCGCCAGATGATCGAAGCTGATGCCCCGTTCCAGTTTGGCGAGGATCTCGTGCGCCAGTTTCTCTTCTTTAACCAGAATATGCAGGGCCGCTGCGCTTTTTGCCATTACCAGATCCTCAGGATGAATTGCGTGGCTGACACTTTACCATCAGCCGGTAAATCTCGGCCTCGCTTTCTGCTACAATCCACACCCCGTTCGAAGATTGAGCAATATTCCCATGCGTTTAAACCCTGGCCAACAACAAGCCGTCGAATTCGTTACCGGACCGTGCCTGGTGCTGGCGGGCGCCGGTTCCGGTAAGACCCGCGTTATTACGAATAAAATCGCCCACCTGATCCGCGGCTGCGGCTATCAGGCGCGCCATATCGCGGCCGTCACCTTCACCAACAAGGCCGCGCGCGAAATGAAAGAGCGCGTCGGGCAAACGCTGGGGCGCAAAGAGGCGCGCGGGCTGATGATCTCCACCTTCCACACCCTGGGCCTGGATATCATCAAACGTGAATACGCCGCGCTGGGAATGAAGTCTAACTTTTCCTTGTTCGATGATACTGACCAGGTCGCGCTGCTGAAAGAGCTCACCGAAGGGTTGATCGAAGATGACAAAGTGGTGTTGCAGCAGCTGATCTCGACGATCTCCAACTGGAAAAACGATCTGAAAACCCCGTCGCAGGCGGCGGCTGGCGCGAAAGGCGAACGGGACCGCATTTTCGCCCACTGCTATGGGCTGTACGATGCGCACATGAAGGCCTGCAACGTCCTCGATTTTGACGATCTGATCCTGTTGCCGACGCTGCTGCTGCAGCGTAATGAAGAGGTGCGCGAACGCTGGCAGAACAAGATCCGTTACCTGCTGGTGGATGAGTATCAGGATACCAACACCAGCCAGTATGAACTGGTGAAATTACTGGTGGGGCAGCGCGCGCGTTTTACCGTGGTGGGGGACGATGACCAGTCGATCTACTCGTGGCGTGGCGCGCGGCCGCAGAACCTGGTGCTGCTCAGCCAGGACTTCCCGGCGTTGCAGGTGATCAAGCTTGAACAGAACTACCGCTCCTCCGGGCGTATTCTGAAAGCCGCTAACATTTTGATCGCTAATAACCCGCACGTCTTTGAAAAGCGGCTGTTCTCAGAACTTGGCTACGGTACCGAGCTGAAAGTACTCTCCGCCAACAATGAAGATCATGAAGCGGAGCGCGTGGCCGGGGAACTGATCGCCCACCACTTTATTAATAAAACCAACTACAAAGACTACGCGATCCTTTACCGTGGCAACCACCAGTCGCGGGTCTTTGAAAAGATGCTGATGCAGAACCGCATCCCGTACAAAATCTCCGGCGGCACGTCGTTCTTCTCGCGTCCGGAAATTAAAGACCTGCTGGCCTATCTGCGCGTGCTGACCAACCCGGATGACGATAGCGCCTTCCTGCGTATCGTCAACACGCCGAAGCGCGAGATCGGCCCGGCGACGCTGCAAAAGCTGGGTGAGTGGGCGATGAGCCGCAATAAAGGCTTATTCACCGCCAGCTTTGACATGGGGTTAAGCCAGACGCTGACCGGGCGCGGGTACGAATCCCTCACGCGCTTTACCCACTGGCTGCGGGAAATTCAGCAGCTGGCCGAACGCGAGCCCGTTGCCGCCGTGCGCGATTTGATTCGCGGGATCGACTACGAATCCTGGCTGTATGAAACCTCGCCCAGCCCGAAAGCCGCGGAAATGCGGATGAAAAACGTCAACCAGCTGTTTACCTGGATGACCGAGATGCTGGAAGGCAGCGAAATCGATGAGCCGATGACCCTAACGCAGGTGGTCACCCGCTTTACCCTGCGGGACATGATGGAGCGCGGCGAATCGGATGAAGAGCTCGATCAGGTGCAGCTGATGACCCTCCATGCCTCAAAAGGGCTGGAGTTCCCGTATGTTTACCTGGTGGGAATGGAAGAGGGATTGCTGCCGCACCAGAGCAGCATCGATGAAGATAACGTCGATGAAGAGCGCCGGTTAGCCTACGTCGGCATCACCCGTGCGCAAAAAGAGCTGACCTTTACGCTCTGTAAGGAACGCCGACAGTATGGTGAGCTGGTGCGCCCGGAGCCAAGCCGTTTCCTGCTCGAGCTCCCGCAGGACGATCTGATATGGGAGCAGGAGCGAAAAGTTATCTCTGCGGAAGAACGTATGCATAAAGGCCAGGCCAACGTCGCGAATATTAAAGCGATGCTGGCGAAGGCGAAAAAAGGCTAACGCCCTCAGGCGACAAACTGCTGCCAGGCGGCGGAGAAGGGCATTACCAGCAGCAGTGAGGGCAGCATATTGGCGGTGGGGAAGGCGCGGATCCCGCACAGACGAAAACCAGTCGCCAGCATAATGATGCCGCCACAGGCGGTGAAGTCGGCGATCATCGCCGGATTGATCAGCGCCATGATAAAGGTTGCCGCGAAAAACAGGATAATGAAGACAATCAGCTGGGGAATAAAGATCACGGTGATGATATACCCCAGCGTAGAGGCGAAAATCGCGGCAGTGAAAAAGTCGAGTATCGACTTGGTCAGCAGAATGGTTGGGTCGCCGGTCATCCCTTCGGTTAAAGCACCGAAGATGCCGGTGCCGCTGGCGCAGAAGAGGATCAGCACGGCGATAAACTGATTCATAAAATCTTCCGCACTCACGCTGGCGCTGGCCTGCGCCGGGAAAATGCGCTCAATGGGCGTGCGTAGCGTTGTCCCGGCCCGCTCAATCCATTTTTCAATATTCAGCAGACCGCCGATAATCGTGCCGACAATAATGGCCAGGGCAATGGGTGGCAGATTATGCAATTTATTGACAAAGTGGATGCCCATGCTGATGGAGATCAGACCGGCAATCAGCGGCAAGGTTTTCTTGAAGTGTTCCGGAATAAAGCGATTCAGCGAGGCGCCGGCCAGTGCACCGACGAGAAGCGAGCCGCTACAGACAAATATACCTATTGCCATCATTTATTCTCCCTAATAAAAAAAGGGCCTGAATATTCAGGCCCTGAAGTCTGTCTTTAATATTATTGAATGTTAAAGACGCGGCTGGCATTGCCCCAGGCAATTTTATCTTTCAGGCCCGCTTCAAGTTCTAACGGATCAAACCAGTCACAAGCCTGATGAATATCTTCATACGGATAATCGACAGAGAACATCACACGATCGGCGCCCATGACTTCAATGGCATTATTCAGCGAATGGGTATTAAAATGGCCGCTGGTGGTAACAATGAAGTTATTCTGCAGGTAGTGCATTAACGGTTTTTCCGCTTTACCCAGACCGCAGCCGAAACGCTGACGATAGAGGCGGTGCTGAGTGCGCGGCAGCATATGAACCAGCCCTTCGCCGAGGTGGCCCAGTACCAGATTGAGGTTAGGATAACGATCGAACAAACCACTCATCATCAGACGGATAGCATGCACTGCCGTTTCCTGCGCAAAGCCCCACGCGGAGCCGATCAGGCTTTCGTAACCGGTGTAGATGCCGCGCGCAGGACCTTCCAGCGGTTCGCGAGGATGCAGGTACACCGGTACGTTCAGCTCGTTGACCTTATCCCAGAAAACCAGCATCGATTCGTCATCAAGATACAGGCCATGCTCGCTATCTTTAACGTTGGTATAGCCGTTGATCAGCGCGCCTTTCATGCCTAGTTTCTTCACGGCGCGCTCCAGCTCTTCCGCCGCGGCTTCCGGGTTTTGCAAGGCCAGGGTGGCGAAAGCGCTAAATTTATCCGGATTTGGCTTCACATAATTCTCGACGATAAAATCGTTAGTATCACGAGCAAAAGAGACCGCTTTGGCTTTATCTAAAATAGATTGCGCGCCAGGTGAAGTTAGAGAAAGAATGACGTGGTCAATATGACGCTGCGCCATTTCTTCCAGCTGAATACTGCGATCCAGCAGGCGACGTTCAACGTCTTTCATATATTCTGTACCGTTACGGCCGGCTTCACCGGTTGAATCCCACAGACGGTTATTTTCAGGAGTGGAGACGTGTTCTTCTAAAGCGATTTTTCCGCGCATGATATATTCCTTGCGATATTTGTCAGTATGGCTCGATGCAATGAGAATAAAAGCTTTCTCGTATTGCCAGCAATAAACCAAACGTAATAGGGATTATCAGTAAAACTAATACAGCGGTATATTTCGCGGTTTAGATCGTAATAGATCCGCTCTGCTGAGCGGGATCGGCAAGTGCGGCGATCAGCGAACGTAGCCAGATATGCCCGGGATCGCGGTGCAGCCGCTGATGCCAGACCTGACGGATGGCGATCCTGGCGAGAGGAAAAGGTAGCGGCCAGCTGCGGCAGGGATAGCGGCGGGTGATATGCCGCGCCACCTGTTCCGGGACGACGGCAATCATATCGCTTTCGGCCACCAGCTCGCCGGTACCTAAAAAGCTCGGTAATGTCAGCGCGATCCGCCGGGGCATACTGTGCTCATCAAGCCGCTTATCCATATCGCCGTGGGCAGTCCCCTCCACGCGGATCGCCAGATGCTTTTCCTGCCGCCAGTCTTCGGCACGAAGCTGGGTTCGAATACGTGGATGATTTTCCGCCGCCAGGCAGACATACGATTGATCGAAGAGATGCTGCTGGTAGACGCTATCCGGAAGCTGCGTCAGGTAGCCGATCGCGAGATCACACTTCCCGGATTCGAGGGCGTTGAGGGTCTGCTCATCCAGATTCTGTACCGTAAAGGTGATCCCGTCCGCCGCCTGCTGCTGGAGCGCAATTTGCAGCAAAGGCAACAGCGTCATTTGACTGATATCGGTCATTCCAATCGTGAAGTTACGCTGGCTCTGCTGGGGAAGAAATTCAGGTTTGACGGCTAAATCGTTATCGGCAAGCTGGAGAAGGGTAAATACAGTCGGGGCGATCGCGTCCGCTCGCGGCGTCGGCATCATCCGCTGTCCCACCCGGACAAACAACGGGTCAGCAAAATGATCCCGTAGTTTTTTCAGCAAAAGGCTGCCGGTGGGTTGGCTGATATTCAGCGCGTCAGCCGCCGGGGAGACATTGCCTAGCCGGTAGAGCGCGGAGAAAAAGCGTAGCGATTTGAAATCCAGTTCTTCCCGCATCCGCCCTCCTGGCTGGATATTATCTTGGCGTATCGCCGCTGGTGACCCGTAGCGTCCAGTGGACGTAGCTTTGCCATTGACACTCCTGATCGACCATTTCCCGGCCAAGCGGATGTTCAGCCAGCCAGTTCTCCGGCAGCGTCAGCGTTAACTGATCGTCGTGAGCGGCCAACTGAATGGCCGGCAACAAATCGTCGCGCCGCCGGCTGGCAAACAGGATCGCCAGTCGCAGCAGGCGACACAGATGTTCGGCCACTCGCGGCGGGACCGCATTCTGCTGATGAAGCGAAGACAGGTCGATGGCGTTGGTCTGATTCAGGAGCAGCGTGGCAATCAACTTCTTCTGCGCCGGGGTAAAGCCGGGCAGGTCGAGGTTATTGACCAGATAAGCCGCGTGCTGCGGCGCGCGCTTGAAATCCACACTCAGCCCAATTTCATGCAGCGAGCAGGCGCTGAGGAGTAAATCGCGGCTCAGCGGGTCCAGCTCCCAGCTGCCATCCAGCTGACTGAGCAGATGGCTGGCCAGACTGGCGACGCGCTGGGCCTGCTCGGTGTCGATCATAAAACGGCGCTGAATATTGCGCAGGGTGCGGCTGCGGATGTCCTGTTCGACAGAGAGATGCAGCATGCCGTACACCAGACCTTCGCGTAACGCGCCGCCTGCCAGGGTCATACACTGAATATTCAGTTCGCTGAAGATAGCGATCAGGATCGCCAGCCCGCTCGGGAACACCAGCGCCCGCTCAAGGGTTAAGCCTTCGATCTCCAGCTCTTCCAGACGTCCGCACTGGATGGCGCGCTGTTTAAGCTGCTGGAGTTTGGCGAGGGTGATGCGTTCATCCATCCCCTGCGCCATCATAATTTCCTGCAGCGCCTGAACGGTGCCGGAAGCGCCGACGCACACTTTCCATCCGTGATAGCGCAGCACATCGGCGATGGGTAATAACACCTCGCGCGCGGCCGCTTCGGCGAGATCGAAATTCTCTTTCGTCAGGCTACGGTCGGCAAAATAGCGTTCAAGCCAGGTCACACAGCCCATCGACAGACTGAACAGCGAGGTCGTTTGCGCGCCGGTGCCGGTCACCAGCTCGGTGCTGGCGCCGCCGATATCGACCACCAGACGCTGATCGGCGCCGCCGGTGGTGTGGGCGACACCCTGGTAAATCAGGCGCGCTTCTTCTTCGCCGCTGATCACCTGCACTGGCGTGCCGAGGATCTCTTGCGCTTTCGCCAGAAACTCCTCTGCATTGACGGCAAGACGTAGCGTGGCGGTGGCCACGACGCGGATTTGCGTCGGCGGAATATCCTGCAGGCGTTCGGCAAACAGGCGTAAGCACTGCCAGCCGCGCTCCATCGCTTCCGCGGAGAGCGTGTTGTCGCTATTCCGACCGGCGGCCAGACGAACCTTACGCTTAATACGGCTCAGCGTCTGGATGCTGCCCGCCACCTCGCGCACCACCAACATATGGAAACTGTTGGAACCCAAATCAATGGCGGCATACAGCGAGGTGGAGCTCATACTCTTCATCGTTCAGAAGGCTCCCTGGTTGGCGGAGCGCTTAGGCCCGGTCCACATCACTGAGCGGGTTGCCAGAGGAAGGTCGCCCTGGCTGATTCTGAATGATTGAGCGTATGGCATAGATTTCTTAACCTGAACGACGACGATTGCGCGGTGGACCGTTGCGGCGCGGGCCGTTGCCTGGGCGCGCACGGGTCAGACGCAGCGGCTTAGGCAGATCGGTCATTAGCGCGTCCGAGTTGTACTTACTGACCGGGATCGAGTGACCAATATAGGTTTCGATTGCCGGCAGGTTCAGCGCGTACTCTTCGCAGGCGAGGCTGATAGAGTTGCCGCTGGCGCCAGCGCGGCCGGTGCGGCCGATGCGGTGAACGTAATCTTCGCAGTCGTCCGGCAGATCGTAGTTAAAGACGTGGGTCACGGCCGGAATATGTAAGCCGCGCGCAGCAACGTCAGTTGCGACCAGAATATCGAGATCGCCACGAGTAAATTCGTCGAGAATACGCAGACGCTTTTTCTGCGCCACGTCGCCGGTCAGCAGACCTACACGATGGCCGTCAGCGGCGAGATGACCCCAGATATCTTCACAACGGTGCTTGGTGTTGGCGAAGATGATGGCACGATCGGGCCACTCTTCTTCCAGCAGCGTCTGCAGCAGGCGCATTTTTTCTTCGTTGGAAGGGTAGAACAGCTCTTCTTTAATACGGTGGCCCGTTTTCTGTTCCGGTTCCACTTCGACATATTCGGCGTTGTTCATCTGCTCGAACGCCAGTTCGCGAACGCGATAAGAAAGAGTCGCGGAGAACAGCATGTTCAGGCGCTGCGTCGCCGGCGGCATGCGGCGGAACAACCAACGGATATCTTTAATAAAGCCGAGATCGTACATGCGATCGGCTTCGTCCAGTACGACGACCTGAATGGCGCCGAGGTTAATGTGGTTCTGTTTCGCGTAATCGATCAGACGACCAGTGGTACCGATCAGAATATCGACACCGCTTTCCAGCACTTTCAGCTGCTTGTCGTAGCCGTCGCCGCCGTAAGCCAGACCCAGCTTCAGACCGGTGGCCTGCGCCAGCGGTTCAGCATCCGCGTGGATCTGTACCGCCAGTTCACGCGTTGGTGCCATAATTAGCGCGCGCGGTTGGTTAACCTGGCGATCGGCGATAGCCGGGTGAGAGAGAAGATAATGAAACGTTGACGTCAGGAACGCCATCGTTTTACCGGTACCGGTTTGCGCCTGCCCGGCGACATCGCGGCCTTCCAGCGTCAGCGGAAGGGCGAGGGCCTGAATGGGTGTGCAATTATGAAACCCTTTCTTTTCAAGGGCTTCAATGACTGCCGGGTGCAGGGCGAAGTCGGAAAACTTCTGTTCTGTTAAATGTGTTTTGCTCATAGTGTGGTAGAATATCAGCTAACTATTGCATTAAGAAAGCGTATCCGGTGAAATAACGTCAACCTTTCGTTGGCGGTGTACGAAATTATTCAAGGTACGTCTACGGTAACTGAACGAATCCAGGATAGCTTAGACTACTAAGCGAGTCGGGAGCGATAAATCTGCAGCATGCAGTTCGCGTTCGGGCACCCTGGCGTCAACAGGCGAGTCCATGATGGATTGCGCCAGTTGGCAGCCCAGAGAATTGAGGTATCCTGAAGAATAGCGTGCATAACGTAGCCGCAGCACGTCGTTGATGGCTACGACACCAACACACCAGGCTTATTCCTGTGGAGTTAAATATGAGCGATAAAATTATTCACCTGACTGACGACAGTTTTGACACGGACGTACTCAAGGCTGACGGGCTGACCCTCGTCGATTTCTGGGCAGAGTGGTGTGGTCCGTGCAAAATGATCGCCCCGATTCTGGATGAGATCGCTGAAGAGTATCAGGGCAAACTGACCGTAGCTAAGCTGAACATCGACCAGAACCCGGGCACCGCGCCGAAATACGGCATTCGCGGTATCCCAACCCTGCTGCTGTTCAAAAACGGCGAAGTGGCGGCCACTAAAGTTGGCGCACTGTCCAAGGGTCAGCTGAAAGAGTTCCTCGACGCCAACCTGGCGTAAGCGAATTGCTGGTCCGGCGTCCAGATTCCTATTTTTTGCGGAACTCTGGACGCCCGGCAGGAGTCGTGCTAAGTTAATCCACAGACTTCGTTTTAAACATACCTATTGTTTGAATCTTGTTTTACCCAAAGCGTCCCGCAGACGATGCGCGTGAGGCTAATAATTCCGGGCTTATCACTCATTCCGTCTTGTCGTTTCAGTTCTGCGTTCTTTCCTGTGACCAGGCAACGTACAGACACGAGATGAAGCCGCTAACAGGCATGGATGTTCCTGCCATACCATTCACAACATTAAGTTCGAGATTTACCCCGAGTTTAAGAACCCACACCACTATGAATCTTACCGAATTAAAGAATACGCCGGTTTCTGAGCTGATTACTCTCGGCGAAAATATGGGGCTGGAAAACCTGGCTCGTATGCGTAAGCAGGATATTATTTTTGCCATCCTCAAGCAGCATTCGAAGAGTGGCGAAGATATCTTTGGCGACGGCGTACTGGAGATACTGCAGGATGGATTTGGATTCCTCCGCTCCGCAGACAGCTCCTACCTCGCCGGCCCTGACGACATCTACGTATCCCCCAGCCAAATCCGCCGTTTCAACCTTCGCACTGGTGACACCATTTCCGGTAAGATTCGTCCTCCGAAAGAGGGTGAGCGTTACTTTGCACTGTTGAAAGTTAACGAAGTTAACTACGACAAGCCGGAAAACGCGCGTAACAAGATCCTGTTCGAGAACTTAACGCCGCTGCACGCGAATTCTCGCCTGCGTATGGAACGTGGTAACGGTTCTACCGAAGACTTAACCGCTCGCGTACTGGATCTGGCCTCCCCGATTGGCCGCGGCCAGCGTGGTCTGATCGTCGCGCCGCCGAAAGCCGGTAAAACGATGCTGCTGCAGAACATCGCGCAGAGCATCGCTTACAACCACCCGGACTGCGTGCTGATGGTGCTGCTGATCGACGAACGTCCGGAAGAAGTGACCGAGATGCAGCGTCTGGTGAAAGGTGAAGTGGTTGCTTCCACCTTTGACGAGCCGGCATCCCGCCACGTGCAGGTTGCCGAGATGGTTATCGAGAAAGCAAAACGTCTGGTTGAACACAAGAAAGACGTTATCATCCTGCTCGACTCCATTACTCGTCTGGCGCGAGCCTACAACACCGTGGTACCGGCTTCTGGTAAAGTCCTGACAGGTGGTGTGGACGCCAACGCCCTGCACCGTCCGAAGCGTTTCTTCGGTGCGGCACGTAACGTCGAAGAGGGCGGCAGCCTGACCATCATCGCCACGGCGCTGATCGACACCGGCTCCAAAATGGACGAAGTGATCTACGAAGAGTTTAAAGGCACCGGTAACATGGAGCTGCACCTCTCTCGTAAGATTGCCGAAAAACGCGTCTTCCCGGCTATCGATTACAACCGTTCCGGTACCCGTAAAGAAGAACTGCTCACCACTCAGGAAGAGCTGCAGAAAATGTGGATCCTGCGCAAAATTATTCATCCGATGGGTGAGATCGATGCAATGGAATTCCTCATTAACAAGCTGGCGATGACCAAGACGAATGATGACTTTTTCGATATGATGAAGCGCTCGTAAGGTAAAAAAAGCCAAAAACGCCACGCCTTTGCGTGGCGTTTTCATTTTTGGGTTTGTATGATCCAGAGACAGAGAAAGCGGGACGAAAGTTGTCGTATAATGGCGCCGGATAGCAGGCGGAGACAGCTTTAACAGACTAAAATCTATACAATAAATTTGTAATGTTCTGCTTTTCCCCTTCTGGAGTTGGGGCATCATCGCTATACTTCCCGGATTAACTATGCTGAGAGCACATGCGTTGTGAATTTACTCACTGCTATTACTGAATTAATCAGTATTTTCTTATTCACGACCCTCTTTATTTTTGTCGCGCGGAAAGTGGCAAAAAAGATCGGGTTGGTGGATAAACCAAACTATCGCAAACGGCATCAGGGGTTGATTCCGTTGGTCGGTGGTATCTCAGTTTATGCAGGCATCTGTTTTACTTTCGCCATCGCCGATTATTATATTCCTCACGCCTCGCTGTATCTGGCCTGCGCGGGGGTATTGGTGCTGGTTGGCGCGCTTGACGATCGCTTCGATATCAGCGTGAAAATTCGCGCAGTCATACAGGCTGCGATCGCCGTGATTATGATGATGGCAGGGAATCTGCATCTGAGTAGTCTCGGCTTTATTTTTGGCTCGTGGGAGCTGGTGCTGGGGCCTTTCGGCTTCTTCCTGACGCTGTTTGCCGTGTGGGCCGCCATCAATGCGTTTAACATGGTCGACGGGATCGACGGCCTGCTCGGCGGTCTGTCATCGGTCTCCTTTGCGGCGACTGGGATCATCCTCTGGTTTGATGGTCAGTACAGCCTGGCGATGTGGTGCTTCGCGATGATCGCCGCCATTCTGCCCTATATTCTTCTCAATCTTGGCGCCCTCGGCCGCCGCTATAAAGTCTTTATGGGTGACGCCGGCAGCACGATGATTGGCTTCACCATTATCTGGATCCTGCTGGAAACCACGCAAGGTAAAACACATCCCATTAGCCCGGTTACCGCGCTGTGGATTATCGCTATCCCGTTGATGGACATGGTGGCGATTATGTATCGCCGCCTGCGCAAAGGCATGAGTCCTTTCTCTCCGGACCGTCAGCATATTCATCATTTGATCATGCGCGCCGGCTTTACTTCCCGTCAGGCGTTCGTCCTGATTACCCTGGCCGCCGCCCTGCTGGCGCTGGTTGGCGTCGCGGCGGAATACACCCGCATTGTGCCGGAATGGGTGATGTTAATTCTCTTTTTGGTAGCCTTCTTCCTTTATGGCTACTGTATTAAGCGCGCCTGGAAAGTGGCGCGCCTGGTTAAGCGCATCAGACGCAGAATTCGGCGACACAGCGGCAATAATCCGAAACTAACCAAGTAAAGCTGGGGATGTGATGACTCAACCATTACCGGGAGCACAAGCAGTGAACGTTGAGAACGAGCTGGATATTCGCGGGCTGTTTCGCGCTTTATGGGCAGGAAAAGGCTGGATAGTCGGCGGCGCCGTACTCTTCGCCGCCATCGTGCTGGTATATACCTTTTTTGCTCGCCAGGAGTGGAGCGCCACGGCGATCACCGATCGGCCTACTGTCAATATGTTGGGGGGGTACTATTCCCAGCAGCAGTTCTTACGCAATCTGGACATTAAAGCCGACCTTGCCTCGGTCGATCAGCCTTCCGCCATGGATGAAGCGTATAAAGAGTTCATCATGCAGCTGGCCTCCTGGGATACCCGGCGCGATTTCTGGCTACAAACGGACTACTACAAGCAGCGTCAGTCGGGTAATGCCCGCGCGGATGCGGCGATGCTGGATGACCTGATTAACAATATCCAGTTTATGCCAGGCGATGCGGCCAAGAGCATTAACGACAGCGTCAAACTGACCGCCGAGACCGGGCAGGATGCCAATAATCTGTTGCGCCAGTATGTGGCTTTCGCCAGCCAGCGGGCGGCAGGCCATCTTAATGACGAACTCAAAGGCGCCTGGGCGGCGCGGACCGTGCAAATGAAAGCGCAGGTGAAGCGCCAGGAAGAGGTGGCCGAGGCCATCTTCAACCGTCGGACGCACAGCGTGGAGCAGGCGCTGAAGGTGGCCCAGCAGCACAATATTTCACGCAGCGAAACGGATGTTCCTGCCGATCAGTTGCCGGATTCAGAGCTATTTTTATTGGGCAGGCCGATGCTGCAGGCCAGGCTGGAAAACCTGCAGGCCGTCGGGCCGGAATATGACCTCGATTACGACCAGAACCGCGCCATGCTGAGCACGTTGAACGTCGGTCCAACGTTAGATCCGCGTTTTCAGACTTACCGGTATTTGCGGACGCCGGAAGAACCTGTAAAACGCGATAGCCCGCGCCGTGTATTTCTGATGGTGATGTGGGGGATTGTGGGTGCGCTCATCGGCGCAGGCGTGGCGTTATCACGTCGTCGTGTCCTGTGATTGCGGCCTGTGGTGAAGGGCAGATGACCTTCATCGCCTAATCGAAGAGAATCGATGTGAAAGTACTAACTGTATTTGGCACGAGGCCGGAAGCCATCAAGATGGCGCCTCTGGTCCATGCGCTGGCAAAGGATCCTCATTTTGAGGCGAAAGTATGCGTGACCGCGCAGCATCGGGAGATGCTCGATCAGGTGTTGAAACTTTTCTCTATTGTCCCGGACTACGATCTCAACATCATGAAGCCGGGGCAGGGGCTGACCGAGATCACCTGTCGCATCCTTGAGGGGCTGAAGCCGGTTCTGGAGTCGTTTAAACCCGACGTGGTGCTGGTGCATGGCGATACCACGACCACCATGGCGGCGAGCCTGGCGGCGTTTTATCAGCGGATACCGGTGGGCCACGTAGAGGCCGGCCTGCGCACTGGCGATTTAAGTTCGCCGTGGCCGGAAGAAGGCAACCGTACGTTGACCGGCCATCTGGCGACATACCATTTCGCCCCCACGGAAACCTCGCGGCAGAACCTGCTACGGGAAAATATTGCCGACAGTCGCATCACGGTCACCGGGAATACGGTCATTGACGCCCTGTTCTGGGTGCGGGATCGGGTTCTGGGTGATGAAGCGCTACGGGAGACCCTGCTGCAGCGCTATCCTTTCATTAGCCACGGTAAAAAGATGATTCTGGTTACCGGCCACCGGCGGGAAAGCTTTGGGCTCGGCTTTGAACAGATCTGCCAGGCGCTGGCGGAGATAGCCCATACCCACCCTGAGGTGCAGATTGTCTATCCGGTTCACCTGAATCCTAACGTCAGCGAGCCGGTGAATCGTATTCTCGGTCATATTGACAATGTGATGTTGATTGAACCGCAGGACTACCTGCCGTTCGTCTGGCTGATGGATCGGGCCTGGCTGATCCTGACCGATTCCGGCGGCATTCAGGAAGAGGCCCCTTCTCTCGGGAAACCGGTACTGGTCATGCGCGATATGACCGAACGTCCGGAAGCGGTGGCCGCTGGCACCGTGTGCCTGGTCGGCACCGACAGCCAGCGCATCGTGGCGGAAGTCACGCGACTGCTGCAGGATGATGCCGCATACCAGGCGATGAGCCGCGCGCATAATCCCTATGGCGATGGTGAAGCATGTCGTCGAATTTTGTCTGCACTTAAAAATAATCAGGTAACGTTATGAGTTTTTCTACCATTTCAGTGATTGGCCTTGGCTATATCGGGCTGCCAACCGCTGCCGCGTTCGCCTCCCGGCAGAAGCGGGTGGTCGGCGTTGATGTTAATCAACATGCCGTGGAGACCATTAACCGTGGAGAGATTCATATCGTGGAGCCGGATCTGGCGAGCGTGGTGAAGACCGCGGTCGAACAGGGTTATTTAAGCGCCACCACCACCCCGGTGGAGGCGGATGCCTACCTGATTGCCGTGCCGACGCCGTTTAAAGATCGCCACGAGCCGGATATGGTGTTTGTCGAGTCGGCCGCTAAATCCATTGCGCCGACGTTAAAGAAAGGGTCACTGGTGATCCTGGAGTCCACCTCGCCGGTGGGTTCGACTGAGCAGATGGCCGGCTGGCTGGCGGAGATGCGCCCGGATCTCAGCTTCCCTCAGCAGGCGGGCGACGCCGCTGACGTGAATATCGCCTACTGCCCGGAGCGGGTATTGCCCGGTCAGGTGATGGTCGAGCTGATTAAAAACGATCGCGTTATCGGCGGCATGTCGCCGGTCTGCTCGGCGCGCGCCAGCGAGCTGTATAAAATCTTCCTCGAAGGCGAATGCGTGGTGACCAACTCGCGCACCGCCGAGATGTGTAAGCTGACGGAAAACAGCTTCCGCGACGTCAACATCGCCTTTGCCAACGAACTGTCGCTGATTTGCGCCGACCAGGGCATTAACGTCTGGGAGCTGATCCGCCTGGCAAACCGCCATCCGCGCGTCAATATCCTGCAGCCGGGCCCGGGCGTCGGCGGCCACTGCATCGCCGTCGACCCGTGGTTTATCGTGGCGCAAAACCCGCAGCAGGCGCGTCTGATCCGCACCGCTCGCGAGGTCAACGACCATAAGCCGGAATGGGTTATCGAACAGGTGAAAGCGCAGGTCGCGGACTGCCTGAATGCCACCAACAAACGGGCCAGCGAACTGACGATCGCCTGTTTTGGCCTCGCTTTTAAACCGAATATTGACGACCTGCGCGAAAGCCCGGCGATGGAAATTGCCGCGCAGATTGCCCGCTGGCACAGCGGCACGACGCAGGTGGTTGAGCCCAACATTCACGCGCTGCCGAAGAAACTCGATGGACTGTGTACGCTGGCGACCCTCGATGCGGCGCTGGCCAGCGCCGATGTGCTGGTGATGCTGGTCGATCATAATGAATTCAAAGCCGTTAGCGGCGATAGCGTCACCCAGGCGTATATCATCGACACCAAAGGAGTGTGGCGGTGAGAACCATTCTGGTCACCGGCGGCGCGGGCTTTATTGGTTCGGCGGGGGTGCGGGAGATTATCCAGCACACCGCCGATCGCGTAGTGGTGGTGGATAAACTGACCTATGCCGGCAATTTAATGTCGCTGGCGCCAGTGGCGCAGGATGCGCGTTTCGCCTTTGAACAGGTGGATATCTGCGACCGCGGCGAGCTGGACCGTATTTTCCGTCAGCATCAACCCGATACGGTGATGCACCTGGCGGCGGAAAGCCACGTCGATCGTTCGATTGACGGCCCGGCGGCGTTTATCGAAACCAATATCGTAGGCACCTATACGCTACTGGAGGCGGCCCGCAGCTGGTGGAATACCCTGGCCACGGAGAAAAAATCGGCGTTCCGTTTTCACCATATCTCGACCGACGAAGTGTATGGCGATCTGCACGGCAGCGAGGATTTCTTTACCGAGACCACGCCCTATGCGCCAAGCAGCCCCTATTCGGCCTCGAAAGCCAGCAGCGACCACCTGGTGCGCGCCTGGCTGCGGACCTATGGCCTGCCGACGCTTATCACCAATTGCTCCAATAACTACGGCCCGTATCACTTCCCCGAGAAGCTGATCCCGCTGACGATCCTCAATGCGCTGGCGGGCAAGCCGCTGCCGGTGTATGGCAATGGGCAGCAGATCCGCGACTGGCTGTACGTGGAAGATCACGCCAGAGCGCTGTATCTGGTGGCGACCCGCGGCGAACCGGGCGAAACTTACAATATCGGCGGTCATAACGAACGTAAAAATATCGAGGTGGTGGAAACCATTTGTCAGCTGCTGGAAGAGCTGGCGCCGCATAAACCGCAAAGCGTGGCGCACTATCACGATCTGATCACCTTCGTAGCCGATCGTCCGGGCCACGATCTGCGCTATGCCATTGATGCCTCGAAGATTGCCCGCGAGCTGGGCTGGACGCCGGCAGAGACCTTTACTTCCGGTATGCGTAAGACCGTGGCGTGGTATCTGGCGAACGAGAGCTGGTGGCGCCAGGTTCAGGATGGAAGCTATCAGGGCGAGCGTCTTGGGCTGCAAGGCTAATCATCTCTGGGGGGAATGATGAAAGGTATTATTCTGGCGGGCGGTTCCGGAACGCGACTGCATCCCATCACCCGCGGCGTATCGAAGCAGTTGTTGCCGATCTACGACAAGCCGATGATCTACTACCCGCTGTCGGTATTAATGCTGGCCGGGATACGTGAGATCCTGATCATCACCACGCCGGACGACCTACGTGATTTCCAGCGCCTGCTCGGCGATGGCTCAGAGTTTGGCATTGCGCTGCACTATGCCGTACAGCCGACGCCGGATGGTTTAGCCCAGGCGTTTATCATCGGCGAAGCCTTTCTTAACGGCGAACCGGCATGTCTGGTGCTAGGCGACAATATTTTCTTCGGCCAGAGCTTTAGCCCGAAGCTGCGCAGCGTGGCTGCTCGCACGGAAGGGGCGACGATTTTTGGCTATCAGGTGATGGATCCTGAGCGCTTTGGCGTGGTGGAGTTTGATGACAACTTCCGCGCGCTGTCACTGGAAGAGAAGCCGAAGCAGCCGAAGTCGAACTGGGCGGTCACCGGTCTCTATTTCTACGATGGCAAGGTGACGGAGTATGCCAAACGGGTCAAGCCGTCCGAGCGCGGCGAGCTGGAAATCACCTCCATCAACCAGATGTACCTTGAGGATGGCGCATTGACCGTCGAGCTCCTCGGGCGCGGTTTTGCCTGGCTGGACACCGGCACGCACGATAGCCTGATCGAGGCCAGCATGTTCGTGCAGACCGTCGAGAAGCGCCAGGGCTTTAAAATCGCCTGTCTGGAAGAGATCGGCTGGCGTAACGGCTGGCTGGACGATGATGGCGTCAAACGCGCCGCGAAGCGGCTGGAAAAAACCGGCTACGGCCAATACCTGCTGGATCTGCTCCGTGCCCGTCCGCGCCAGTATTGATCCCCTGGAGTGGGAGAACCGCTTCTTTGCCGTTAACAGCGCCATCGTTCACTTTGATGAACGTGCGCCGCGGCTGACGCCTGAGGCGCTGGCGGGGTGGTCGCGGGTGCAGGCGAAGGTGGCCGCCAGCGACACCGTCCGGCTGGACGCGCTACAGCAGCTGGGTTTTCAGCTGGTGGAAGGCGAAGTTGATCTGGCGCTACCGGTGGGCAACCCTGCTGATGCGGGCGCCGACGTCGCCGTGGAAGCGGATATTGCGCCGCTGCGCGAGCTGGCGGCACAGGCCTTTGCCATGAGCCGCTTTCGCGCGCCCTGGTACGCCGCCGATGCCAGCGGCCGCTTCTATGCCCAGTGGATTGAAAATGCGGTGCGCGGCACCTTCGATCATCAGTGCCTGATTTACCGCCATCCTGAGGGCGATATTCGCGCCTTTGTCTCTCTGCGCCAGCTCAACGCGACCGAGGCGCGTATCGGCCTGCTGGCCGGGCGCGGCGCCGGGGCGCAACTGATGCAGGCGGCGCAGCACTGGGCTGCCTCGCGCGGACTTTCTACACTGCGGGTGGCGACCCAGATGGGCAACACCGCCGCGCTTAAACGTTATATTCTCAGCGGTGCTAACGTGGAAAGCACCGCCTACTGGCTATACAGGTGACCCCATGATCCCATTTAACGCGCCGCCGGTGGTTGGAACCGAGCTTGATTACATGCAGTCTGCGATGAACAGCGGCAAGCTGTGCGGCGACGGCGGTTTTACGCGCCGCTGCCAGCAGTGGATGGAGCAGCGATTTGGCACGGCAAAAGCGCTGCTGACGCCTTCCTGCACGGCTTCGCTGGAGATGGCCGCGCTGCTGCTGGATATCCAGCCGGGCGACGAAGTGATTATGCCCAGCTATACCTTTGTCTCTACCGCCAACGCCTTTGTGCTGCGTGGGGCGAAAATCGTCTTCGTTGATATCCGCCGCGATACGATGAATATCGATGAAACGCTTATCGAAGCCGCCATCACCGATAAAACCCGGGCGATTGTCCCGGTGCACTATGCCGGCGTAGCCTGCGAGATGGACACCATCATGGCCATTGCCGACAAATACAACCTGTTTGTGGTGGAAGACGCCGCGCAGGGGGTGATGTCTACCTATAAGGGGCGTGCGCTGGGCACCATCGGCCATATCGGCTGCTTCAGCTTCCATGAAACCAAAAACTACACCGCCGGCGGTGAGGGCGGGGCGACGCTTATCAACGATCGCACACTGGTGGAACGCGCGGAGATCATTCGTGAAAAAGGTACCAACCGCAGCCAGTTCTTTCGCGGTCTGGTGGATAAATATACCTGGCGCGATATTGGCTCCAGCTATCTGATGTCCGACCTGCAGGCCGCCTATCTGTGGGCGCAGCTGGAAGCGGCGGAGCGGATCAACCAGCAGCGCCTGGCGCTGTGGCAGAACTATCACGATGCGCTGCTGCCGCTGGCGCGTGCGGGGCGTATCGAACTGCCGACGGTTCCGGCCGACTGTGGGCAAAATGCGCACATGTTCTACATTAAGCTGCGTGATATCGAGGATCGCAGCAGGCTGATCGCCTGGCTGAAAGAGGCGGAGATCCTCGCGGTATTCCATTATATTCCGTTGCACAGCTGCCCGGCCGGAGAACACTTCGGCGAGTTCCACGGTGAAGACCGCTACACCACCCAGGAGAGCGAGCGCCTGGTGCGCCTGCCGCTGTTTTACAATCTCTCTCTGGTGAACCAGCGGACGGTGATTAACTCGCTGCTGAGCTATTTCTCCTGATATGTCGTTAGCAAAAGCCTCACTGTGGACGGCGGCATCGACGCTGGTCAAAATCGGCGCCGGTCTGCTGGTCGTCAAGCTGCTGGCCGTCTCGTTTGGGCCGGCGGGCGTTGGCCAGGCCGGTAACTTCCGGCAGCTGGTCACCGTGCTCGGCGTGCTGGCGGGTGCCGGGATATTTAACGGCGTCACGAAGCTGGTGGCTCAGCATCACGACGATCCCCCACGTCTGAAACAGGTGGTGGGTACCTCGTCGGCTATGGTGCTAGGCTTTTCCACGCTGCTGGCGCTGGTGTTTTTACTGGCGGCGGCGCCGATAAGCCAGGGGCTGTTCGGCCATACGCACTATCAGGGGCTGGTACGCCTGGTGGCGCTGGTGCAGATGGGGATCGCCTGGGCGAACTTCCTGCTGGCGCTGATGAAAGGCTTTCGCGATGCGGCGGGTAACGCTTTCTCGCTGATTGCCGGGAGCCTGATTGGCGTCGCGGCCTATTATGCCTGTTACTACTTCGGGGGTTACCAGGGGGCGCTGTTGGGGTTGGCGTTAGTGCCGGCGCTGGTGGTGATCCCGGCGGGCATCATGCTCTGGCGGCGGGGTAATATACCGCTGAGCGCCCTGCGCCCGCGCTGGGATAACAGTCTGGCGGGACAGCTATCGAAATTTACCCTGATGGCGCTCATAACCTCGGTGACGCTGCCGGTGGCCTATGTGATGATGCGTAATCTGCTGGCGGCGCATTACGGCTGGGAGGCGGTCGGGATTTGGCAGGGGGTGAGCAGCATTTCCGATGCTTACCTGCAGTTTATTACCGCCTCGTTTAGCGTCTATCTGCTGCCGACGCTGTCGCGGCTGAGCGCCAAAACGGATATCACCCGCGAGATTGCCAAATCGCTGAAATTCGTTCTGCCGGCGGTGGCGGCGGCAAGCCTGACGGTCTGGCTACTGCGCGATTTTGCCATCTGGCTGCTGTTTTCCGATCGCTTTACCGCGATGCGTGACCTGTTCGCCTGGCAGCTGGTGGGCGACGTCTTAAAAGTCGGCGCCTATGTCTACGGCTATCTGGTGATCGCCAAAGCGTCGCTACGTTTTTATATTCTGACGGAAATCAGCCAGTTCACGCTGCTGACCGCATTCTCACACTGGCTTATTCCGGCGCACGGCGCAATTGGCGCGGCGCAGGCGTATATGGCCACGTATATTGTTTATTTCGCCCTCTGTAGTGGCGTGTTTTTACTCTGGCGTAAACGGGCATGACAGCACTGATACATGTACTGGGATCGGATATCCCGCACCATAACCAGACCGTACTGCGGTTCTTTAACGACGAACTGGCCGCCGACCCGCAGGCCCGGAGATTTTTGGTCGTCGGTGATGAGGCCAGCGTGCGTGATGGATATCCGGCACTGGACATCACCTGCTATCCAGGAAAGAAAGCGCTGGCGCAGGCAGTGATTGCCACCGCGAAAGCCAACCGCCAGCAGCGCTTTTTCTTCCACGGCCAGTTTAATACCGGGCTGTGGCTGGCGCTGTTGAGTGGCGGCATCCGCCCGTCACAGTTTAACTGGCATATCTGGGGGGCAGATCTGTATGAAAACTCTGCCAGCCTGAAGTTTCGCCTGTTCTATCCGCTACGCCGCATGGCGCAGGGGCGAGTAGGGCGCGTTTTCGCCACCCGCGGCGATCTCAGCTGGTTCGCTAACCGCCATCCGCGTGTGCCGGGTGAGCTGCTCTACTTCCCGACCCGTATGGATCCGGCGCTGAATACCCTGGCCGATAACGCCCCGCGCAGTGATACCCTGACTATTCTGGTCGGCAACTCCGGGGATCGCAGCAATGAACATATTGCCGCGCTGAAGGCTATCCATCAGCAGTTTGGCGATACGGTGAATGTCATCGTGCCGATGGGTTATCCGGCGAATAACGACGCCTATATCAACGAGGTGCGCGAGGCGGGGGCGGCGCTGTTTAGCCATGCGCATCTGCAGATCCTCAGCGAGAAGCTTGAATTTAATGATTATCTGGCGCTGCTGCGCCGCTGCGATCTGGGCTATTTTCTGTTTGCCCGCCAGCAGGGGATCGGCACCCTGTGTCTGCTGATTCAGGCGGGCATCCCCTGCGTGCTCAATCGGGAAAACCCGTTCTGGCAGGATATGACCGAGCAGCATGTGCCGGTGCTGTTCACCAGCGACGCGCTGGACGTCAGCGTGGTGCGTGAAGCGCAGCGTCAGCTGGCGAGCGTGGATAAATCTACTATCGCCTTCTTCCGGCCGAACTATCTGACGGGCTGGCAGCGGGCGCTACGGTTAGCGGCGGAGGGGCAGGCATGACGTTAATGCAATTTAGCGGGCTGCTGGTGGTCTGGCTGCTGTCGACCCTGTTTATCGCCACCGCCACCTGGTTTGAGTTCCGCCGGGTACGCTTCAACTTCAACGTCTTTTTCTCGTTGTTGTTTCTGCTGACCTTTTTCTTCGGCTTCCCGCTGACCAGTATTCTGGTGTTCCGCTTTGACGTCAGCGTAGCGCCGCCGGAGATTTTGCTGCAGACGCTGCTGATCGCGGTGTGCTTCTACGCGATCTACTACGTGACCTATAAAACGCGGTTGCGCCCGGCCTCGCGCGAGGTTGCGCATCGCCCGCTGTTTACCATGAACCGGGTGGAAACCCATCTGGCGTGGGGCATACTGATGGGGCTGGCGCTGCTGTGCGTCGGCATCTTCTTCGCTCACAACGGCTTTCTGCTGTTTAAGCTCAACTCCTACAGCCAGATTTTTTCTGCTGAAGTGTCCGGCGTGGCGTTGAAGCGCTTCTTTTACTTCTTTATTCCGGCGATGCTGGTGGTTTATTTTCTGCGCCAGGATTATAAGGCGTGGATCTTCTTCCTCGTCAGCACCGTGGCCTTTGGTTTGCTGACCTACGCCATCGTCGGCGGGACCCGCGCCAATATCATCATCGCCTTCGCCATCTTTCTGTTCATCGGTATTATTCGCGGCTGGATCAGCCTGTGGATGCTGGCGGCGGCGGGCGTGCTGGGTATTGTCGGCATGTTCTGGCTGGCGCTGAAGCGCTACGGGATGAACGTCAGCGGCGATGAAGCGTTTTATACCTTCCTGTATCTCACGCGCGACACCTTCTCACCGTGGGAAAACCTGGCGCTGCTGCTGCAGAACTACGACAAGATCGATTTCCAGGGGCTGGCGCCGATGATCCGCGATTTCTACGTCTTCATCCCCAGCTGGATGTGGCACGGTCGTCCGACGATGGTGCTCAATACCGCCAACTACTTCACCTGGGAGGTGTTAAACAACCATTCGGGGCTGGCGATTTCGCCGACGCTGATTGGCTCGCTGGTGGTGATGGGCGGCGTCTGGTTTGTGCCGCTGGGCGCTGTGGCGGTAGGGTTGATTATTAAATGGTTCGACTGGCTGTATGAGCTGGGCAACCGGGAGAGCAATCGTTACAAAGCGGCTATCCTGCACAGTTTCTGTTTCGGCGCTATCTTCAACATGATAGTGCTGGCGCGCGAGGGTCTGGATTCGTTCGGCTCCCGCGTGGTGTTTTTCCTCGTGATCTTTGGTATCTGCTTGCTGGCGGCGAAATTGCTGTACTGGTTCCTGGATAGCGTGGGACTGATTCATAAGCGCGTAAAACCGCTTTCGCAACCGCAAGTCTGAGAAGGATAGACATGACTGGGACCATTTCCGCGCCGTTGTACCTGTTAAGAGGGCTGCAGCTCATAGGCTGGCGCGATATGCAGCACGCTCTGGATTATTTGTATGCCGACGGCGCGCTCCGGGAGGGGACGCTGGTGGCCATTAATGCTGAGAAAATGCTGGCCGTAGAAGATAACCCGGAGGTACGGGCGCTGATTGAGGCGGCGGAGTTTAAATATGCGGATGGCATCAGTGTGGTGCGTTCGCTGCGCAAAAAATACCCGCAGGCCCAGGTATCCCGCGTCGCCGGGGCCGATCTCTGGGAAGCGTTAATGCAGCGCGCTGGCGCTGAAGGGACACCGGTGTTTTTGGTTGGTGGTAAACCTGAGGTCCTGACGCAAACGGAGTCCAGGCTGCGTCAGCGCTGGCAAGTGAACATCGTCGGCAGCCAGGACGGTTATTTTACCCCTGAGCAGCGCCAGACATTGTTCGAACGCATTCGCGACAGCGGGGCGAAAATCGTCACCGTCGCGATGGGGTCGCCGCGCCAGGAGATCTTCATGCGCGACTGCCGGCGCCTGTATCCGCACGCGCTGTATATGGGTGTCGGCGGCACTTACGATGTCTTCACTGGGCACGTCCATCGGGCGCCGAAGTTCTGGCAGGATCTGGGGCTGGAGTGGTTCTATCGCCTGCTTTTGCAGCCGAGCCGCATCAAGAGACAGTTCCGTCTGCTGCGCTATTTACGTTGGCATTATACCGGCAAGCTCTGATATTCCACTGCAACCAGGCGAGTTTGCATACATATTCTGTGTAATCTCTTCACTCGCCTGATACTTTATTTGCCATTTCCGCAAAATTAATTAACCATTCGCAGGCTTCATACGCGCGGGGGAGACCTGCGCGTCGGCAAGGCTATGGTTTCAGTTAATAACAATAACCGGGAGTACCCGGAATACGGCAAACACAAGAGGATATATGACTGAGAAAAAAGCGGAACTCCAGCGTGGACTGGAGGCCCGGCATATTGAACTGATCGCCCTTGGCGGGACGATTGGCGTGGGGTTGTTTATGGGGGCGGCCAGTACGTTGAAATGGGCCGGGCCTTCCGTGCTGCTGGCGTACATTATCGCTGGCCTGTTCGTCTTTTTCATTATGCGCTCAATGGGCGAAATGCTGTTCCTTGAGCCTGTCACTGGCTCCTTCGCGGTGTATGCGCATCGCTATATGAGCCCCTTCTTCGGCTACCTGACCGCGTGGTCCTACTGGTTTATGTGGATGGCGGTGGGGATCTCGGAGATTACCGCCATCGGGGTCTATGTGCAGTTCTGGTTCCCGGAGATGGCGCAGTGGATCCCGGCGTTAATTGCCGTGGGGCTGGTGGCGCTGGCGAACCTGGCGGCGGTCCGGCTGTACGGTGAAATCGAGTTCTGGTTCGCCATGATTAAAGTGACCACCATTATCGTGATGATCGTCGTCGGGCTGGGCGTCATTTTCTTCGGCTTTGGCAACGGCGGCCACTCCATTGGTTTTGGTAATCTCACCGAACATGGCGGTTTCTTCGCCGGCGGCTGGAAGGGCTTCCTGACGGCGCTGTGTATCGTGGTCGCGTCCTATCAGGGGGTGGAGCTCATCGGCATTACCGCAGGTGAAGCGAAAAATCCGCAGGTGACCCTGCGCAGCGCGGTGGGCAAAGTGCTGTGGCGGATCCTGATTTTCTACGTGGGCGCGATTTTCGTTATCGTCACCATCTTCCCGTGGGATCAAATCGGCTCCAACGGCAGCCCGTTCGTACTGACGTTTGCCAAAATCGGGATTACCGCGGCGGCGGGAATTATCAACTTCGTGGTGCTGACGGCGGCGCTTTCCGGCTGCAACAGCGGAATGTACAGCTGTGGACGTATGCTGTACGCCCTGGCGAAGAACCGCCAACTGCCGGCGGCGATCGGTAAGGTATCGCGCAACGGCGTTCCGGCCGTCGGCGTGGCGCTGTCGATTCTGATCCTGCTGGTGGGCTCCTGCCTGAATTACATCATTCCTAATCCGCAGCGGGTGTTTGTCTATGTCTACAGCGCCAGCGTGTTGCCAGGGATGGTGCCATGGTTTGTGATCCTGATTAGCCAGCTGCGTTTCCGTCGCGTGCATCGGGCGGCAATCGCCAGCCATCCGTTCCGTTCGCTGCTGTTTCCGTGGGCCAACTATTTCACCATGGCCTTCCTGATCTGTGTGCTGGTAGGGATGGGTCTGAATGATGAAACCCGGATGTCGCTGTTTGTCGGCATTATTTTCCTGGCCGCCGTCACCCTGATTTATAAGGTGTTTGGCCTCGGAAGACAGGGGCAAGTCAATAATACGGCTGAATAACCGTCAAAACGAACAAAGCATGAGCAAACGATAATTTTCTTTTAAAAGGCACTAGACAGCGGGGTAGGAAGTCCGTATTATCCGACCCCGCAACGGCGCTAAGCGCCCGTAGCTCAGCTGGATAGAGCGCTGCCCTCCGGAGGCAGAGGTCTCAGGTTCGAATCCTGTCGGGCGCACCATTAACCCGGTGCTGGAGCTGCGGTGGTTTTAATACCGCGTAAAAGGTTTGCAGTGGTGGCTATAGCTCAGTTGGTAGAGCCCTGGATTGTGATTCCAGTTGTCGTGGGTTCGAATCCCATTAGCCACCCCATTATTTGATAGAGTTGTGAATTTGCGAAGGTGGCGGAATTGGTAGACGCGCTAGCTTCAGGTGTTAGTGTCCTTACGGACGTGGGGGTTCAAGTCCCCCCCCTCGCACCACGACTTTAACGAATTGAACTAAAAATTCAAAAAGCAGTATTTCGGCGAGTAGCGCAGCTTGGTAGCGCAACTGGTTTGGGACCAGTGGGTCGGAGGTTCGAATCCTCTCTCGCCGACCAATTTTGAACCCCGCTTCGGCGGGGTTTTTTGTTTTCTGTCGCTGCCCGCCATTATTTATTCCCCTGATCTTGCTGATAAAAAAACGCCTCTCTGCTTGAGAATACGCGTCAGGAAAACTCTCAATTCATCACTGTGGTAGATGCAATTTCCCCGGATCCTGTGCGATAATAACCGGGTAGATGCTCATTCCATCTCTTATGTTCGCCTTCGTGCCTCATAAACTCCGGAATGATGCAGAGCCGTTCTTACGGTGCTTATCGTCCACTGACAGATGTCGCATTTATGCCTCATCAAACACCATGGACATTACGTTGAGTGAAGCACCCAATTTGTTGTCAAACAGACCTGTTTTAACGCCTGCCCTGATTTCAGCGCAGGCGTTTTTTTCTTTCAGGGATCCGTCAACGCGAAGGCGGGGGAGAAGGGCTATCGCCCCGCAGGAGGCGATAGCCATGGCAGGTTACGGCTGAGGATTATTCTGCAGCGTCAGCAGCAGCCCATCGCGGCGCATAGCGGCGGCTTCTTCCGGCTGATGCAGGCGATCCAGGGCATCCGCCAGCCAGGCGTAATCAAAGGCATCCGGACGCTGCTTAAGCGCGGCGCGGAAGGCGATGCTGGCCTCCTGCCATTCGCCGTGCCGCATCAGCGACTGGCCCAGGGTACTCCACAGCAGCGGACGGTCGCCAACGGCTTTGATCTGCTGGCGCAGCACTTTCTCCAGCTGTTCCGGGTTATTGGTCTTCAGACGCGGGATCGGCATCACCAGACGGTCATCATACTGTTTCTTCAGACCATCAATGATAATTTGCTGCGCGGTATCGTGATCGTCGCTCTCGATGAGGCGCTCGGCCATTGCCACCTGCAGCGGCACCAGCGCCCGTGTTTTACGGCTCTGGTTGCGCCACCATTCGCGCAACCCTTCGCTGCCGCCGTCGGCCAGCGCTTTATCCATCAGGCCAACCCAGGCCAGCTGTTCCAGCGCAGCGCGGTGCTCTTCATCGCCGACGTTAGCTTTCGCCATCGACGGAATGATGTCCAGCAGCGACTGCCAGGCGCCGGTGCGGGTGTATGCCTGTTCGGCGAGGCGCAGCACTTCAGGATGACGCGGAGTAATTTCCAGCAGCTTATCGATGCCATGGCGCGCGGCGTGATTTTCATTACGTGCCAGCTGCAGGCGAACGCGGGTGATTTCCACCGGGATCAGGTCATCGCCCGCCAGCTCGGTGGCGCGCTCCAGATGCTGGTTGGCCCGCGCTTCATCGCCGCGCTGCTGGGCCGCTTCCGCCGCCAGCAGATAGTTCACCACCGGTTGTTCGGCGTGATCGGCATTTTTCGCCATCAGCTTCTCAACCTGCTGGTAATCACCTTCCGCCAGCTTGAGAAGCGCCTGCTCGGTTTGCTTACGCGCGCGACGGCGTTTACGGCCGACAAACCAGCCGCGCGTATGCGCTCCGGTGCGGAAAATGCGGCGCAGCAGCCATTCGATGGCGAACAGCACCACCATGGCGAGGATCAGAATGATCACCAGCCCGGTGACGCTGGTCTCGATATTGTAATTATCGGTTTGGATCAGGACGTAGCCCTGATGCCCGGCGATCATCGGGCCAAGCACGATCCCGGCGATCAACAGCGCGAAGAGTAGAAGAATTTTCAGCATGCGTTACTCTCCTTGCGGCGCAGCAGGGGCGGCCGGTGCAGCAGGGGCTGGTGAGGGCGCGCCGCCCGCGGTAAAGGCAGGCTGCGCCATCAGGTTGCGCACCCGGGTCTGCATCAGTTTTTCCAGCAACGCCTGGCTCTGCAGCGTTTCCGGCACCGTCATGGTAATGCTTTGCTGACTGAGCTTATCCACCTCGTCGAGGAAGGCTTTGGTGGTGGCGTCATCAGTATCGTAATAGGCGCGTACCCAGGTCGAGACGTTATCCAGCGACTGTTTCCAGGTCTCTTCCTGATGGCGCGGCACTGCCTGCGCGGCGACCAGCAGGCGAGAGCGAATATTTTCCCGCAGATAGATATCCTGATTCGGCGCCAGCAGCGGGACCGCGGTTTCATCGCGGCGGCGCACGGTGATAAAGCTGTCCATAAAGTTCTGCCAGCTTTTCTGCAGATTGACGCGCCATTCGCTGATAGAGCTGGAAAGCTCGTCGCTATCAGAGTCCATCGGCGAATCGTCATCGTTATTATCGGCCAGCCGCAGGTTGTCGATTTGGTTCGCCAACTGATTCACCTTGAGGATCATGCCGTCGTAGTCCACCTGGCTTACCGCGGAGAGGGTGGCGATGTCGTCGGTGATGGCCCGGCGGGCGCCGATCAGGCTGGGGTCATTCATGTCGGCGAGGCTGGCGTCGGCGCTTTTTAGCAGCGCGGCGGCGGTGGTGACATCCTGATCGCTCCACAGCTTACGTCCCGCCAGCTTGACGAGGAAATCGGCCTGGGCCAGCAGCCAGGTTTTGGCATCGCTGCCCGAAATCACGGCGACTTTCTGCTGCAACTCATCAAGCTGTTTGGTCAGGGTTTCCTGCTCGTGTTTGGCCTGACTCAACTGGTCGGCCTGCTGTTTGATAATGCCTTCCAGTTCGCTCTTTTGGCTCTCCTGCGCTTTTTGCAGTGCCGCAAGCTGGCCTGATAATTCAGAGGTGGTTGCGTTTTGCCGCGTGGCCTGCTGTTTGTTCAGGCCATACAGGCCGATGCCAGCGGCTATCGCAATGGCGATAGCGATCGCGCTGAGCGCCAGGCTGGTTTTGTTACCCGCCTTCTTCTTATCGTTGTTCTCTGGCTGTGGTGTGGTTTCCACGGCCTCCCTGGTCTCTTCAACCACGGCGGATTGATTTTGTTGTTCCGTCATTATGGCTTCCAATGTTGAGAGTTATTGTAATGCGCGTAGCAGCGCATCGTTGTCAGCGTTATCGGCAACCTGAATCTCCTGCCAGCCCAGTTCCCGGGCCTGAAGGGCCAGACGTTCGCTGACAACGACAAGGCGGCAGTGCAGGAGCCACTGTTCGCGATACCATTGCGGTATGAGCGACCACAGCTGCTGCAGCATCTCACCGCTGGTGACCACCAGCGTGGTGACCCCGCGAGACTGCCAGCGCATCGCTTCTTCTGCGCCATCGTAATGTTTTGCACTACGTTGATAACATTCACAAAATGTGACCCTGGCGCCGCGTTCAGCCAGCGTGGCGCCTAAGAGTTCCCGCCCACCATTGCCGCGTAGGATCAGCGCATTTTTCCCGGCAATGTTTTGTAATTCAGGTAATTGTAGCAAGACTTCGCTAATTTCCCGATCTAACGGGTAACGGATGTGCTGCCCGCTGACCGTATGCAGGGCCAGCGCCGTCGTTCGACCAATGGCAAAATAGTGCGGAGAAGTGGGCCATGGCAGGCCTTGCTGCTGCAGACGGGCATGGGCGAATTCCACCGCATGCTGGGATAGCGCAAACAGCAGGTCGTCGGACCCCAGATGGGCAAGATGGTCGCCCAGCACGGGAAGCTCCCGGCCAGGCGTAAATTCTATCAGCGGAAAGCTCCAGGCCACGCGTCCCATGGCCCGCAGACGGCTGACCAGCGCTTCCCCTTGCGGGAGTGGACGAGTGACCAGGATGCTCATCGTGGGGCTTCTCCATCATAAACTGCCGCGAGAATGTCGCGGGCGCCGTTATCCAGGAGCTCTTCCGCCAGCGAGATGCCGAGCGCTTCGGCCTGCTCTGCTGGCCCGCGCCGTTCGCCGCGTACCATCTGCGAACCATCCGGGGCGCCAACCAGCGCCCGCAGCCACAGTTCGCCGTTGACGAGTTCCGCATAGCTGCCAATTGGCACCTGACAACCGCCTTCGAGGCGGGTGTTCATCGCCCGTTCGGCGCGCACGCGTACCGCGGTTTCCGCATGGTTGAGGGGCGCTAACAGCGCCTGGGTCCATGCATCGTCAAGACGGCATTCGATACCCACCGCGCCCTGGCCGACGGCCGGCAGGGATTGCTCCGGCGACAGCGGCTGGCGAATACGCGCTTCCAGTTTCAGGCGCTTCAACCCGGCGGCGGCAAGGATAATGGCGTCATACTCACCGTTATCCAGTTTACTCAGCCGGGTACCGACGTTACCGCGCAAAGAGCGGATCACCAGGTCTGGACGGGTGGCGGCCAGCTGGCACTGACGGCGTAAACTTGACGTGCCAACGACGCTGCCAGCCGGCAGTTCGTCAATTGAGGCATAGTGATTGGAAACAAACGCGTCGCGCGGATCGTCGCGTTCGCAGATGGTGACCAACCCCAGGCCCTCCGGGAATTCCACCGGGACATCTTTCATCGAATGGACGGCGATATCGGCCCGCCCTTCGAGCATGGCGAGCTCTAACTCTTTCACAAATAAGCCCTTGCCGCCCACCTTTGCCAGGGGCGTATCAAGGATGACATCACCGCGCGTAACCATCGGCACCAGCTCGACGTTCAGTCCTGGATGCGCTTGTTCCAGGCGCGCTTTAACATACTGCGCCTGCCATAGCGCAAGCGGGCTTTGCCGTGTGGCAATTTTCAAAACTTTGTCTAACATGCTTGTTACCGTCATTGTCGACCACTATCCATCCTAACATTGTTGTCTTACGGATGTTAGTTTTCACGGTTTATGTGGGAGATGGCTCCGGCCTTCTCTTTTTTAACCTTTCATGCGCGTGGCGGTTGCCGGAGGCGTAGTGAGGAATTTACAGGTAATAAACGGTGCTACACTTGTATGTAGCGCATCTTTCTTTACGGTCAATGAGCAAGGTGTTAAATTGATCACGTTTTAAACCATTTGTCCGTCCGCTGCTCATCACAACCACACCGACGACGAATGGTGACGGTTTTTGTTGAAATACTGAAATCCTCCGTACTATTGTACTTCGGGTTTTTGAACATCAGGCGATATGTCTTGTACCTCTATATTGAGACACTGAAACAGAGACTGGATGCCATCAACCAATTGCGCGTGGATCGCGCGCTTGCTGCCATGGGACCCGCTTTCCAGCAGGTTTACAGTCTACTGCCAACGTTACTACATTATCATCACCCGCTGATGCCGGGTTACCTTGACGGTAACGTTCCCCGTGGCATTTGCCTCTACACGCCTGATGAAACCCAACGCCACTATCTTGAAGAACTGGAGCTGCATCGCGGCATGCAGACCCAGGAGCCGCCGAAAGGCGAGCTGCCGATCACCGGCGTCTACTCGATGGGCAGTACTTCCTCCGTTGGTCAGAGCTGTTCTTCCGATCTGGATATCTGGGTATGTCACCAGGCCTGGCTGGATAGCGAAGAGCGCCAGCTGCTGCAGCGAAAATGCAGCCTGCTTGAGAGCTGGGCGGCCTCGCTCGGCGTGGAAGTCAGCTTCTTCCTGATCGACGAAAACCGCTTCCGTCATAATGAAAGCGGCAGTCTCGGCGGCGAAGACTGCGGTTCGACTCAGCATATCCTGTTGCTCGATGAGTTCTATCGCACCGCGGTGCGCCTCGCCGGCAAGCGTATTCTGTGGAATATGGTGCCGTGCGATGAAGAAGAGCATTACGATGATTACGTCATGGGGCTGTATGCCCAGGGCGTGCTGACGCCTAACGAATGGCTCGATCTCGGCGGCCTCAGTTCGCTGTCGGCGGAAGAGTACTTCGGCGCCAGCCTGTGGCAGCTGTATAAAAGTATCGACTCCCCCTATAAAGCGGTGCTGAAAACGCTGTTGCTGGAAGCCTACTCCTGGGAATACCCCAATAACCGCCTGTTAGCGAAAGATATCAAACAGCGTCTGCACGACGGCGAGATTGTCTCCTTCGGCCTCGACCCGTACTGCATGATGCTGGAGCGCGTGACCACCTATCTGCAGGCCATCGAAGATGAAACCCGCCTCGACCTGGTGCGCCGCTGCTTCTACCTGAAAGTTTGTGAAAAACTCAGCCGCGAACGCGCCTGCGTCGGCTGGCGTCGCGAAGTCGTCAGCCAGTTGGTGAATGCCTGGGGCTGGGACGAAAAGCGTCTGATGATGCTCGACAACCGCGCCAACTGGAAAATTGATGAAGTGCGCAAGGCGCACAACGAACTGCTCGACGCCATGATGCAGAGCTATCGTAATCTGATCCGCTTCGCGCGGCGCAATAACCTTAGCGTCTCCGCCAGCCCTCAGGATATTGGCGTGCTGACCCGTAAGCTGTATGCGGCCTTTGAAGCGCTGCCGGGGAAAGTGACGCTGGTGAACCCGCAAATTTCGCCGGATCTGTCGGAACCGAACCTGACCTTTATCCACGTGCCGCCGGGCCGCGCCAACCGTACCGGTTGGTATCTGTATAACCGCGCGCCGGATATGGAATCGATCATCAGCCATCAGCCGCTTGAATATAACCGTTATCTTAATAAGCTGGTGGCCTGGGCCTGGTTTAACGGCCTGCTGACCTCACGCACCCGCCTGTTTATTAAGGGCAACGGCATCGTCGATCTGGCGAAGCTGCAGGAGATGGTGGCCGACGTGTCGCACCACTTCCCGCTGCGCCTGCCGGCGCCGACGCCAAAAGCGCTGTACAGCCCGTGCGAAATCCGCCATCTGGCGATTATCGTCAACCTCGAATATGACCCGACCGCGGCCTTCCGCAATCAGGTGGTGCACTTCGACTTCCGTAAACTGGATGTTTTCAGCTTCGGCGAAGAGCAAAAATGTCTGATCGGCAGCGTCGACCTGCTGTATCGCAACTCGTGGAACGAAGTACGTACGCTGCACTTTAACGGCGAGCAGGCGATGATCGAAGCGCTGAAGACGATCCTCGGCAAAATGCATCAGGACGCCGCGCCGCCGGACAGCGTGGAGGTGTTCTGCTATAGCCAGCACCTGCGCGGCCTGATCCGCACCCGCGTGCAGCAGATGATCTCCGAATGCATCGAACTGCGTCTCTCCAGTACCCGCCAGGATACCGGGCGCTTCAAAGCGCTGCGCGTCTCCGGCCAGACGTGGGGGCTGTTCTTCGAGCGTCTTAACGTTTCGGTGCAGAAGCTGGAAAACGCCATTGAGTTCTACGGCGCTATCTCGCACAACAAGCTTCACGGGTTGTCGGTGCAGGTGGAAACCAATCACGTTAAGCTGCCGGCGGTGGTGGATGGTTTCGCCAGCGAAGGGATTATTCAGTTCTTCTTTGAAGACGCGGATAACAACGACAGCGGCTTTAACATCTATATTCTTGATGAGAGCAACCGCGCCGAGGTCTATCATCACTGCGAGGGCAGTAAAGAGGAACTGGTGCGCGACGTCAGCCGCTTCTATTCGTCATCGCACGATCGTTTCACCTACGGCTCCAGCTTTATCAACTTCAACCTGCCGCAGTTCTATCAGATTGTCGAGGTAGACGGGCGCACCCAGGTGATCCCCTTCCGTACCCAGGCGATTGCCGCCGCGATACCCACCAGCCAGGACGTTACCGCTTCGCCGGTGCTGCAGCAGCGCTACTCGTAGATTTGGCCCGGATAAGGCGTGAGCCGCTATCCGGAGATATTCCCTGCTGGCGCTGCGCTTAGCAGGGCTACGGTTCTAAGTCGTCGGGTAGCCCGGATAAGGCGCGATGCGCCGCCATCCGGGAAACACGTCATTAACGGAATTTCACCGTCTCACCGGCCTGCTGGCTCGCCGCCTGCTCCAGCAAATCCCAGAAGGTCTCGCCGCTGCGATCGCAGATCCACTCGTCGCCTTTGAGATCAAAATGGTAGCCGCCCTGTTTGGTGGCCAGCCACACCTGGTGCAGCGGCTCCTGACGGTTGATAATGATTTTGCTGCCGTTTTCAAAGCTGATGGTCAGCACGCCGCCGTTGATTTCACAGTCGATGTCGCTATCGCCGTCCCAGTCGTCCAGGCGTTCTTCGATGGTCATCCACAGGCTATCCGCCAGGCGATGGAATTCACTGTCGTTCATGGTTCTATCCTGCTTTTTTGAAGATGGCGGCAGTATAGCGCGAAACAAAAGCGCGCGCAGTCGGATGCTAAACGCTTGCTTTTACGTCTTCTCCTGCGATGATAGAAAGCAGAAAGAATGAATCACGGGCAACTATCAATGAAAAACGTTTTTCCTACGCTTGCCGTTTTGTTTGCGATCTTCAGCCTGACCGGCTGCGGTCTGAAAGGGCCTCTCTATTTCCCGCCGGCGGACAAAACCGCGCCGCCGCCGACCAAACCGGTTAACCCTGGCATTCAGAGCTCAACGCCGGATCGTAACGATCGTGGCGATACCGGTGGTCCGAGCCAGGTCAATTACTAACGATAACGTTCTGTTCCGCGCAACTGGAGTAGATGATGCAGTTCTCTAAAATGCATGGCCTTGGCAACGATTTTATGGTCGTTGACGCGGTAACGCAGAATGTTTTTTTCTCGCCGGAGTTGATTCGCCGCCTGGCAGATCGCCATCTTGGCGTCGGGTTCGATCAGCTGTTGGTCGTCGAGCCGCCCTACGATCCCGATCTGGATTTTCATTACCGGATCTTTAACGCCGACGGCAGCGAAGTGTCGCAGTGCGGCAACGGCGCGCGCTGTTTTGCCCGCTTTGTCCGGCTGAAAGGCCTGACCAATAAACGTGATATTCGCGTGAGTACGGCCAACGGGCGTATGGTATTAAGCGTAACGGAAGACGATCTGGTGCGGGTGAATATGGGCGAGCCTAACTTTGAGCCGTCCCAGGTGCCGTTCCGCGCCAACAAAGCGGAAAAGACCTATATCATGCGTGCCGCCGAGCAGACAGTATTGTGCGGCGTGGTGTCCATGGGGAATCCGCACTGCGTCATCCAGGTGGATGACGTGGATACAGCGGCCGTAGAAACCCTCGGCCCGGTGATGGAAAGCCACGAGCGTTTTCCGGAGCGCGCCAATATCGGCTTTATGCAGGTGGTCGGCCGGTCCCACATCCGTCTGCGCGTCTACGAACGCGGCGCGGGGGAAACCCAGGCCTGCGGCAGCGGCGCCTGCGCCGCGGTGGCGGTAGGGATCCAACAGGGGCTGCTCGCTGAAACGGTACGCGTGGAATTGCCCGGCGGTCGTCTTGATATCGCCTGGAAAGGCCCGGGCCAGCCGCTGTTTATGACCGGCCCGGCGGCCCATGTCTATGATGGATTTATTCATTTATGAAACCAATCGGGGAAGAACAGCAGGAGGTTACCAGCGCGTTGAACGATCGTGCGGTGGTGGACTATCTGTTGCAACATCCTGAATTTTTTATTCGTAATGCCGCCCAGGTTGAACATATCCGTGTCCCGCATCCGGTCCGCGGTTCGATTTCGCTGGTGGAGTGGCACATGATGCGGGCGCGTAACCATATTCATGTGCTGGAAGAGAATATGTCGCTGCTGATGGAGCAGGCGGTCGCTAATGAAAGCCTGTTCCAGCGCCTGCTGCAGCTGCAAACGCGGCTGGCGGCCGCGGAGAGCCTCGATGATATGCTCAACCGCCTTCATCGCTGGGCTCGCGAGCTGGGGTTAGCTGGCGCCACGGTGCGCCTGTTCCCTGACTGCTGGCGCCTCGGCGCGCCCTCGAAGTTTACCCATTTGGCGTTAAGCCGGCAGGCGTTTGAGCCGATCCGTATTCAACGTCTGGGCCAGGCGCGCCACTATCTTGGGCCGCTGAACGGTCCGGAGCTGCTGGTGGTGCTACCGGAAGCGAAGGCCATTGGATCCGTGGCGATGTCGATGCTGGGCGGCGATAACGCTCCGGGCGTGATGCTCTTTAGCAGCCGCGATGCGCAGCATTATCAGTCAGGGCAGGGGACGCAGTTGCTGCAGGAAATTGCGCAGATGCTCCCTGGCCTGCTGGAGCGCTGGATTGAACGCGCATGACCGACTCTCCGCTTTTCGCCTGCGTCGACCGCTTCCTGCGCTATCTCGGCGTTGAGCGTCAGCTTAGCCCGATTACGCTGACTAACTACCAGCGTCAGTTGGACGCGTTGATCGTCCTGGCGGATGAGGCTGGGCTGAAAAGCTGGCAGCAGTGCGATGCCGCTCAGGTGCGTAGCTTTGCGGTACGCAGCCGCCGTGCGGGTTTAGGCCCGGCGAGCCTAGCGCTGCGGCTTTCCGCGCTACGCAGCTTCTTTGACTGGATGGTCAGTCAGGGCGAACTGGCCGCTAACCCGGCGAAGGGGATTGCGGCGCCGAAAATTCCCCGCCACTTGCCGAAAAATATCGATGTCGATGATGTAAATCGGCTGCTGGATATCGACCTCAACGATCCGCTGGCGGTGCGCGATCGGGCGATGCTGGAAGTGATGTACGGTGCAGGTCTGCGTCTGTCTGAGCTGGTCAACCTTGATATTAAGCACCTCGACCTCGAAAGCGGTGAGGTTTGGGTGATGGGTAAAGGCAGCAAAGAACGCCGTTTGCCGATCGGTCGTAACGCGGTGGCGTGGATTGAGCACTGGCTGGATTTGCGCGGCCTGTTCGGTACTGACGACGACGCGCTGTTTTTGTCGAAGCTGGGTAAACGCATTTCGGCGCGCAACGTGCAGAAGCGATTTGCCGAGTGGGGGATTAAGCAGGGGCTGAACAGCCATGTGCACCCGCACAAGCTGCGCCACTCCTTTGCTACCCATATGCTGGAGTCCAGCGGCGATCTGCGCGGCGTGCAGGAGCTGTTGGGCCATGCTAACCTCTCCACCACTCAAATCTATACCCATCTTGACTTTCAACACCTTGCCTCGGTGTACGATGCCGCGCATCCGCGCGCTAAACGGGGGAAATAATGCGTTTTTACCGACCTCTGGGCCAGATTTCCGCACTGACGTTTGACCTGGACGACACCCTATATGATAACCGCCCGGTGATTGACCGGACGATGCACGAATCGCTGGCCTTTGTGCGCAATTACCATCCGTCGCTCAGCCAGTTCGATGCCCATGAGCTTAACCAACTGCGTCAGACGCTGCTGGCATCTGAGCCGGAGATCTACCACGACGTGACCGTCTGGCGCCATCGTGCGCTGGAGCTCGGCATGCGTAACGCTGGGCTCTCCGCCGAAGCGGCAAAAGCCGGCGCCGATGCGGCGATGGAAAACTTCGCTCACTGGCGCAGCCGGGTCGATGTTCCGCAGGAGACCCACGATACGCTGGCGAAGCTGGCGGAGAAGTGGCCGCTGGTGGCCATTACCAATGGCAACGCCCGCCCCGAGCTGTTCGGCCTGAACGACTATTTCCGCTTCGTGCTGCGCGCGGGTCCGGATGGTCGTTCCAAGCCGTTTGCCGATATGTATCACCTGGCGGCGGCGCGTCTGAATTTACCGCTCGGGCACATTCTGCACGTCGGCGATGATCTGACGACCGACGTCGCCGGTTCGCTACGCTGCGGGATGCAGGCCTGCTGGATCAAACCGCAAGGCGCGGACCTGATGCACACCGCGGACAGCCGCCTGCTGCCGCATATTGAAATTTCACGGTTGGCATCTCTGACCTCGCTGATATAATCACCAGTCACTCTGTATATATTAACAGGGGTTCATGGAACCCCTTCTCTTCCGGCGGTGCCAATGGACGTTTCTTACCTGCTCGACAGCCTTAATGACAAACAGCGTGAAGCCGTAGCGGCCTCGCGCACCAATATGCTGGTTCTGGCAGGGGCGGGCAGTGGTAAGACGCGCGTTCTGGTGCACCGTATCGCCTGGCTGCTGAGCGTGGAGAACTGCTCGCCGTACTCGATTATGGCGGTGACCTTTACCAACAAAGCGGCGGCGGAGATGCGCCACCGTATCGGCCAGCTGATGGGCACTACCCAGGGCGGCATGTGGGTAGGCACCTTCCACGGCCTCGCGCACCGCCTGCTGCGTGCGCATCATCTGGACGCCAACCTGCCGCAGGATTTCCAAATCCTCGACAGCGAAGACCAGCTCCGTCTGCTGAAGCGTCTGATTAAGGCGATGAACCTCGATGAGAAGCAATGGCCGCCGCGTCAGGCGATGTGGTACATCAACAGCCAGAAAGATGAAGGGCTGCGCCCGCATCACATTCAGAGCTACGGCAACCCGGTCGAGCAGACCTGGCAGAAGGTCTATCAGGCCTACCAGGAGGCCTGCGACCGCGCCGGGCTGGTGGATTTCGCCGAGCTGCTGCTGCGCGCGCACGAGCTGTGGCTGAACAAGCCGCATATCCTGCAGCACTATCGTGAGCGTTTCACCAATATCCTCGTCGATGAATTCCAGGACACCAACAACATCCAGTACGCCTGGATCCGCCTGCTGGCGGGTGATACCGGCAAAGTGATGATCGTTGGCGATGATGACCAGTCGATTTATGGCTGGCGCGGCGCGCAGGTCGAGAACATTCAGCGCTTCCTCAACGACTTCCCCGGCGCGGAAACTATTCGCCTGGAGCAGAACTATCGTTCAACCAGCAATATTCTTAGCGCTGCCAACGCCCTGATTGAAAACAACAACGGGCGCCTGGGCAAAAAGCTGTGGACCGACGGCGCCGACGGCGAGCCGATTTCGCTGTACTGCGCCTTCAACGATCTCGACGAAGCGCGCTTCGTGGTGAACCGCATTAAAACCTGGCAGGAGAACGGCGGCGCGCTGGAGCAATGCGCCATTCTCTATCGCAGTAACGCCCAGTCGCGCGTGCTGGAAGAGGCGCTCCTGCAGGCCAGCATGCCGTACCGTATCTACGGCGGTATGCGCTTCTTCGAACGTCAGGAAATCAAAGATGCGCTCTCTTACCTGCGCCTGATTGCCAACCGTAACGACGATGCCGCCTTTGAGCGGGTGGTCAATACGCCGACCCGCGGCATCGGCGATCGCACGCTCGACGTGGTGCGCCAGACGTCGCGCGATCGTCAGCTGACGCTGTGGCAGGCCTGCCGCGAGCTGCTGAAAGAGAAAGTGCTGGCTGGCCGTGCCGCCAGCGCTCTGCAGCGATTTATGGAGTTGATTGACGCGCTGGCGCAGGAAACCGCCGATATGCCGCTACATGTTCAGACCGATCGGGTGATTAAAGACTCCGGGCTGCGCGCGATGTACGAGCAGGAGAAAGGCGAGAAGGGCCAGACCCGTATTGAAAACTTAGAGGAACTGGTGACGGCGACGCGCCAGTTCAGCTACAACGAAGAAGATGAAGACCTGATGCCGCTGCAGGCGTTCCTCTCCCACGCCGCGCTGGAAGCGGGCGAGGGGCAGGCGGACACCTGGCAGGACGCGGTTCAACTGATGACCCTGCACTCGGCGAAAGGGCTGGAATTCCCGCAGGTGTTTATCGTCGGCGTCGAAGAAGGGATGTTCCCGAGCCAGATGGCGCTTGATGAAGGCGGCCGCCTGGAAGAAGAGCGTCGCCTGGCCTACGTTGGCGTGACGCGCGCCATGCAGAAGCTGACGCTGACCTACGCCGAAACCCGCCGTCTGTACGGCAAAGAGGTTTATCACCGCCCGTCGCGCTTTATCGGAGAACTGCCGCAGGAGTGCGTAGAAGAAGTGCGTCTGCGGGCCACGGTGAGCCGTCCGGTAAACCACCAGCGACTGGGGGCGCCGATTGCCGAGAGCGATACCGGCTACAAGTTAGGTCAGCGGGTGCGCCATCCGAAGTTTGGCGAAGGCACTATCGTCAACCTCGAAGGCAGCGGCGAGCACAGCCGGCTGCAGGTGGCTTTTCAGGGCCAGGGAATCAAATGGCTGGTGGCGGCTTACGCGCGGCTTGAGACGGTGTAACTTTAAGAAAAATATCATTATTTTGTAATATTCTGCTACCTTTATACGTTAAGGCGCCTGATTTGCGCTTTCGCGTTCCGTTGCGTGTTGACGCCGATTTTGCGCTGGCGTAACATGCGCGCACGATTACGCTAAGAGGACATTCGCCTTGGACACACCCAGTAGATGCTGGCTCAACTTCCTGTCATTCAGGAACAACTCCTAAGGCTATCCTCTTATGCTGATAGCCTTAGCGGTTGTCAGCGACCTGCCCTATTCCTGTCGCGCTGAGTCAGGCTTAATGGTCTGAAACCCAATTTGTTTCTGTGTGCCCACCGAACTGTCCGATAATTTTTTTGCATTGGGAGTCCCGGTCATGCTGAGCGCATTTCAACTGGAAAACAATCGTTTAACGCGCCTGGAAGCCGATGAGATCAAGCACCTCGCCAGCTCGGTGTGGGTCGATCTGGTCGAGCCTGACGACGATGAGCGAAGCCGCGTGCAGACGGAACTGGGTCAGAACCTGGCGACGCGCCCGGAACTGGAAGATATCGAAGCCTCCGCGCGTTTCTTTGAAGATGAAGATGGGTTACACATCCACTCGTTCTTCTTTTTTGAAGATGCGGAAGATCACGCCGGCAACTCTACCGTGGCGTTTACCATCCGCGAAGGCCGCCTGTTCACGCTGCGCGAGCGCGAACTGCCCGCTTTCCGCCTGTACCGTATGCGCGTGCGCAACCAGACGCTGGTCGACGGTAACGCCTACGAACTGCTGCTCGACCTGTTCGAAACCAAAATCGAGCAGCTGGCGGATGAAATTGAAAATATCTACAGCGACCTGGAAAAGCTGAGCCGCGTGATTATGGAAGGCCATCAGGGCGACGAGTACGATGAAGCGCTGTCGACGCTGGCGGAACTGGAAGATATCGGCTGGAAGGTCCGCCTCTGTCTGATGGATACCCAGCGCGCGCTGAACTTCCTGGTGCGTAAGGCGCGCCTGCCGGCGGGCCAGCTGGAACAGGCGCGGGAGATCCTGCGCGATATCGAATCCCTGCTGCCGCACAACGAATCGCTGTTCCAGAAGGTGAACTTCCTGATGCAGGCGGCGATGGGCTTCATCAACATCGAGCAGAACCGCATCATCAAGATCTTCTCGGTGGTGTCGGTGGTATTCCTGCCGCCAACCCTGGTGGCGTCCAGCTACGGGATGAACTTTGAATTTATGCCGGAGCTGCACTGGAGCTTCGGCTACCCGGGGGCGATCGTCTTTATGATGCTGGCCGGCCTGGCGCCATATCTCTACTTCAAGCGTAAAAACTGGCTGTAAAAAAAGGGAGCGGCGGCTCCCTTTTTTACTGGCAGAGGCCGGCTTAGCCTCTGCGCAGCCGGCGCTGGGTATACAGCGCATCGACGATAAATACCGCCAGCGCGACCCAGATAAAGCCGAAGGTCACCATTTTATCCTTGCCCGGCACTTCGCCGTAGAACGTCACCGCCAGCAGGAACATCAGCGTTGGGCCGATGTACTGGAAAAAGCCCAGCGTGGAGAGCCGCAGGCGCGTTGCCGCGCCAGTGAAGCACAGCAGGGGAATGGTCGTGACCACGCCCGCGGCCATCAGCAGCAGATTGAGCGACCAGGGGTTCTCCCCCATATGGCTGGTCGGGCTATCAGTGATGCCAAACAGCCAGATTGCCGCCACCGGCAGTAGCCACAGCGTTTCCACCAGCATGCCGGTCTGCGCGTCGACAGCGATTTTCTTCCGCACCAGGCCGTAAAAGGCAAAACTGAAGGCCAGCCCAAGGCCGATTATCGGCAGCGAACCAAAGGTCCACAGCTGGACCAACACGCCGCAAAAGGCGAGGATCACCGCCAGCCACTGCAGGCGACGGAAGCGTTCGCCGAGGAAAATCATCCCCAACAGAATATTTACCAGCGGGTTGATAAAGTAGCCGAGGCTGGCTTCCAGCATATGGTGGTTATTCACCGCCCAGATGAACAACAGCCAGTTACCGCCGACCAGCACTGCCGAGAGCGCCAGCAGGAAGATCTTGCGCGGCGTCTTCAGCAGCTTTTTCACCTGCGGCCACTGGCGGCTGACGCTGATGAGCGCCACCATGAAGAAGAAGGACCAGATCACGCGATGGGTCAGAATTTCATCGGCGGGAACATAGTAGATAAGTTTGAAGTACGCTGGCGCGATACCCCAGATAAAGTAGGCGGCGAGGGCCAGAATGATCCCCAACCGCGTCTGTTTCGCATCCATCGGTAAAATCCATTGCCAAAGAGAGTGATGTTACTCGATTTTGGCCAATCAACCCACCATATAGGTGGCCGTTGCGCTGGCAATATAGACCTGAGCTTCGTTATGCAGTTCCACGCGGGCTACCGCCACTTTATTGCCGGCGCGCAGCAGGCTGCTGGTGGCGGTAAACCGTTCACCGCGGCCCGGACGCAGGTAGTCTACGCGCAGGTCGATGGTTCCCATGCGGGAGAGGCGTTGGCGCAGCTCTTCTTCGTTGATGGTGTCATGGCGGGGGAGGGTGCTGCCGACGCAGACCAGGCCAGCGGCGACGTCCAGCGCGGAGGCGATCACTCCGCCATGCAAAATACTCTGCGCCCAGTTGCCGACCATCATCGGCTGATTATTAAAGCTGAGCTGGGCAAACGCCTTTTCATAGCGCTCCAGTTCGAGACCGAGGGCACGGTTAAACGGCATGTGATAGACGAAAATCTCCCCCACCAGTTTCAGCGCTGCTTCGGCAGTAAGTTCAGACATAACACCGGTTCCATTCGTTAACAAAATGTTGATTTTATGCTTCTAAAATATTGATTTCCACTTTCGGAGCGGATTAGGGGGCAGGTGATTAATAAACAGGTAGAATGGCTTCAGGTTAAACAAAAATAAAAACTATTTATCAGGAGACCAGCATGCGTATCTCTTTGGCCTGCCTGGTGGCGCTGTGCGCGCTACCGGCCGGTGTTATGGCGCAGGATGCGTCGGTTCACGACAAACCGGCAGTGCGCGGCAGCATTATCGCCAACCTGCTCCAGGACCATGATAATCCTTTCCTGCTCTACCCTTATGAGAGTAACTATTTGCTCTACACATGGACCAGCGATCTCAACAAAGAGGCGATTCGGAGTTATGACTGGGCCGAAAATGCCCGTAAAGATGAAGTGAAATTTCAGCTGAGTCTGGCGTTCCCGCTGTGGCGCGGCATCCTGGGCGATAATTCGCTGCTCGGCGCATCGTACACCCAGAAATCCTGGTGGCAGCTCTCCAACAGCAAAGAGTCGGCGCCGTTTCGCGAAACCAATTACGAACCCCAGCTGTTTTTGGGCTTTGCGACCGACTACCAGTTTGCCGGCTGGACGCTGCGCGACATCGAGATGGGGTATAACCACGACTCGAATGGTCGTTCCGACCCCACCTCGCGCAGCTGGAACCGGCTTTACGCCCGCCTGATGGCGCAAAACGGCAACTGGCTGGTGGAAGTGAAGCCCTGGTATGTGGTGGGCAACACCGATGATAACCCGGATATCACCAAATATATGGGCTATTACCGGCTGAAGGTGGGCTACCAGCTGGGAGAGGCGATCCTCAGCGCGCAGGGGCAATATAACTGGAACACCGGCTATGGCGGGGCGGAGCTCGGCGTGAGCTATCCCATTACCAAACATGTTCGCGCCTATACGCAGATCTACAGCGGTTACGGCGAATCGCTTATCGACTACAACTTCAATCAAACGCGCGTCGGCGTCGGGCTAATGCTCAACGATCTGTTTTAATCGTTGCACTCTGGCTCGCAGGCGCTGAAAATAGCGCCTGTTTTCTTTTCAGGCAAATGGGGTCAACGTGGCACAGGCGGAAGTATTAAATCAGGAATCGCTGGCTAAGCAGGTTTTACAAGAGACCTTCGGCTACCAGCAGTTCCGTCCTGGCCAGGAAACGATTATCGACACGGTGCTTGAGGGCCGGGACTGCCTGGTGGTCATGCCGACCGGTGGCGGTAAATCGCTGTGCTATCAGGTGCCGGCGCTGGTCATGGGCGGTCTGACAGTCGTGGTCTCACCCCTGATCTCGCTGATGAAAGACCAGGTCGATCAACTGCTGGCCAACGGCGTGGCGGCGGCTTGTCTGAACTCGACGCAAAGCCGCGAGCAGCAGCAGGAAGTGATGGCCGGCTGTCGCAGCGGGCAGGTTCGTCTGCTGTATATCGCGCCGGAACGGTTGATGCTGGATAACTTTCTTGAGCATCTGGCGAACTGGAACCTGGCGATGCTGGCGGTAGACGAAGCGCACTGTATCTCCCAGTGGGGCCATGACTTCCGTCCGGAATATGCCGCGCTGGGCCAGCTGCGCCAGCGGATGCCGCAAATCCCGTTTATGGCGTTGACCGCCACCGCCGATGACACCACCCGCCGTGATATCGTCCGTCTGCTCGGGCTTAACGATCCGCTGATTCAGGTCAGCAGCTTCGACCGGCCGAACATCCGCTATATGCTGATGGAGAAATTCAAACCGCTCGACCAGCTGATGCGCTACGTTCAGGATCAGCGCGGCAAATCGGGCATCATCTACTGCAACAGCCGCTCGAAAGTGGAAGATACCGCCGCGCGTCTGCAGAGCCGCGGCATCAGCGCGGCGGCTTACCATGCTGGTCTGGAAAACGCCGTTCGCGCCGACGTGCAGGAGAAATTCCAGCGCGACGATCTGCAGATCGTGGTGGCGACGGTGGCCTTCGGGATGGGTATCAACAAGCCGAACGTCCGCTTTGTGGTGCACTTCGATATCCCGCGCAATATTGAATCCTACTACCAGGAAACCGGCCGCGCCGGGCGTGATGGCCTGCCGGCGGAAGCGATGCTGTTTTACGATCCGGCGGATATGGCGTGGCTGCGCCGCTGTCTGGAAGAAAAGCCCGCCGGACCGCTACAGGATATCGAGCGGCATAAGCTGAATGCGATGGGGGCGTTTGCCGAAGCGCAAACCTGTCGTCGTCTGGTGCTGCTGAACTACTTTGGCGAAGGGCGCCAGGAGCCGTGCGGCAACTGCGATATCTGTCTTGACCCGCCAAAGCAGTACGATGGCTTAATGGATGCGCGCAAGGCGCTGTCAACGATTTACCGGGTGAATCAACGTTTCGGGATGGGTTACGTGGTGGAGGTTCTGCGCGGGGCCAACAACCAGCGCATCCGTGACATGGGCCACGATAAGCTGCCGGTTTACGGTATCGGCCGGGAGCAGAGTCACGAGCACTGGGTGAGCGTGATCCGCCAACTGATTCACCTTGGGCTGGTGACGCAGAATATCGCCCAGCACTCCGCACTGCAGCTGACCGAAGCCGCACGACCGGTGCTGCGCGGCGAGGTGCCGCTGCAGCTTGCCGTACCGCGTATCGTGGCGCTGAAGCCGAAGGCGATGCAGAAATCCTTTGGCGGCAATTATGACCGCAAGCTGTTTGCCAAGCTGCGCAAATTGCGTAAAGCGATCGCCGACGAAGAGAATATCCCGCCATACGTGGTCTTCAACGACGCGACGCTGATCGAGATGGCGGAACAGTCGCCACTCACCGCCGGCGAGATGCTCAGCGTCAACGGCGTGGGGACGCGTAAACTTGAGCGCTTCGGTAAAGAATTCATGGCATTGATACGCGCTCATGTCGATGGTGATGATGAGTAGTCAGCCGCGGGAAAAGGTGCCAGAATAGTTTCCCTCTTCACTATTTTCCTGCGAGTTAACTATGCTGATGCTTTTCCTCACCGTGGCGCTGGTGCATATCATTGCGCTGATGAGCCCGGGGCCGGACTTTTTCTTTGTCTCACAAACGGCCATCAGCCGCTCGCGCAGAGAGGCGATGATGGGTGTGCTGGGGATCACCTGCGGCGTCATGATCTGGGCGGGGGTTGCCCTGCTCGGCCTGAACCTGATCCTCGCGCAGATGGCGTGGCTGCATAACATCATCATGGTCGGTGGCGGCCTGTATCTGTGCTGGATGGGCTACCAGATGCTGCGCGGCGCGCTGAAAAAAGAGGCGGTGGCCTCGGCGGAGCCGCAGGTGGAGCTGGCCCGCAGCGGACGCAGCTTCGTGAAGGGACTGCTGACCAATCTGGCGAATCCGAAAGCGATCATCTACTTCGGCTCGGTGTTCTCGCTGTTCGTGGGTGACAGCGTCGGCGCTGGTGCGCGCTGGGGTATTTTCCTGCTGATTATCGTCGAGACGCTGGCCTGGTTTATGGTGGTTGCCAGCCTGTTCGCCCTGCCGGGGATGCGCCGCGGCTATCAGCGGATGGCGAAGTGGATCGATGGTATCGCCGGTACGCTGTTTGCGGGCTTCGGCATCCACCTGATTATCTCGCGTTAACCGGCATGCTGTTTCCCACCCGGCTGTTTCCGGGTGGGAAAGTGTCAGTGGCGAAGCCGCTGCAGCTCATCTTCAGCCAGACCGGTCATTTCCATGATAGCTGCGTCATCAATACCGCGTTTGCGCATTGCTTCGGCAACCTGCAGCAAGGCCTGGTGTTTACCTTCTTTTATGCCCTGCTGTACGCCTTTCTCCATACCTTCTGCAAGCCATGTTTCCGCCAGCGTCATCAGTAATCCTCCATGCTGCGGCACGCGCTGTGCCAGTCCGTACAAGAGTGTCCGTGTATCCTCGGCATCTCCTGCCTGAGCCATATAGTTTACCAATACGGTGATTTGTTGTCCGCTCATCTGCTCCAGCAGTAAGAGATGGGTCAACTTATCCAGCAATTGCGCCATATCGCGCTGGCGGATGTGCTTTTGCACCAGCGTCAGGGCTGCCATGCTGCGGTGCTGCATGATGTCGTCGTCGGGGATCACCGTGATATCGACCAGCGGAAACGCCCCGCTATAGAGCTGGCGGGCGGTCTCAGGATCGGCAAAATTATCCAGCCAGCGCATCGACCAGGGATAGGGGCTGCGTCGTCCCTGATAAAAGAGAATAGGGATAACCAGAGGCAGCGTTTTATGGCCGCTCTCCAGGTGCCGCTGCATGGCGGCGACAGCATAGCGCATTAAGCGAAAGGCCATCAGCTTATCAGGTGCGCTCTGGTGCTCGATCAGAACATGGACATAGCCCGCACCGCGGGTGGTTTCCAGCGAATAAAGGATATCGCTGTAGTAAGGCCTGAGATCGTCTTCGAGAAAGCTGCCGGATTCCAGACGTAGGGTATCCAGTTTGCAGATCTGTATTAACGACGAAGGCAGGTGGAGCTCGATAAAATCGCGCGCCGTCTCTACCCGCGAGAGAAAGGTTTTAAATACCGCATCATGAGGAGTCGCCGTTTCCGCCATCGCCGTTCATCCGTGAATCACGTATCTGGCGGCATCCTGACACGATGGGTTCAACGCCGACAGCGGGTAAAAAAATTAATTACCCGCTTTGCGTGTCGGCTCGTGCAGAGAGTGCGCGTTTTTCGCCCGGCAAACCTCTCTTTGCGAGCGAGATTCCATGATTCAGGCGTGACGGGCGGAGGCGAGCAGCGCCCCGACCAGCATAAACAGCGAACCAAAGACTTTGTTCAGCGCCTTCATCTGCTTTGGCCCTTTGATCCATGCGGAAATGCGCTGCGCCAGGGTCGCATAGCCAATCATCACAATGATATCGACGACAATGGTGGTGACGCCCAGAACAAGATACTGCATCACCTGCGGCTGGTGCGGCAGGATAAACTGCGGAAACAGGGCGGCCAGAAACACAATGCTTTTGGGGTTGGTGAGATTCACGAACACCGCGCGCTGGAACAGTTTGCCGCGCGTCTGCGCCTTCGCCAGCGTATTCAGGTCGATCGCCCCCGCCGCCCGCCATTGCTGGATCCCCAGCCAGATAAGATAAGCCGCGCCGGCCCATTTCAGCACTTCAAAGGCCAGCACCGAGCGGGAGAAAAGGGTGCCGAGACCAACACCAACCAGCACGATATGAATAACCAGCCCGGTCTGCAAACCGGCAATCGACGCCGCCGCGCCGCGGTAACCGTGGTTAATGGAGGTGGTCATGGTATTAATCGCTCCGGAACCTGGTGACAGGCTGAGAATGATTGATGTCAGCAGGTAGGCGAACCACCACTCAATGGTCATGAGAAACTCCCTGATTGTCTGTTTTTATGCCACAATACGCTATTGTGTCAGCATTGTGTGATACAGGGCAAAAAAACGATTTTCAGCGGTTAACAGGGGTGTAAACCCGATGTTTGGGCAGAAAAAGGACTGGGAAACACGAGAAAACGCGTTTGCGGCCTTTAGTATGGGGCCGCTGACGGATTTCTGGCGACAGCGCGAAGAGGCTGAATTTAAAGGCGTCGATGATGTACCGGTACGCTTTGTTCGCTTCTGCGCGCAAAATAACGATCGTCTGGTGCTGATTTGCCCCGGGCGCATTGAAAGCTACGTGAAGTATGCCGAAGTCGCCTACGATCTCTTTCACAGCGGCTTTGACGTGATGATCATCGATCATCGCGGCCAGGGACGCTCGGGCCGCCTGCTCTCTGATACCCACCGCGGACACGTCGTCAACTTCAGCGACTATGTCGATGACCTGGCGGCGCTCTGGCAGCAGCAGGTGGTCCCCGGACACTGGCGAAAACGGTTTATCCTCGCTCACTCTATGGGCGGGGCGATTGCCACGCTTTTTCTGCAACGTTACCAGGCGCATTGCGATGCGATTGCGCTCTGCGCGCCGATGTTCGGGATTATCATTCGATTGCCGGACTGGATGGTGCGCCATATTCTCGACTGGGCTGAGGGCCATCAGCGCATTCGCGAAGAGTATGCCATCGGCACCGGGCGCTGGCGGGCGCTGCCTTTTGCCGTTAACGTGCTGACGCACAGTCGACAACGCTATCGTCGCAACCTGCGCTTCTATGCCGATGAACCGCGACTGCAGGTTGGCGGCCCGACCTGGCACTGGGTGCGGGAGGGCATGCTGGCCGGCGACGAAGTGCTGGCGAATGTGGAAAAAGACACCGCCCCGACGCTGCTTTTACAGGCAGAGGAGGAGCGGGTGGTCGATAATCTGATGCACGACCGCTATTGTGAATTACGGGCCGCTGCCGGCCATCCCTGTGAGGGCGGTAAACCGCTCGTCATTGAAGGGGCATATCATGAGATCCTTTTTGAAAAGGACGCTATGCGCTCAGTCGCGCTCAATGCCATCGTCGAGTTTTTCAATCGACATACTTAATCCGACGATAACGCTCGTCGCCCTGCTTAGAGGTTAACTTTTTTATGTACCAGGTTGTTGCGTCTGATTTAGACGGCACGCTGCTTTCCCCCGATCATTTCCTGACCCCGTATGCCAAAGAGACGCTGAAATTGCTCACCGCCCGTGGGATCAATTTCGTCTTCGCCACCGGCCGTCACTACATCGACGTCGGGCAGATCCGCGATAATCTCGGCATCCGGTCGTACATGATCACCTCTAACGGCGCCCGGGTTCACGATAGCGATGGTCAGCAAATCTTTGCCCATAACCTCGACCGCGATATTGCCGCCGACCTGTTTGAGATCGTGCGTAACGACCCGAAAATCGTCACTAACGTCTATCGGGAAGACGAGTGGTATATGAACCGCCATCGTCCGGAAGAGATGCGCTTCTTCAAGGAGGCGGTGTTTAACTACAAGCTGTATGAGCCGGGCGAACTGGATCCGCAGGGGATCAGCAAAGTATTCTTTACCTGCGAGGATCACGAGCATCTGCTGCCGCTGGAGCAGGCGATGAACGCCCGCTGGGGCGATCGCGTGAACGTCAGCTTCTCCACCTTAACCTGCCTGGAAGTCATGGCGGGTGGGGTATCGAAGGGGCATGCGCTGGAGGCGGTGGCGAAAATGCTCGGTTACACTCTTGCCGATTGCATCGCCTTCGGCGACGGTATGAACGACGCTGAGATGCTGTCGATGGCCGGCAAAGGCTGCATCATGGCCAACGCCCATCAACGGCTGAAGGATCTGCATCCGGAACTGGAAGAGATCGGCAGTAACGCCGACGATGCGGTCCCGCACTACCTGCGTAAGCTATACCTCGACTGAAAAAGATTGACGACTGGCGAATAACTGTCCAGTCGTCAACCTGACTCTTCGCTACAATGCCTGTTCTTTATCCAACGAGACGACCATTGTGGCGCTGTTAATTATCACCACTATCCTGTGGGCCTTTTCTTTTAGCCTGATTGGCGAATACCTGGCCGGTAGCGTCGACAGCTATTTTTCGGTGCTGATGCGTGTGGGCCTGGCGGCGCTGGTGTTCCTGCCTTTCCTGCGCACGCGCGGCCAGTCTCCGCGCACGATCGTGCTCTATATGCTGGTGGGCGCGATGCAGCTTGGCATCATGTATCTGCTGGCTTTCCGCGCCTATCTCTATCTGACGGTTTCGGAATTTCTGCTGTTTACCGTGTTTACCCCGCTGTATATCACGCTGATCTACGACCTGCTCAGCGGACGTAAGCTGCGCTGGGGCTATCTGCTGAGTGCTGCGCTGGCGGTGCTGGGGGCGGCGATTATCCGCTATGACAAAGTCAGCGATCATTTCTGGACCGGGCTGTTACTGGTGCAGTTGTCAAACCTCTGCTTCGCTATCGGCATGGTGGGTTACAAGCGCCTGATGGAGGTACGTCCGATGCCGCAGCACAATGCCTTTGCCTGGTTTTATGTCGGGGCCTTTATCGTGGCGGTGGCAGCGTGGTTTATGCTGGGCAACCCCCAGAAGCTGCCGACCACCACGCTGCAGTGGAGCGTGCTGGTGTGGCTCGGCGTGGTGGCTTCCGGGCTGGGTTACTTTATGTGGAACTATGGCGCCACGCAGGTGGATGCCGGCACGCTGGGGATCATGAATAACGTCCATGTCCCCGCGGGTCTACTGGTAAACCTCGCCATCTGGCAGGAGCAGCCGCACTGGCCGAGCTTTATTAGCGGAGCGTTGGTGATCCTGGCCTCGCTGTGGGTCCATCGCCGCTGGGTCGCTCCGCACTCCGGACAAACGGCAGATGATCGCAGGCGTGGTTCCGCGCAGAGCGAATAAACGCTTCGGTGACCGGTTGACGCTGTTCGCCATCGCGGACGGCCGCGTACAACCGGCTCCATAATCCCTCACCCAGGGTTTTGGTGACCACCAGACCCTGGCGTTCAAAGCTTTCCACCACCCAGTGCGGCAGCGCGGCGATGCCCATCCTTGCGGCCACCATCTGGATCAGCAACAGCGTGTTATCGACGCTTTTCAGCTGGGGACTGATGCCGGCCGGCTGCAGGAAATGGCGCCAGATGTCGAGGCGCCCGCGCTGCACGGGATAAATCAGCAGTGTTTCCGCGGCCAGGTCCTCTGGCGTAATCAGCGTCTTCATGGCTAACGGGTGCTCGGGCGCCAGCACCAGACGCACCTCATAATCAAACATCGGCGAGTAGTGCAGACCGCTGCGCGGCAGGATATCGGAGGTCATCACCAGATCCAGTTCGCCCTGCTGCAGCGCAGGCTGCGGGTCGAAGGTCACTCCGGAATGGAAGTCGACCTCCACGTGCGGCCAGCGGGCGCGGAAATTCTCCAGCGCCGGCGTCAGCCACTGAATACAGCTGTGACATTCGATAGCCAGGCGCAGCCGGGTCTGCTGTGGTTCGTTACAGTCCTGCAGGGCGCGAGCGATCTGCGGCAGCACCTGATTGGCCAACTGCAGCAGAATTTCCCCTTGCGGCGTGAAGCGTAGTGGCTGGCTTTTACGCACAAACAAACGGAAGCCAAGGCGCTGTTCCAGATCGCTGAACTGGTGAGACAAGGCGGACTGGGTCTGGTGCAGGGCCGCTGCCGCACCCGCCAGTGAACCGCTGTTCCGCAACGCTTGCAGCGTTTTCAGATGTTTAATTTCGATCATGAAAGTCCTTCACTTCGCCATGAGCAATTTGCGCTTGAGGAATATACAGTAACTGTCAATTATGGATGTGTAAACATCTGGACGTCTAAAACTCGTCATATTTCGACTTGCAGATGCGTTGGCTGCCTCGCTTACCCCAGTCACTTACTTCAGTAAGCTCCTGGGGATGCGCATCGTTGCCGCCTTCCTGCAAGCCGAACTATTTAGAGTTTTTCTTCAGATTCAATGAAATAAGAGAGGAACAAAAATGACAATTATTAACCACACCCTCGGTTTTCCTCGCGTTGGCCTGCGCCGCGAGCTGAAAAAAGCGCAAGAGAGCTACTGGGCGGGCAACGCCACTCGCGAGGAACTGCTGACAGTAGGCCGTGAGCTGCGTGCCCGCCACTGGGAGCAGCAGAAACAGGCGGGCGTTGATCTGCTGCCGGTGGGGGATTTCGCCTGGTACGACCATGTTCTGACTACCAGCCTGCTGCTTGGCAACGTGCCGGCTCGTCATCAGAACAAAGACGGATCCATCGATATCGATACCCTGTTCCGCATTGGCCGCGGCCGTGCGCCGACTGGCGAACCGGCCGCCGCTGCGGAAATGACCAAATGGTTTAACACTAACTATCACTACATGGTGCCGGAGTTCGTGAAGGGCCAGCAGTTCAAACTGACCTGGACCCAACTGCTGGATGAAGTAGACGAAGCGCTGGCGCTGGGCCACAAGATCAAGCCCGTGCTGCTGGGGCCGGTAACGTACCTGTGGCTGGGTAAAGTGAAAGGTGAACCGTTTGACCGTCTGAGCCTGCTGAATGACATCCTGCCGGTTTACCAGCAGGTGCTGGCCGAACTGGCGAAGCGCGGCATCGAGTGGGTGCAGATTGATGAACCGGCGCTGGTGCTGGAGCTGCCGCCAGCGTGGCTGGAGGCCTTTAAACCGGCTTATGACGCCCTGCAGGGCCAGGTGAAACTGCTGCTGACCACCTATTTTGAAGGCATTAGCGACAATCTCGCGACCATTGCTGCGCTACCGGTCCAGGGGCTGCACGTCGATCTGGTGCACGGCAAAGATGATGTTGCCGAACTGCACAACCGCCTGCCGGCCGACTGGCTGCTGTCTGCGGGTCTGATCAATGGGCGCAACGTCTGGCGCGCCGATCTCACCGAAAAGTATGCGCTAATTAAAGACCTCGTCGGTAAACGCGACCTCTGGGTCGCGTCATCCTGTTCTCTGCTGCATAGCCCGATCGATCTGAGCGTGGAGACGCGCCTTGATGCGGAAGTGAAGAGCTGGTTTGCCTTCGCGCTGCAGAAATGCGGCGAGCTGGCGCTGCTGCGCGATGCGCTGAACAGCGGCGATACGGCGGCGATTACCGAGTGGAGCGCGCCAATCCAGGCCCGTCGCCATTCGACCCGCGTGCACAACGCGGAAGTGGAAAAACGGCTGGCGGCGATCACCGCTCAGGACAGCCAGCGTGCCAGCCCCTATGAGGTTCGCGCGCAGGCACAGCGCCAGCGCTTTAACCTGCCGAAATGGCCGACCACCACCATCGGGTCATTCCCGCAAACAACTGAGATCCGCGGCCTGCGCCTGGACTTCAAAAAGGGCAACCTTGACGCCAGTCATTATCGGACGGGGATTGCGGAACATATTAAGCAGGCGATCGTCGAGCAGGAGCGGTTAGGTTTAGACGTACTGGTGCACGGAGAAGCCGAGCGGAACGACATGGTGGAATACTTCGGTGAACATCTGGACGGTTTTATCTTCACGCAAAACGGCTGGGTGCAGAGCTATGGTTCCCGTTGCGTGAAGCCGCCGGTGGTGATCGGCGACGTCAGCCGTCCGCAGGCGATCACCGTCGACTGGGCGAAGTACGCGCAGTCGCTGACCGACAAGCCAGTGAAAGGGATGCTTACTGGACCGGTGACCATTCTGTGCTGGTCCTTCCCGCGGGAAGATGTCAGCCGTGAAACCATCGCGAAACAGATTGCGCTGGCCCTGCGTGATGAAGTGGCGGATCTGGAGGCGGCGGGGATCGGCATCATCCAGATTGATGAGCCGGCGTTGCGCGAAGGGTTACCGCTGAAGCGCAGCGACTGGGATGCCTATCTGCAGTGGGGTGTGGAAGCCTTCCGCCTTAATGCTGCGGTCGCCAAAGACGACACGCAGATCCACACCCACATGTGCTATTGCGAGTTCAATGACATCATGGACTCCATTGCCGCGCTGGACGCTGACGTGATCACCATTGAAACCTCGCGGTCCGATATGGAGCTGCTGGAGTCGTTCGAAGCGTTCGAGTACCCCAATGAGATCGGGCCGGGAGTATATGATATTCACTCGCCAAACGTGCCGAGCGTGGAGTGGATCGAAGCGCTGCTGGCAAAAGCCGCGCAGCGTATCCCGGCGGAGCGGCTGTGGGTTAACCCGGACTGCGGCCTGAAAACTCGCGGCTGGCCGGAAACCCGCGCCGCGCTGGCGAATATGGTGCAAGCGGCGCAGAACCTGCGCCAGTCCGCCTGATCGTTACGCAAAAAATCAAAAAGGAGGCATTTGCCTCCTTTTTTCATGCATTGGGTGATTATGCTTTTTTACCGCCATACTGAGCAAACCACGCGAGCATTCGCTGCCAGCCGTCTTTGGCTGACTCTTCATGATAGCTGGCGCGATAGTCGGCGTTAAAGGCATGATCGGCTTCGGGATAGACCACGATTTCCGCTGTGGCGTTGGCCGCCCGCAGCGCCTGACGCATGGTCTCGATGGTGTCCTGTGGAATACTGGCGTCTTTAGCGCCGTACAGACCAAGCACCGGGGCGTTGAGATCGACCGCGATATCTACCGGATGCTTCGGTGAATTCAGCGATTTTTCTCCCACCAGCTTGCCGTACCAGGCCACGCCTGCCTTCAGTTGCGGGTTATGCGCGGCATACAGCCAGGTAATGCGTCCGCCCCAGCAGAAGCCGGTGATTAGCAGACGATGGGCATCGCCGCCGTGGCGCGCCGCCCAGCTGGCGACATGGTCGAGATCTGCCAGCACCTGCGCGTCCGGCACCTTGGTAACCAGCTCTTTGAACAGGGTCGGGATATCGTGGTACTCATTCGGATCGCCCTGACGGAAGTACAATTCAGGCGCAATAGCCAGATAGCCTTCCTGCGCCAGGCGGCGACAAAGATCGCGAATATGTTCATGCACGCCGAAAATTTCCTGTACCACGATAACGATCGGCAGCGGACCGTCGGCATTTTTCGGGCGGGCGTGGTAGGCCGGCATGTTTTCACCCTGAGAGGGAATAGACGTCTCTCCGGCGATAATATGCTCTTCCGGCGTATGAACGGCGGTGGCGGCGTGTGGTGAAGCTGCAGGTGCGAATCCAGGTTGCTTGGTGGTGGTCATGGTATTCTCCGTACCCTTATTTATTAGCGCATCAATAACTATAGACCCTTTACCTTTAGTTCGGGCGGTAATAAAGCACAGTGCCTGAAAGCGGCTATCTTTTGTTCTGTGACGATGAATATAACTTGTTAATGTGATGTGTATCACTATTTACTGAAAAACAACTGCAATCATTATTGGTCTTGGTGACTATCATCACAAAATGTTGCCAGGGGCTTCTGTACAGTACCGTTTTGCTTCTGCTGATAATTCGACCCACAGAGGAGTTTTTTATGTCCAAGTCTGATGTTTTTCATCTCGGCCTCACCAAGAACGATTTACAAGGGGCTACGCTGGCTATCGTCCCTGGCGATCCGGAGCGTGTGGAAAAGATCGCCGCGCTGATGGATAAGCCGGTTAAGCTGGCATCCCACCGCGAATTTACCTCCTGGCGCGCGGAGCTGGACGGCAAGCCGGTGATCGTCTGCTCCACCGGCATCGGCGGCCCGTCGACTTCTATCGCCGTGGAAGAGCTGGCGCAGCTGGGCGTGCGTACCTTCCTGCGTATCGGCACCACCGGCGCGATTCAACCGCACATTAACGTTGGCGATGTGCTGGTTACGACCGCTTCCGTTCGCCTGGACGGCGCCAGCCTGCACTTCGCGCCGATGGAATTCCCGGCCGTCGCAGACTTCGCCTGCACCACCGCGCTGGTGGAAGCGGCGAAATCTATTGGTGCCACCACCCATATCGGCGTGACCGCCTCTTCGGATACCTTTTACCCAGGCCAGGAGCGTTACGACACCTTCTCCGGCCGCGTGGTGAGCCGCTTCAAGGGCTCAATGGAAGAGTGGCAGGCAATGGGCGTGATGAACTATGAAATGGAATCGGCCACGCTGCTGACCATGTGCGCCAGCCAGGGCCTGCGTGCCGGGATGGTCGCCGGGGTTATTGTGAACCGTACCCAGCAAGAGATCCCTAACGCCGAAACCATGAAGCAAACCGAAAGCCACGCGGTCAAAATCGTCGTGGAAGCGGCGCGTCGTCTGCTGTAATTCAACCCCTTCTCTGTCAGGCCGGATCCTCCGGCCTTTCTTTTTTGCGTTGCTCCTCGCAGGAAATCCCTTTTAAACTGGACGTTTGTACAGCACAATTCTATTTTGTGCCATCAGGTTATCGCAGGGGGCGTCGTGGATCTCTCAATCATTATCAGCGCGGTTATCGCACTGGCTGCCGGGTTAATGGTCGGCTGGCTGGCAACCAAAGCGCGCGCCGACCAAATCCGGGCCGATCTCATTGAGGAGCGGCGAGAGCTGGATATTGAGCTGAGCGCCGCCCGTCAGCAGCTGGTGCAGGAGGCCCACTGGCGTGAGGAGTGCGAGCTGCTGAACAATGAGCTGCGCAGTCTGCGGGATATCAATACCTCGCTGGAGGCCGATCTGCGTGAGGTCACCACCCGGCTCGAATCCACCCAGCTGCATGCGGAAGATAAGATCCGTCAGATGGTTAACAGCGAGCAGCGCCTGAGCGAGCAGTTTGAAAACCTCGCCAACCGCATTTTCGAACACAGCAACCGGCGCGTCGATGAGCAAAACCGCCTGAGTCTGCATGGTCTGCTGACCCCGCTGCGCGAACAGCTCGACGGGTTCCGCCGCCAGGTGCAGGAGAGCTTTGGCCAGGAGGCGCGGGAAAGGCACACCCTGGCGCATGAGATCCGCAATCTTCAGCAGCTGAACGCGCAGATGGCGCAGGAGGCACTGAACCTGACGAAAGCGCTGAAAGGTGATAACAAAACCCAGGGCAACTGGGGGGAAGTGGTCTTAACCCGCGTGCTGGAGGCCTCCGGCCTGCGCGAAGGCTATGAGTACCAGACCCAGGTCAGTATCGAGACCGATAACCGCTCGCGGATGCAGCCTGACGTCATTGTCCGCCTGCCGCAGGGCAAGGACGTGGTGATAGACGCCAAAATGACCCTGGTCGCCTATGAGCGCTATTTCAACGCCGAAGACGACTACACCCGCGAAGTCGCGCTGCAGGAACATCTTGCCTCGGTGCGAAACCATATTCGCCTGCTGGGACGCAAGGATTATCAACAGCTGCCGGGGCTGCGCTCTCTCGACTACGTGCTGATGTTTATTCCCGTCGAGCCGGCGTTCCTGGTGGCCATCGACCGTCAGCCCGAGCTCATCAGCGAGGCGTTGCAAAATAATATCATGCTGGTCAGCCCGACGACGCTGCTGGTAGCCCTGCGTACTATCGCCAATCTGTGGCGCTATGAGCATCAGAGCCGCAACGCGCAGAAGATCGCCGAGCGGGCGGGGCGCCTTTACGACAAAATGCGCCTGTTTGTGGATGATATGTCCGCCATCGGCCAGAGTCTGGATAAGGCGCAAGAGAACTATCGCCAGGCGATGAAAAAGCTCGCTTCCGGGCGCGGGAATCTGCTGGCCCAGGCGGAAGCCTTTCGCGGCCTGGGGGTGGAGGTGAAGCGCGGGATAAATCCTGATTTAGTCGAACAAGCCTCTGCCCAGGACGATGAATATCGTCTCGAAGACGAGGATAACCTCCCGGAAAATGACGCATTTTCAGCCGACTCTGCCGAGGCGTTACATAATCGGGAGGCGGCTCCGCCACGTTGAAACGTATGGGAAATGCGCTGAATCTGATACACTCAGTGAACATTTTCTTGAAAAGCAAGCAGGCATAGAGATGGTTGAGGATTCACAAGAAACGACGCACTTTGGCTTTCAGACGGTCGCTAAAGAGCAGAAACAGGACATGGTGGCGCATGTATTCCATTCTGTCGCGGCAAAGTATGATGTGATGAACGACTTGATGTCGTTTGGTATCCATCGTTTGTGGAAGCGTTTCACCATCGACTGCAGCGGCGTACGTCGCGGGCAGACCGTGCTGGATCTGGCGGGGGGGACCGGCGATTTGACGGCCAAGTTCTCCCGTCTGGTAGGAGAAACCGGCCGCGTCATGCTTGCTGATATCAATGATTCCATGCTCAAAATGGGCCGCGAAAAGCTGCGTAATATCGGCATCGTGGGCAACGTTGAGTATGTTCAGGCCAACGCGGAAGCCCTGCCGTTTGCTGATAACACCTTTGACTGCATCACCATCTCTTTCGGTCTGCGTAACGTTACCGATAAAGAAAAAGCGCTGCGTTCGATGTACCGCGTGCTGAAGCCGGGCGGACGTCTGCTGGTGCTGGAGTTTTCTAAACCGATTATCGAACCGCTCAGCAAAGCCTACGACGCTTACTCCTTCCATATCCTGCCGAAGGTGGGGGAACTGGTGGCAAAAGACGGCGACAGCTATCGCTACCTGGCAGAATCTATCCGTATGCACCCGGATCAGGAAACCCTGAAAGGGATGATGCAGGATGCAGGTTTTGAAAGTGTCGACTACCACAACCTGACGGCGGGTATCGTTGCCTTGCATCGCGGTTACAAGTTCTGACAGGAGGGACGCTATGCCTTTCACACCCCTGGTGACCGCTAGCATTGAGACGGCGCTGAATACTTTTCTCTGGCGTGACAAGGCGCTAAAACCCGCTCGTCAGCGCCTGCTGGGTAAGGTATTGCGAGTTCAACTGCAGGACTTCTCCACCCCGATCGTACTGGCGTTCAGCGAACGCCAGGTTGATGTCCTGAGCGCCTGGGAGGGAGAGGCCGACTGCACTGTGATTACCCGGCTCAGCGTGCTGCCCAAACTGCGTAATCGTCAGCAGCTCACGGCGCTTATCCGTAGCGGAGATCTGGAAGTGCAGGGCGATCTGCAGGTGGTGCAGAATATGGTCTCCCTGTGCGATCTGGCGGAGTTCGATCCCGCTGAACTGCTGGCGCCTTATACTGGCGATATCGTGGCTGAAGGCGTTGGCAAAGTCCTCCGCGGCGGCGCTCAGTTTTTACTGAAAGGCGCGCAGCGCCAGCAGCGCTATGTCGCAGAAGCGATCACTGAAGAGTGGCGACTGGCACCGGGGCCGCTGGAGCTGGCATGGTTTGCGGAAGAAACGACGGCTATTGAACGCGCGCTGGCCGCACTGGAAAAACGGCTGGAAACGCTGGAGGGCAAATGACGCCAGGAGAATTACGGCGCCTGTATTTCATCATCCACACCTTTTTGAGCTACGGGCTCGATGAGCTCATCCCCAAAATTCGTCTCACGCTGCCGCTGCGTATCTGGCGGCGGATGCTGTTCTGGATGCCAAATCGTCATCAAGACCAACCCCTTGGCACTCGTCTGCGCCTGGCGCTTCAGGAGCTGGGGCCGGTGTGGATTAAATTTGGCCAGATGCTTTCCACCCGCCGGGATCTCTTCCCGCCGCATATTGCCGATCAGCTGGCGCTGTTGCAGGACCGCGTAGCGCCCTTTGAAGGAAAGCTCGCGCAGCAGCAGATAGAGAAAGCGATGGGGGGCCTGCCGGTGGACGCCTGGTTTGATGATTTCTCCGTAGAGCCGTTAGCCTCGGCTTCCATCGCCCAGGTGCATACCGCACGTCTGAAAGAGAATGGCAAAGAGGTGGTGATCAAGGTTATCCGCCCGGATATTTTGCCGATCATTAAAGCGGACATGAAGCTCATCTACCGCCTGGCGCGCTGGGTACCGCGTCTGCTGCCTGACGGCCGCCGTCTGCGCCCGCAGGAGGTGGTTCGCGAATATGAAAAAACGCTGCTGGACGAGCTGAACCTGTTGCGGGAATCCGCCAACGCCATTCAGCTGCGGCGTAATTTCGAAGATAGTCCGATGCTGTACGTGCCGGAGGTGTACCCCGACTACTGCAGCGAAAGTATGATGGTGATGGAGCGCATCTACGGTATCCCGGTGTCCGACGTGGAGGCGCTGGAGGCCCAGGGGACCAACATGCAGCTGCTGGCGGAGCGGGGCGTGCAGGTCTTCTTTACCCAGGTGTTCCGCGACAGCTTCTTTCATGCCGATATGCACCCTGGCAACATATTCGTCAGCTACGAGCACCCGGAAGATCCGCAGTATATCGGCATCGACTGCGGTATTGTCGGCTCGCTGAACAAAGAAGATAAGCGCTATCTGGCGGAAAACTTTATCGCCTTCTTTAACCGCGATTATCGTAAGGTGGCTGAGCTGCACGTCGATTCCGGTTGGGTACCGCCCGATACGAATGTCGAAGAGTTTGAGTTCGCGATCCGCACGGTCTGCGAGCCGATCTTTGAGAAGCCGCTGGCGGAGATCTCCTTCGGCCACGTGCTGCTTAATCTGTTCAATACCGCGCGGCGTTTCAATATGGAAGTCCAGCCGCAGCTCGTTTTACTACAGAAGACATTACTTTACGTAGAAGGGGTAGGCCGGCAGCTCTATCCTCAGTTAGACTTGTGGAAAACGGCGAAGCCTTTCCTCGAGTCGTGGATCAAAGATCAGGTCGGCATTCCGGCGCTGGTGCGCGCGTTTAAAGACAAAGCGCCGTTCTGGATCGAAAGAATGCCTGAAATACCTGAGCTGGTGTATCAGAGCCTGCAGCAGAGCAAACAGCTGCAGACCAGCGTCGATACCATCGTGCGGGATATGCATGTGCGTCATGTGCGCCAGGGCCAATCCCGTTATCTGTTTGGTATAGGCGCGGTTTTATTGCTCAGTGGTACGCTGCTCTTTATCCATCGCCCTGAGTGGGGAATGATGCCCGGCTGGTTGATGGCCGGCGGTGTGGTGACCTGGCTGATTGGCTGGCGGAAAACCCACTGATCGGTTCGCCTCTTCATGACGCAGGCTTATTTGCGCAAAATCATGCCGGCGGCCTGACGAAGAGGCGGCTCGCAGGATGGCGTGTATAATGCGTCCACATAATTCATCATCTGTCATAGGGGAACGTGTATGGGTGGTATCAGTATTTGGCAGTTATTAATTGTTGTCGTCATCGTAGTTCTGCTTTTTGGGACGAAGAAGCTGAGCTCACTGGGGTCAGACTTAGGGGCATCTATCAAAGGCTTTAAAAAAGCCATGAGTGATGATGATAAACCCGAAAAGTCGGCGCCAGACGCAGATTTCACGGCGAAAACCATCGCCGATAAACAGGATGATGCAAAAAAAGACGAGACAAAACGCCACGACAAAGAGCAGGTGTAACTCGTGTTCGATATTGGTTTTAGTGAACTACTGCTGGTGTTTGTGATTGGCCTCATTGTTCTGGGGCCACAGCGGCTTCCCGTCGCGGTTAAAACGGTGGTTGGCTGGATCCGTACGCTACGCTCGCTGGCGACCACGGTACAAAATGAGCTGGCCCAGGAGCTAAAACTGCAGGAGTTCCAGGAGAGCCTCAAGAAGGTGGAAAAGGCTAGCCTGAATAACCTGACGCCGGAGCTGAAAGCCTCCATGGATGAACTGCGCGAGGCCGCGGAGTCGATGAAGCGCTCCTATAGCGCCCACGATCCTGAAAAGGCCAGCGACGAAGCCAATACCATCCTTAATCCGGTGGTGAAAGGCAGTGAAGCGCAGCGCCAGGACGTCACGCCGGCGACGGCAGAACATCAGGCCAGCGCTCCGGCTCATGCGCCGGGTCCCGTCGTCGATGAGCAACCCGCTTCACCGGCTGAACTTCCGGCAGAGAAAACATCCGCTACGGCGGCAGCCCCTCATTCTTCCCCCGCATCGAGTGATAAACCGTAAACATGGGCGTAGACGATACACAACCGCTAATTTCGCATCTGATTGAGCTGCGCAAGCGTCTGCTCAACAGCATCATTGCTATTCTGGTGATCTTCCTGGCGCTGGTCTATTTCGCCAATGATATCTACCAGCTGGTCTCGGCCCCGCTTATCAGCAAGATGCCGGTGGGCGCGACGATGATCGCTACTGATGTCGCTTCACCTTTCTTTACGCCGATAAAGCTGACCTTCATGGTGTCGGTGATCCTGTCAGTGCCGATTATTCTTTACCAGGTATGGGCCTTCGTCGCGCCGGCGCTGTATAAGCACGAGCGCCGGCTGGTGGTGCCTTTACTGGTATCCAGTACGCTGCTGTTCTATATCGGCATGGCTTTCGCTTATTTTGTCGTGTTTCCGCTGGCGTTCGGCTTCCTGACCCATGCTGCCCCGGAGGGGGTGCTGGTCTCGACCGATATCCGCAGCTATCTCGACTTCGTGATGGCGCTGTTTATGGCTTTCGGGGTCTCTTTTGAGGTACCGGTCGCCATTGTGCTGCTCTGCTGGATGGGCGTTACCACGCCGGAAGAGCTGCGCAAAAAACGGCCGTATGTCCTGGTGGGCGCCTTCGTGGTGGGTATGCTGCTGACGCCACCGGACGTGTTCTCGCAGACGCTGCTGGCCATTCCGATGTACTGTCTGTTTGAAGTCGGGGTGTTCTTCGCCCGCTTCTACACCGGGAAGCGCCTGACGCGTGATGACGACGCTGCGGCCGAAGCTGAAGCCGCTGAGCACAGAGAAGAGTAATACCGCCAACCGCCCGTCAGGGCGGTTGTCATATGGGAGCGATCATGTTTGATATCGGCGTTAATCTCACCAGTTCGCAGTTTTCCCGCGACCATGATGAGGTGGTGGCGCGCGCCCGGGCGGCGGGGGTTCACGGCATGTTGCTGACCGGCACAAATTTGCCGGAGAGCCAGCAGGCCCAGAGAATGGCGAGCCATTATTCCGGCTGCTGGTCCACGGCGGGGGTTCATCCCCATGACGGCAGCAGCTGGTCGCCAGCGGTCGCCGAGGCGATTTATACCCTCGCCCGCGAGCCACAGGTGGTGGCGATAGGTGAGTGCGGTCTGGATTTCAACCGTAATTTCTCCACGCCGCAGGAGCAGGAGGCAGCGTTCAGCGCCCAGCTGGCGCTGGCCGCTGAGCTGTCGATGCCGGTGTTTTTACACTGCCGCGACGCTCACGACCGGTTTCTGGCGTTGCTTAAACCCTGGCTTGAGAAGATCCCGGGCGCGGTGCTGCACTGCTTTACCGGCAGCCGCAGCGAGGTGCAGGAGTGCCTGGATCTGGGCCTGTTTATCGGTATTACCGGTTGGGTATGCGATGAGCGGCGGGGACTGGAGCTGCGCGAGCTGCTGCCGGCGATCCCGGCGGAACGTCTGCTGCTGGAGACCGATGCGCCTTATCTGCTGCCGCGCGACCTCAAGCCGAGACCGGCCTCGCGGCGTAACGAGCCCGCGTATTTGCCGCATATCCTGGCCAGCGTCGCGAGCTGGCGGGGCGAAGAGACGCAATGGCTGGAGGCGCAAACGGACGCAAACGTCAGGACGCTGTTTGGCATCGACGTTAACGGCGTTTAGATTTTCTGGAAGTCGGTATTTTTAACGCTCTGCAGGACTTGCTTATTCAGCAGGTTTAACAGCAACATAGAACGGGCTTCGCCGTCCGGCTCGGTGAAGATAGCCTGTAAGCCTTCGAACGCGCCGTCGGTGATTAGCACGCTATCGCCCTCATGCGGCGTTTCCGGGTCGGTAATGCCTTCCGGTTTGTATATAGAGAGCTGATGGATAACCGCCGAGGGAACGACAGCGGGCAGGGCGCCAAAGCGCACGAAGTTGTTAACCCCGCGGGTGGCGCTGATGGTAGTGGTATGAATCACCTCTGGATCGAACTCAATAAACAGGTAGTTCGGGAACAGCGGTTCGCTGACCATGGTGCGTTTACCGCGAATGATTTTTTCCAGCGCAATCGTCGGCATCAGGCAGTTAACTGACTGACGTTCCAGATGTTCCTGGGCTCGTTGTAGCTGCCCACGTTTGCAATACAGTAAGTACCAGGCTTGCATAATGACTCATTCCACTTCTAATAACGGCAAGCATAACAAATGGCTGGTGTAATCGCGAAAGCCATTATAATTGAAATCCAAATTTCAGCGTTCTTTCACGCTAATTTAACAAAATTACAGCATCGCGCCGTCGAACACCGTATAATTAGCCGCCTGTAGAGAGGTCAATAACACTTTCATGAAATACCACGATCTTCGCGACTTTCTGACACTCCTGGAACAACAGGGCGAACTAAAACGTATCACTCTGCCGGTCGATCCTCACCTGGAAATCACCGAAATTGCCGACCGTACCCTGCGTGCCGGTGGCCCGGCGCTGCTGTTTGAAAACCCGAAAGGCTACTCGATGCCGGTGCTGTGCAATCTGTTTGGCACGCCGCGTCGTGTGGCGCTAGGGATGGGGCAGGAAGACGTCAGTTCGCTACGGGAAGTCGGGAAGCTATTGGCCTTTCTGAAAGAGCCGGAGCCGCCAAAAGGCTTCCGCGATCTGTTTGATAAGCTGCCGCAGTTCAAGCAAGTGCTGAATATGCCGACCAAACGCCTGCGCGGTGCGCCCTGCCAACAAAAAATCATCCAGGGCGATGATGTCGATCTCAACAAAATACCGATTATGACCTGCTGGCCGGAAGATGCCGCGCCGCTGATTACCTGGGGGCTGACGGTGACCCGCGGGCCGCACAAAGAGCGGCAGAACCTGGGAATTTATCGCCAGCAGCTGATCGGTAAAAATAAACTCATCATGCGTTGGTTATCCCACCGCGGCGGCGCGCTCGATTTTCAGGAGTGGTGCGCGGCGCATCCCGGCGAGCGCTTCCCGGTTTCCGTGGCGCTTGGCGCCGATCCGGCGACCATTCTTGGCGCGGTGACGCCGGTGCCCGATACCCTGTCGGAATATGCTTTCGCAGGCTTGCTGCGCGGCACCAAGACCGAAGTGGTGAAGTGCGTTTCCAATGACCTTGAAGTCCCGGCCAGCGCGGAAATTGTGCTCGAAGGTTACATTGAGGCCGGTGAGATGGCGCCGGAAGGCCCGTATGGCGATCATACTGGCTACTACAATGAAGTGGATAGCTTCCCGGTGTTTACGGTAACCCACATTACCCAGCGTGAAGACGCGATTTATCATTCGACCTATACCGGCCGACCGCCCGATGAGCCCGCGGTGCTGGGCGTGGCGCTGAACGAAGTCTTTGTGCCGATTCTGCAAAAGCAGTTCCCGGAAATCGTCGACTTTTATCTGCCGCCGGAAGGGTGTTCCTATCGCCTGGCGGTGGTGACCATGAAAAAACAGTACGCGGGCCATGCCAAGCGCGTGATGATGGGCGTCTGGTCATTCCTGCGCCAGTTCATGTATACCAAATTCGTGATCGTATGCGATGACGACGTCAACGCACGCGACTGGAATGACGTGATTTGGGCGATTACTACCCGTATGGACCCGGCTCGTGATACGGTACTGGTAGAAAATACGCCAATAGATTATCTGGATTTTGCCTCGCCGGTTTCCGGCCTGGGTTCAAAAATGGGGCTGGATGCCACAAATAAATGGCCTGGCGAAACCCAGCGTGAATGGGGTCGTCCAATCAAAAAAGATCCTCAGGTGACGGCGCGCATCGACGCCATCTGGGATGAACTGGCCATCTTTAAATAACAGTAAGCGGGGCTAACGCCGCTGTTTTGCTCTATAGACCCGACAGAGGGGACGCATGACAACCTTAAGCTGTAAAGTGACCTCAGTGGAGGCGATTACCGATACCGTGTATCGCGTTCGATTAGTACCGGAAGCGGCATTCTCTTTCCGCGCTGGCCAGTATCTGATGGTGGTAATGGACGAGCGCGATAAGCGTCCGTTCTCTATGGCTTCCACGCCGTCAGAGCACGAGTTTATCGAGCTGCATATCGGTGCTTCTGAACTCAATCTGTATGCGATGGCGGTGATGGATCGCATTCTGAAAGAGCGTGAAATTGAGGTTGATATTCCGCATGGCGAAGCGTGGCTGCGCGATGACGAAGATCGCCCGCTGATTCTGATCGCCGGCGGTACCGGATTCTCTTATGTGCGTTCTATTCTGTTAACCGCGCTGGCGCGTAACCCGGATCGCGATATCGCCATTTATTGGGGCGGCCGCGAGGCTAAGCATCTGTACGATCTGGCCGAGCTGGAAGCGTTAAGCATCAAGCATCCGAATCTGCGCATCGAGCCGGTGGTCGAGCAACCGGAAGAAGGGTGGCGCGGTCGTTCCGGTACGGTACTGACTGCCGTGCTACAGGATTACGGCACGCTGGCCGAGCATGATATCTACATTGCCGGTCGTTTTGAGATGGCCAAGATTGCCCGCGACCTGTTCTGCAACGAACGCGGCGCGCGTGAAGATCGCCTGTTTGGCGATGCGTTTGCGTTTATCTGAAAATAAAAAACCCGCCCCTGACAGGCGGGAAGAACGGCAACTAAACCTGCTCTCTTCGCCATTGCTGCCTGCTTCTGGTCGCAATGGCGTTGAGATAACCCTTCGATTAAATCCGCTCAAACACAGTGGCAATACCCTGACCTAAACCGATACACATGGTCGCCAGACCGAACTGAGCGTCTTTGCGTTCCATCTGATTGATCAACGTGGTGCTAATGCGCGCCCCGGAGCAGCCCAGCGGATGTCCGAGCGCGATCGCGCCGCCGTTGAGGTTGATCTTCTCGTCAATCTGCTCCATTAAGCCCAGATCTTTAATACACGGCAGGATCTGCGCGGCAAACGCTTCATTCATTTCAAAGACGTCGATATCGCTGGTGGATAAGCCAGCTTTTTTCAGCGCCAGCTTTGAGGCCGGAACCGGGCCATAACCCATAATGGACGGGTCGCAGCCGACCACCGCCATCGAACGGACGCGGGCGCGTGGCTTCAGCCCCAGCTCGCGGGCGCGGCTTTCGCTCATCAGCAGCATTGCCGCCGCGCCGTCGGAAAGGGCGGAAGAGGTGCCTGCCGTTACCGTGCCGGTCACCGGATCAAATGCCGGTCTCAGCGCCGCCAGCGCTTCGACGGTGGTTTCCGGGCGGATCACTTCGTCATAGTTAAAAGACTTCAGTACGCCATCGGCATCGTGGCCACCGGTCGGGATAATCTCGGCTTTGAAGGCGCCTGATTGGGTCGCCGCCCAGGCGCGAGCGTGAGAGCGTGCGGCGAACTGATCCTGCATTTCGCGGCTGATGCCGTGCAGACGCGCCAGCATTTCCGCGGTCAGCCCCATCATGCCGGCGGCTTTCGCCACATTACGGCTGAGGCCCGGATGGAAATCGACACCGTGGCTCATTGGCACATGGCCCATGTGCTCAACGCCGCCAATCAGGCAGACGCTGGCATCGCCGGTCATGATCATACGGGCCGCATCGTGCAGCGCCTGCATGGAGGAACCGCACAGACGGTTAACCGTCGTCGCCGGTACCGAGTGCGGGATTTCTGCCAGCAGCGCGGCGTTACGCGCAATGTTGAAACCCTGCTCCAGCGTTTGTTGCACGCAGCCCCAGTAAATATCGTCAATCGCGCTCGCCTCAAGCGACGGGTTACGCGAAAGCAGGCTACGCATCAGGTGCGCGGAGAGGTCTTCCGCACGCACGTTGCGAAAGGCGCCGCCCTTCGAACGGCCCATCGGGGTGCGAATTGCATCGACAATGACAACCTGTTCCATTGTGACTCCTTAAGCCGTTTTCAGAGCGCCAACCGGACGGGCTGGCTCTACCTGGGGATAATACGCTTCGTTATGGCGCGCTTTGTCACGCAGACCGGCTGGCACTTCATACAGCGGGCCAAGGTGCTGGTATTGCTGTGCCATATCGAGATACTTCGCGCTGCCGATGGTGTCCAGCCAGCGGAATGCGCCGCCGTGGAACGGAGGGAAGCCCAGGCCGTATACCAGCGCCATATCCGCTTCCGCCGGGCTGGCGATAATGCCTTCTTCCAGGCAGCGGACGACTTCGTTAACCATCGGGATCATCATGCGGGCGATAATCTCTTCATCGCTGAAATCGCGCTTCGGCTGGCTGACGTCGGCCAGCAGGCTGTCGACGGCAGCGTCTTCTTCTTTCTTCGGCTTACCTTTGCTGTCTTCTTTATAACGCCAGAAACCGAGGCCGTTCTTCTGGCCGAAACGGTTGGCGTCAAACAGGGCGTCGATGGCGTCGCGATAATCTTTCTGCATCCGCTGCGGGAAGCCCGCCGCCATCACGGCCTGAGCATGGTGGGCGGTATCGATGCCGACAACATCCAGCAGATAGGCCGGGCCCATTGGCCAGCCAAACTGTTTTTCCATCACTTTGTCGACCTTGCGGAAATCCGCCCCGTCGCGCAGCAGCTGGCTGAAGCCGGCGAAGTAGGGGAACAGCACGCGGTTGACGAAGAAGCCGGGACAATCATTCACCACGATTGGCGTCTTGCCCATTTTGCTGGCCCAGGCCACAACTTTGGCAATGGTCTTATCCGAGGTTTTTTCGCCGCGGATCACTTCAACCAGCGGCATGCGATGCACCGGGTTAAAGAAGTGCATACCGCAGAAGTTTTCCGGGCGTTGCAGAACGCTGGCCAGTTCGCTGATGGGGATTGTTGAGGTGTTGGATGCCAGCACGGTATCCGGGCGCACTTTTGCCTCGGTTTCGGCCAGCACCGCTTTCTTCACTTTCGGGTTTTCGACCACCGCTTCAACAACCACGTCGACGCGATCAAAACCGCTGTATTCCAGGGTTGGCTGAATGGTGCTGATCACTCCGGCCAGCTTCAGACCGTCGATTTTGCCGCGTTCCAGCTGTTTATTCAGCAGTTTCGCCGCTTCGGTCATGCCCAGGGTCAGCGATTTGTCGCTAATGTCTTTCATCACCACCGGCACGCCTTTCCAGGCCGACTGGTATGCGATACCGCCGCCCATAATGCCAGCGCCCAGGACAGCAGCATGCTTCGGCGTCTCGACATCTTTGGTCAACTTTTTCGCTTTCGCTTTGACGTACTGGTCGTTCAGGAAGATACCAACCAGCGCGCGGGCCTCATTGGTATGGGCCAGCGGGACAAAGCTTTTATTTTCCAGCACCAGGGCTTCTTCACGACCAAGACGTGCGGCGGCTTCAATGGTTTTCACCGCGGTGATCGGCGCCGGGTAATGTTTCCCGGCCGTTTGTGCGACCATGCCTTTGGCAATCGTGAAGCTCATGGTAGCTTCAATTTTGCTGAGCTTCAGCGGCTCTAGTTTCGGCTGACGTTTTGCTTTCCAGTCCAGATCGCCATTAATCGCCTGACGCAGGATCGCCAGCGCGCCGTCACGCAGTTTTTCCGCTGCGACCACACCATCCACCAGGCCGATTTTCAGCGCCTGATCGGCGCCGACGTCTTTCCCGGCGGCAATAATTTCCAGCGCGCTATCGGCGCCGAGCAAGCGTGGCAGACGCACAGAACCGCCGAAGCCCGGCATAATGCCAAGCTTGGTTTCCGGCAGACCGATACGCAGATCCGGCGTCGCCAGGCGGTAATCGGTCGCCAGGACGCATTCACAACCGCCGCCCAGCGCGTAACCATTGACGGCAGAGATCGTCGGGACGGGAAGATCTTCCAGACGATTGAAAACGCTGTTAGCAAAATGCAACCACTGGCTTAACTGCTCCTCAGGGACCAGGAACAGCGAGAGGAATTCGGTGATATCCGCGCCGACGATAAACGCCGCTTTTTCAGAGCGCAGCAGCAGACCTTTGAGATCGTTTTGTTTTTCCAGTACGTCCAGCGCGTGACCGAGGCTGGCTACGGTTGCGGTATCAAGCTTGTTGACCGAACCTGGGGCATCGAACACCAGTTCGGCGATGCCATCTTCCAGCCAGTCGAGGTACAGGGTGTCGCCTTTGTAGAGCATGTCAGTCTCCTGAATCCAGCAATATGATCTGGTCATACCAGATGAAACGGAGTGTGGAATTTATGTTAAAGAATTGCAAATTACTCTTTAAATAATTGCTGGTCGGATCACATCCGGCGGAAATCACCCGCACGCAGGGTGATGTGCTAAGATGCGGAGTATCACGATCCCATAAAAGCAAAGGATGAAAGATGGAATCCCTGTCCGCGCTCTATAAAAATCATATTGTTACCCTACAAGAACGTACCCGCGACGTGCTGGCCCGTTTTCAGATGGATGCGCTGCTGATTCACTCCGGTGAGCTGGTTAACGTCTTCCTTGACGACCACCCGTACCCGTTCAAGGTCAATCCGCAGTTCAAAGCCTGGGTGCCAGTGACGCAGGTGCCTAACTGCTGGCTGCTGGTGGATGGCGTTAACAAACCGAAGCTGTGGTTCTATCTGCCGGTCGATTACTGGCACAACGTCGAGCCGCTACCGACCGCATTCTGGACCGAAGAAGTTGACGTCATTGCTCTGCCGAAGGCCGATGGCATCGGCAGCCAGCTACCTGCCGCTCGCGGTAATATCGGTTATATTGGGCCGGTACCGGAGCGCGCGCTGGGGCTGGGTATCGCTGCGGATAAGATCAACCCGAAAGGGGTTATCGATTACCTGCACTACTATCGGGCTTACAAAACGGATTACGAGCTGGCCTGTATGCGTGAAGCGCAGAAATCGGCGGTCAATGGTCATCGCGCGGCCTATGAAGCTTTCCAGTCCGGGATGAGCGAATTCGATATCAACCAGGCCTATCTCACCGCCACTGGTCACCGCGATACCGACGTGCCTTACAGCAACATTGTCGCGCTGAATGAGCATGCCTCCGTCCTGCACTACACCAAACTGGATCATCGCGCCCCGGCGGAGATGCGCAGCTTCCTGCTCGACGCTGGCGCAGAATATAACGGCTATGCCGCGGATCTGACGCGAACCTGGGCGGCGCACGGCGACAACGACTTTGCCCATCTGATCAAAGACGTTAATGACGAGCAGCTGGCGCTGATTAGCACCATGAAGGCCGGGACTCGTTATGTTGATTACCATATCCAGTTCCATCAGCGCATCGCAAAGCTACTGCGTAAACACCAGTTGGTTACCGACATAAGCGAAGAGGCGATGGTGGAGAATGACCTGACCGGGCCGTTTATGCCGCACGGGATTGGCCATCCGCTGGGTCTGCAGGTGCATGATGTCGCTGGCTTTATGCAGGATGACACCGGTACGCATCTGGCGGCGCCGTCGAAATACCCGTATCTGCGCTGCACCCGTATTATCGAGCCGCGCATGGTGCTGACTATTGAACCCGGCATCTACTTCATCGAGTCGTTACTGGCGCCGTGGCGTGAAGGCCCGTTCAGCAAGCACTTCAACTGGCAGAAAATTGACGCCATGAAGCCGTTTGGCGGGATCCGTATCGAAGATAACGTGGTGGTTCACGAAAACAGCATTGAAAATATGACGCGCGATCTGAAGCTGGCGTAATGGAAAGCTGGTTAATCCCGGCGGCGCCGGTTACCGTCGTTGAGGAGATTAAAAAAAGCCGTTTTATCACGCTGTTGGCGCATACCGACGGCGTGGCGGCGGCAAAAGCGTTTGTCGAGTCCGTCAGAGCGGATCACCCTGATGCCCGCCACCACTGCGTGGCGTGGGTCGCCGGGCCGCCTGATGATTCGCAACAGCTGGGGTTTTCTGACGATGGCGAACCGGCGGGGACGGCGGGTAAACCGATGCTGGCGCAACTGATGGGGTGCGGCGTGGGTGAGATAACCGCTGTCGTCGTGCGCTACTACGGTGGTATCCTGCTGGGCACTGGCGGCCTGGTGAAAGCCTATGGCGGCGGTGTTCATCAGGCGCTGGCGCAGCTGACGACGCAGCGCAAGACACCGTTAACAGCATATACTTTGCAATGTGAGTATGGGCAACTGGCCGGTATCGAAGCGCTGCTCGCCCAATTCTCCGGGAAGGTAGTCGAAAGCGAATATCTGGCGTCGGTTCGGCTGCGCGTGGCGCTTCCCCGGGCCGAAGTGGCGGCTTTTTCAGCAAAACTGGCTGATTTTAGTCGCGGTTCATTGCAATTACTGAAGATTGACGAATAATCCCCTCTGTTTTTTTGCCTATCAAAGGAAGCGCCAGAGATGCATTTTCGCGCCATAACCCGAATCGTTGGACTGTTGGTCATCTTATTTTCGGGGACGATGATCGTTCCGGGATTAGTGGCCCTGATATATCGCGATGGCGCGGGGCGGGCCTTCACGCAAACCTTTTTTGTTGCGCTGGCGATTGGATCCATGCTGTGGTGGCCGAATCGTAAACAAAAAGGCGAACTGAAATCCCGCGAAGGGTTTCTGATTGTGGTGCTGTTCTGGACCGTGCTGGGGAGCGTGGGGGCCTTGCCCTTTATTTTCGCCGAGCAGCCGAACCTGACGGTGACCGATGCCTTCTTCGAGTCATTTTCCGGCCTGACGACGACCGGAGCGACCACCCTGGTTGGTTTGGACTCATTACCTCATGCAATCCTCTTTTACCGGCAGATGCTGCAATGGTTCGGCGGCATGGGGATCATTGTGCTGGCGGTGGCGATTCTGCCTATCCTCGGCGTAGGGGGGATGCAGCTCTACCGCGCGGAAATGCCCGGTCCGTTGAAAGACAACAAGATGCGCCCGCGTATCGCCGAGACGGCGAAGACGCTGTGGCTAATCTATGTGTTATTGACGATAGCCTGCGCATTGGCGCTCTGGTTTGCCGGTATGCCGGCGTTCGATGCGATTGGGCACAGCTTTGCCACTATCGCCATCGGCGGTTTCTCGACTCACGATGCCAGCGTCGGCTATTTCAATAGCCCGATGATTAACTCTATCATCGCGATCTTTTTGCTGATCTCTGGCTGTAACTACGGTCTGCATTTTTCGTTATTGAGCGGACGCAGCCTGAAGGTGTACTGGCGCGACCCAGAATTTCGCATGTTCATTGGCGTCCAGTTGACGCTGGTCATCATCTGTACGCTGGTGCTATGGCTTCATAACGTGTATGGGTCGGTGCTGACGACGCTGAATCAGGCATTTTTCCAGGTGGTGTCGATGGCGACCACCGCGGGATTCACTACCGATAGCATTGCGCGCTGGCCGCTATTCCTGCCGGTGTTGCTGCTCTGCTCCGCATTTATCGGCGGCTGTGCCGGTTCCACGGGCGGTGGCTTAAAGGTGATCCGTATCCTGTTGCTGTTTAAGCAGGGCAACCGTGAGCTTAAGCGTCTGGTACACCCGAATGCGGTTTATAGCATCAAGTTAGGTAACCGCGCCTTGCCGGAACGTATTCTTGAAGCCGTGTGGGGGTTCTTCTCCGCCTATGCGCTGGTCTTTATCATTAGTATGTTGGCTATTATCGCCACCGGGGTGGATGATTTCTCTGCCTTCGCCTCCGTGGTGGCGACGTTGAACAACCTCGGGCCTGGGCTTGGCGTTGTCGCGGACAACTTTGCCACTATGAACCCGGTCGCGAAATGGATCCTGATTGCTAATATGCTGTTTGGTCGTCTGGAAGTGTTCACCTTACTGGTGCTCTTTACTCCCACTTTCTGGCGCGAATAACAGGAGTGCTCGTGAAAACTTTAATACTCTTCTCCACCCGCGACGGGCAGACCCGTGAAATCGCTTCGTTTCTGGCCTCCGAGCTGAAAGAGCTGGGCATCGACGCGGACACCTTGAACCTGAACCGTACCGATGTCGTCGAATGGCATCACTACGATCGGGTGGTCATCGGCGCGTCGATTCGCTACGGGCACTTTCATCCGGCGGTGGACCGCTTTGTGAAAAAGCATCTGGCATCATTGCAGGCGCTGCCGGGAGCATTCTTCTCTGTTAACCTGGTGGCGCGTAAACCCGAGAAGCGCACGCCGCAGACCAACAGCTATACGCGTAAGTTTCTGCTGAACTCGCCGTGGCAGCCGCAGAGCTGCGCGGTATTTGCCGGCGCGCTGCGCTACCCGCGCTACAGCTGGTACGATCGGTTTATGATCCGCCTGATTATGAAAATGACCGGGGGGGAAACGGATACCCGCAAAGAAGTGGTCTATACCGACTGGCAACAGGTATCCCGGTTTGCTCGGGAAATCGCACAAATGGCGCGCAAATAGCGCGTAAAACTCGCGTTGTGATGGAAAATCGAGCGAACGAAAAGTTTTTTTGAATTTCCCCTTGTCACCTCA